>CAJONO010000001.1 GCA_905235905.1 uncultured Prevotella sp.
AAGAAAGGGTAAAAAGATGAAAAAAATGATTCTGATGGTAGTAGCCATGCTCAGCATGACAATGACGTCATACGCTGAGAACGAGAACGCAAAGAACGTGGAGAACGTCGAGGCCTACAACATGAATGTCAATATGCGCAAGCTGGCCGTAACGCTCGGCTTGACACTCGACCAGATGGAGGCCGTTCAGGACATCCACACAACGTTCTGCGCAGAAATGATGCTTGCTGCTTATGCCAATAAAGACGAGCGCGAAGCACTCGTTGACAAGGCAGTGAAGAAGGACGTGCGCTACATGCACTACGTGCTCGACCAGAAGCAGTATCGCAAGTATCTGCTGTTGCTGAACACTACGTTGCGCAATCGCGGTTTGAAGTAATGAGCTGGCTCTAAAAAAACGACCAAGCACCAGGAAGCGTGAGTTTCCTGGTGCTTTTATGTTTCACGCATTCATACGCATCCGCAAAAAGCAAACATAACAATCTGATTTTCAATTGGTTGCAATTCATACTGAATTAAACCGTAATTCATGCCGAATTGTCTTCAAATTCATAACGAATTAGACGATGGTTTGGCATGAATTGCCAGACAGCCTATTTTCGGCCGTGAAACATTGGCCTGTTTGAGGGCCTTTACGTCATTTCAGATACTTTGCCAATTCGCTCTTGTTCTCGCGCAGCCCTTTGGCGAAACTCTGGGCGTTCATCTGTGCGCCAAGCTTCGAGGCATGGGTGTGGTCCTTCTTGAAATACTTGCCAGCCTTTGCCTTCAGCTGCTCAATCTTCGCCCTGGCCTTCTCCTTGTCCTTGGGCAGCGACTTGACGGCAAACTTCTTGTCGAGGAAATCGGCGCTGATATGATGCAGGTCTACAAACTCCACGCCCGTCTCTTCGACCACCTCCCGATACCACTTGCCGTACGAACCGTCGCGCCGTTCCACCTTGCCGCCAGGCCACTCGTTGCGAGGGGTCAGCGACACCAAGATGGGCGTGGCGCCCTTCTCGCGCACATCGTCTATCATCTTCTTCAGATACCAGCCGAAAGAGTAGACCAGTTCGTAGATACCGTTCTCCAGCTTATAGACATGCATCGTATCCCTTCCCGAGGCAATCACGCCACGTGCCTTCTTGTCGTCAATGGGACAGATGTCGTTATGGCCAAACTCGATGGTGACAAAATCGCCCGGCTGCAAGGAGTTGTAGACTTTCTCCCACAGGCCTTCTTTAATAAATGTACGCGTGGAGCGCCCGGCACGCCCGGCATTGACGAGCACAATCTTGCTTTCGTCGAACACGGTTGCTGCCTGCGAGGCCCACCCCCACATGCCGTCGTCGCTGTTGTCGGCATTCTTCACGGTCGAGTCGCCAGTGAAGAAGACGGTGGGCTTCTTCCTTTCGCCATTCACCATCCACTTTTCGCCAACCACATTGCGCATCATGGCCTGCAGGGGCTTCAGCTGTGGGTTCTGGCTCTCCCACAACCCCTCGGCGGCACTTCGGGCGTTCATCTCAGCACCGAATTTCGACGTGTGAATCTTGTCGCCGTAGAAGTGGTAGTGCTTCTTCCACGGGCTATACGAGTCGAGCTTCTGTCCCGAACGCTCGTTCAGGTCGACAAAGGGTACGCCCTCAATGGCCGCCACGTAGGCCGCCCACTCCGTCTGCGGCTTGCGTATGGTCTTGCCCTTGGCGTCGTAGGCATCGCGAGGCGTCAGCGACATCAGGATGGGGTTGGCTCCTTTCTGGCGAATGTCATGGATATACCTGCGCAAATAGGTACCGTAGCTATAGACGGTGTCCTGCCGCTGGGTGCGCTGGTTAAAGCTGACATACATCGTGTCCGGGTCGACACCGGGAATCACCGCACGAGCCCGCTTCTGGTCGAAGAACTCGCCATTGTCGTTATGGCCGATGGATACGACCACCCAGTCGCCTGGTTTCAGCGCATCTCGCACAGCAGGCCACAGGTCGGTATAGAAGGTACGGGTAGACATGCCGCCCAACGCCTGGTTCTCAACGGTTATCTGGTTTTCATCGAAATACTTGTTCTCATAATAGCCCCAGCCCCACTGGCCGTTCGAGCCGTCGCCACGCGTACCGTTGCGCATGGTAGAATTGCCAATGAGAAAGAGCACGGGATTGGCTCCCTTGCGGCTGCTTCCTGGCTTTGGTCGGGACATGAGCGCCTTGGCTATTGAGTCGGGGGTGTTGTCCACCACCTTGTTCACGTCTTCGATGGGGTCGGGCAAGTTATCAAAATTCTGGGCACTGGCCATCAATGCCAGCGAAGTCATTGCCATAGTAGTAAGTAGTCGCTTCATGATTGCCTTTAGAAAAATAATTCAAGATGTGTGCAAAGTTACGCAATGTTTTCGATTCCACCAAATTTTTGTCCCAAGAATGGAAAAACACACAGGTCGAAGTGAGAAAAAAACAAAATGGAAACACAAAAAACTGCACAAAATGGCAAAAGCGTGCACGATTCCGATTCAATTGTGCAGTTTTTACACTTTTTACTTTGTCACATGGCAAAAATGTTGTAATTTTGCACCCGCTAAGAAAGTGGCAAACAAGAAATTTCTTAAATACACATTATTATTATAGTATGGCTTTGAAAATTGTAGTGCTGGCCAAGCAAGTGCCAGACACCCGAAACGTGGGAAAGGATGCCATGACAGCCGAAGGTACTGTGAATCGCGCTGCCCTTCCCGCCATCTTCAATCCTGAAGACTTGAACGCCCTGGAGCAGGCTCTGCGACTGAAGGAGCAGAATCCGGGCTCAACCGTAGGAATCCTCACGATGGGACCTCCACGTGCAGGAGAGATTATCCGTCAGGGACTTTATCGTGGCGCAGATACGGGCTGGTTGCTGACCGACCGTCTGTTTGCCGGTGCCGATACGCTTGCCACCAGCTATGCTCTGGCTACGGCCATCAAGAAGATTGGCAATGTGGACATCGTGATTGGCGGCCGTCAGGCTATCGACGGCGATACCGCCCAGGTAGGTCCGCAGGTGGCCCAGAAGCTGGGACTCAATCAGGTGACATACGCCGAGGAGGTTGTCGCCGTGAAAGACGGCAAGGCAACTGTCAAGCGCGTGATCGACGGCGGCGTTGAGACCGTCGAGGCTCCGCTGCCCGTGGTGATCACCGTGAACGGAAGTGCTGCTCCCTGCCGCCCCCAGAACGCCAAGCTGGTGATGAAGTACAAGCGTGCCACCTGTCCGATGGAAAGGCCTGCCGAAGGCACACCCTACGATAAACTCTATGAAGAGCGCCCCTACCTGACGCTGAACCAGTGGAGCGTGGCCGACGTGGATGGCGACGTGAACCAGTGTGGTCTCGCAGGCTCGCCCACGAAGGTGAAGGCCATCAAGAACATCGTGTTCCAGGCTAAGGAGTCGAAAACTTTGACGGCTTCAGATGCTGATGTAGAGGGTATGATCAAAGAATTGTTGGAAGAAAAGATTATTGGTTAAGAGATGAATAATGTATTTGTATATTGTGAAATAGAAGGTACTCAGGTACAGGAAGTATCTCAGGAGCTGCTGACCAAGGGCCGCAAGCTCGCCAATACGCTGGGTGTTGAGCTCCACGCCGTCGTTGCAGGCACTGGTATTACAGGTAAAGTGGAGGATCAGATTCTGCCTTACGGTGTTGACAAGTTGTTTGTGTTCGATGCTCCCGAACTGTTCCCCTACACCTCGGCTCCCCATACCGACATCCTCGTGAACCTCTTCAAGGAGGAGCAGCCGCAGATCTGTCTGATGGGTGCTACCGTGATTGGTCGTGACCTCGGTCCCCGTGTGTCGTCATCGCTGACCAGTGGTCTTACCGCAGACTGCACTGAGCTGGAGATTGGCCCGTACGACGATAACAAGAGCGGCAAGCGCTACGACCAGCTGCTCTACCAGATTCGTCCAGCCTTCGGTGGTAACATTGTGGCTACCATCGTGAACCCCGACCACCGTCCCCAGATGGCTACCGTCCGTAGTGGCGTGATGCAGAAGGCGTTTTATGAGCCGACGGGGGAAAACCCCGTCGCACGGAACGAGGTGGTCTATCCTGAGGTCAGCAAGTATGTAAGCCCTGAGGCTTTCGTGGTGAAAGTGCTCGACCACCACGTAGAGGCTGCTAAGCACAACCTGAAGGGTGCTCCCATTGTTGTTGCCGGTGGTTATGGCATGGGCTGCAAGGAGAACTTCGACTTGCTGTTCCAGTTGGCTAAGGTGCTGCATGGTGAGGTAGGCGGCAGCCGCGCTGCTGTTGATGCTGGCTGGCTCGACCACGACCGCCAGATTGGTCAGACGGGTGTCACC
The DNA here is from genome assembly GCA_905235905.1 of uncultured Prevotella sp. Taxonomy (GTDB): domain Bacteria; phylum Bacteroidota; class Bacteroidia; order Bacteroidales; family Bacteroidaceae; genus Prevotella. The sequence goes on from CAJONO010000001.1 coordinate 4,318, forward strand.
GTTCATCCGAAGGTTTACATCGCCTGCGGTATCTCCGGACAGATTCAGCACATCGCTGGTATGCAGGACTCTGGTATCATCAT
>CAJONO010000002.1 GCA_905235905.1 uncultured Prevotella sp.
GAAGGAGATGGGAAAGGTAATGGGCACAGCCAGCAAGCAGTTGGCAGGAAAGGCTGATGGCCGAGTCATTTCTGAGATTGTAAAGAAGCTCCTGGCATAATCTTTGATCTTATGTCTAGAATTCGTGGCACAATAATGGCACAGAGCATTGTAACTCGTTGGTACTCAGTATGTGCTTTAAACTTCAACGAGGACGAGTACTAGAGAGCAGGATTGCTCTTATAGAATTGGGTACCAGCGAGATAAGCAAATGCTATTTGTTTGTCTCGCTGGTACTGTTGTACTCACGTTTTTGTTACGAACACGAATCACACGAATTTAACGAATTATGTTTTGAAACATAAATCTACAAAAATCTCACACAAATGGCTGCGCATGGCGTAACTATTCAGCGAATCGCCGCAAACCTCTTTTTGGAAACAAATCACCACTAATTAGCACTAATTTTATCCACGTTATATGGCAATTAATGTTTAGATAATCGTTCCAAGTTATACGTTTCTGTTATCCGTTTGTTTACATGTTAACCGATAGGCGACACCTGCGGTCTATGTTTCACGCGATTAATGCCTACCTTTGCACCCAATATACATGTAAATGAAGTAATTACTCTTTTTTATTAACTAATTTTATTTTTATGAAAAAACTTAAACTAATTGTAGCTGCATGTGCCCTATTCTTAGGGACATCTGCATTCGCACAAACCTGGACAGCAAGTGAGGCTGCCGCAGGAGGCTATTTCCTGTACAATGTAGGAAGTGGAAAGTATTTCACTGGTGGCAACAACTGGGGTACTCATGCCTCTCTTGACGACCATGGTCTGTATTGTACCCTCGCCCTAAGTAATGGTGCCTATACCATCGCTACAGGAAATGGACAATATTTCGGAACAAATGGTTATGTGGATTCATCAAGCGCAGAATGGACATTTACTGCTGTTGACGGTTTGACGAATACTTATACCATAAACAACGGTTCATTTGGCTATTTGGTTGCCACAAACGGTAGCACTGATTTGTCTGCATCCTCCACGGCCCCAACAGACGATTACGGCTATTGGAAGTTGGCTTCACGTGAGGCTCTGCTGGCTGCTGCCGACCTGGAAAATGCATCGGAAGCAAATCCCATTGATTTGACTTTCCTTTTGGGTGGTGTTAACTTTGTACGTAACTGTGATGGTTATGAAAATAACCCTGGTGAAAAGACAGGGTCTGTCACAGGCGGATGGACTTATGAAATTGGTGGTAACAATTTTGTACTTTGTGGCCCTCAGTCAGGAAGTCAGAATAATACTGGCTGTGAGATGTGGAACAACACATTTGACTTACACCAGACTGCAACAGTTCCCAATGGCAAATATTATGTTACGTGCGATGGCTTTGGCTCGACAAATACCCGCATCTATATTAACGATACAGAAACAGCCTTTACGAAGACAGGCTCTGTAAACAGTGATAACTTCGCAAATGCTCTTCTCAATATTGCCAATTATACTGAAGGTGGCAAGTCGGCTGTTGCCACAGTAGCAGGCAAAAGCATCACCGTAGGTGTAAAACGTTCAACAAACGCCGGTTCCGAATGGACAGTTGTTGATAATTTCAGACTTTACTATGTAGGAGCTCTTGATTTGACAGAGTTTGTTACAGCCTATGAGACAGCTCTAGCCAATGCTAATACCGCTGCAGAAGCAACAGATCCATACGAATCTTCTCTGAAGGCTCCGCTTACTGAGGCTATTTCCACATACGGCTCTGTTGACAAGACTAATCAAGATGCGCTTGTAGAGGCCACTTCAGCTCTTGTAAATGCTACGAATGCCGTGAACAACAGTATTGCTGCATACGCTAACACAAAGGCATATCTTGACAAGATGGGAGCCGTGTTGGAGAATACTAATGTCTATACACAGACGGCTTATGACAACTACTATGGTACATGGCTCGCTGGCTACAACGCCAAGACGCTGGAAACAGCCACTGCTGCTACACTGACAGAAAGTGCAGCTTACAGCACTGGCTGGCACAGCAGCAACAATATCGACGACATCCTGCTCTCTACCTGGACAATTGGCGGTGAACAGGCTAATAACTACGATAAGGCCTTGTATATCAACACATGGTCGACAGAAGGCAACACTGACGGATCTGAGTTCCTGACCCCGTTCTTCGAATATTGGACTACTGATGCCAATAGCCTTGGTGCTAACACCATTCAGACCAAGGTCACTGGTTTGCTGCCTAACGCCACCTATTCGCTGACCATCCGCGCCCGCGTCCGTCAGACAAACAATCAGACGAAGATTGACAACGGCATCACCATGCAGGTGGGCGACGGTACGGCTGTCGACATCTCTGCAGGTGCACAGTTCAACAGTGGTGTGTTCTTTATCGGCAACTTCTCTGCTGTTGGCCAGACCGACGCTGAAGGTACGCTTACTGGTACTATCACCGTAGCTGCGAACAGTAACATTAGCTGGCTGTCGTTCTACAATGTCAAGTACAGTGAGGGTGAAGATCTCTCTGCTTACATCGCAGACTATGAGTTCGCACTGGCAAACGTGAATACTGCCCTGACCAATGATGTTGCCTACGCTTCTGTACAAGGTGACCTACAGACTGCTGCCACCACATACGCTACCGTTGACGAGACCGATAAGGCTGCCCTGATTGCTGCCAAGGAGGCTCTGGAGGCTGCACTTGCTGCCTATAACGATGTCGTGGCTCCACTGAAGGGCAACAATATTACTGCTTGGACAACCACTGGCAACAATGGTTCATTCGTGGTAAATACATGGTCTGTTGAGGGTAATTCTGACGGTTCTGGCATGACCACTCCGTTTACCCAGAACTGGATTGCCAAAGGCACTAATCTTACTGATGCTACGATGAGCTACACCGTTGAGGGGCTGACTCCTGGCTACTACAAGGTTACCGCACTTATCCGTTCGCTCAACGAAGCTGGTGGTGCAACACCCGCAGGATCGTTCATCTTCGCTAATGACGCTATCGAGCGTGCTTACAATGGTACAGCATGCACCAACGGTGTGTATGACAACCCTGTTGTCTATGGATTTGTAGGTGAGGATGGCAAGCTCACCATCGGTGTGAAGATTATCGGTGCTAATGTGAACTGGGTATCTTGGAAGAACTTCGTCTATACCTATGAGAGCGCTACGCTGACCAGCGAGATTGCTGCCAATTTGACCGAGGAGGCTCGCACATTCCAGTATAACACGATTGATGCAGCTGCACAGGATGCTGCTGTCACAGCTCTTTCAACGCTGAGTGATGCTAACTACATCGCCGCCGGCAAGGCTATCGAGGCTGCTTACAAAGCTCCTGATGCACAAGAGACGATTACTATTACCAATGCAGGCTTCGCTACCTACGTGAGCGACAATACCCTTGACTACAGCAATGTCGCCGGTCTCACTGCCTATAAGGCTACTGTAAGCGGACAGACCATCACCTTCACGAAGGTTACAACCGTTCCTGCCGGTGAGGGCGTACTGCTGAAGGGTGATGCTGGTAGCTATGGCGTTCCCGTTGTCTCTGGCGTCGAGGCTTGGGCCGATGCAGACAATGCCTTCGTCCGTGGCACTGGTGCTGCCGTGGAAACTGGCGACGGTCCCTACAACTATATTCTGAACGTGGTCGACGGTGTCGCAGCATTCTACAAGGCCAACGGTCAGACTGTTGCCACCAACCGCGCATATCTCAGCTCTACTGCCGATGCAGCCCGTCTGAACATCACGTTTGACGAGACCACTGGCATCAACAGCGTGAATACTGTCCAGAATGGTAGCGCTGTCTACAACCTGAACGGTCAGTTGGTGAATGGCGCCCAGAAGGGCATCTTCATCAAGAATGGCAAGAAGGTAGTGATTAAGTAACTTTACAAATCTTAAAAACACAATGAAGATTATGAAAAAGCTATATGAGACCCCGATGGTCATCATCGGCGACATGGAAACAGAAGAAATGATTGCCACCTCGAACCTGAGTAACGTTCTGAATGATGAAGGCGGCGAGGCAACATTCAGCGACAAGGCTGCTACAGGCGACGCTCTTTCGCGTGGTAGCATTTGGGCAGACGAGGAGTAGCCTCGCGTCTCTCTGAGACTGCATGAACAGGGCCTGTCCCCACGGTAAGAAAGTGGGTGGCAGGCCCTCTTATTAATGTCTGCGACGCTACATGAATGCTCATGAATATACATGAATTACTCATAAATATTTATGGGACATTTATGGTCATTCGTGTAGTGTAGCGTCGCAGACAAGATGTTTTCTTTTTGAACATAAATCTCCAAAAAATCAAACATAAATGGCTGCGCATGATACAAATAAAATATTCGTCAGATTCGTGTGATTCGTGTTCGAATAAACAAATAGAATTCGTCAGATTCGAGAGATTCGTGTTCGAGATGCATGTAAAGATTTTGTGTCAGATTTGTGTAGATTTATGTTCCTCTCAAAACAAGACCGTAATTTTTGTTACGAACACGAATCAAACGAATCAAACGAATTAAACTTTTGAACATAAATCTTCGTAAATCTAACATAAATAAAGATTTTGTTAAACAGCATACTTGCCAGGAATAAACAGCATGCTTGCTGGGAGTAAACAGCATAGATGCTAAGAGTTGTGGGTGGCAGGCCCTCAATGTTTCACGGCCGAGGTAATGCTGTCTGGCAATTCGTGCCGAACCATCGCCTAATTCAATATGAATTTGAAGACAATTCGACACGAATTACAGCCTAATTCAGTATGAATTATAACTAACTGACAGTCAGTTTGTTATGCAATGTTTCTACTGATGCGTATTGATGCGTGAAACATTAAAGGAAGGTTCAGTTAGGAAGGAACATAAATCTACACAAATCTCACACAAATCTGACACAAATCTGACACAAAATCATAATTCAGGCTTAAAAGTTTGGCTGTTTCAGGAATAATTCGTAATTTTGCAACTGAAGCCCCTGCTCTACCAGAGTGGCTATCTCACCATCAAGGACTACGACCGCGAGGGAGGTGTCTATACGCTGTCAATCCCCAACCAGGAGGTGCGCATAGGCTAAGCTTGTGGATTGTTGCTCCGATACCCGTACTTCCGAGGACTGGATCATTGCCGAATAGCATTGAGCACAGTCTGTAAACGAAAAAACTGAAAGGCTATGGCACTGAATCTGAACAAGGATTTGAAGTTGTACTACTCCATCAAGGAGGTGGCCGAGATGTTCGGCCTGAACGAAAGCACGTTGCGCTACTGGGAAACAGAGTTTCCCTACCTGCGTCCTAAGACGGCGGGCCCGAACAAGGTTCGTCAATACTCGAAGAAGGATATTGAGCAGGTGCAGCTTATATATAATATGGTGAAGGTGCGCGGCTTCAAGCTTGCTGCTGCCAAGCGTGTTATCAATGCTAACCGCAACGGTGCCGACCGCAAGGCGGAGGTGCTTACACGTCTGGTAGGGGTGAAAGAAGAATTGCAGGCCCTGAAGCGTGAGCTCGACGGCCTGCAATAGGAGGCTGTCGAGGCTCGACGGCTACGTTCTCATTTCCCGCTAACTGTGGGCAGCCAGTTGTCGGATAGCTGGAACACGCGTTCCAGGGTTATTTCCTTGGCTTCTTTTTTGGTGAGCTGACGGCTCCAGCTGGCACGTCTCTCCGTGGCGGCTCCCTCGCCCTTGTTCTCGAACTCCTGGTAGCGGGCGGTCTGCTCGCGGTGCTTCTCCCAGTGATGCCATCCTTCCGGACGAATCTCGCGGGGCAGTGTGCAGTGCATGAACAGCGTGTGGCCATAGTCGCGCCAGGGACGTCCCAGATAGACTTGTGTCACGCCAGGTGCTGCGGTGATGGTGCATTGGTTGAACACGTAGCCGTAGTTGCGTGTCTGAGGTGTCGACGCGGCGGTGATGTATGAGTTGGCCTTGCAGTAGATCTGGCATTGTTCGAACCATGCCGTCGACGGGCCGAAGATGAAATCGGTGGTGCCCTCGATATAGCAGTGGTCGAAGAGCAGGCGTGTGCCCTCCGTACCAGTATAGACGGTGTCCTGATTGCCAAGGAATCGGCAGTTGACGAAGTGCAGACGGTCGCCCTGGGTGAACAGTGCCACGGCTTGTCCCAAGCGGGCTGCATTGTTCTCGATGGTGATGTTCTTCAGTGTGATGTCGTTGCCCTGAATGTTCAGTGTGTAGGTACGGAAGGTGCCTATGCCGTTGGGTCGCTCGGCCGTTCGTATGTTGGCATGGTCGTCCCAGGTGATGATGGTTGTGCCCGGGGCCTCACCGCAAATCTCAATGTTCTGCAGCCATTGAGGCAGTATGAGTTTCTCCTTGTAGGTGCCCCGCTTTACGTAGATGACCTTGTGGTAGTCCATGAAGGCTCGGCACACCTCGATGGCGTCGTCGATATTGCGGAACTGGCCTGTGCCGTCGCGGGCAACGACGATGGTGTCAGGGTTGTCGAACTCGCTGGCAGCCTGTGTGGTAGCGGAAAGGAGTAGTAGTGCGAAAAGGGGTAGCAGTCTGTGTTTCATATTGTTGCTTGTAGATGAGTGTTGCCGGGGTTGTGGTGGGGGCGATAGGCTATGCTCCCCTCAGGATGATGCTGGTGGCACCGATGGTGAAGAGCTGTCCGTCCTCGATGATGCGGCGCTCGCGTGGCGGAATCTCGACGTTGTCGACAAAGGTGCCGGTGTTGCTGTTGGTGTCGCGGAGCGTGTAGCGCAACCGTCCTTGCTTGTCGCGACTGACGTTGATGGCGCAATGGAGCAGGTCGACGCTGGGGTCGACGGTCTCGATAGGGGTGGTGATGGGATTGCCTTTCTGATAACGGCCAATGGTGTTCTCGCCCATCTTCAGGGGTAGCACCTGCTTGAAATGGAACACGTTTTCAATGACGATGATGCTACCGTATTCGCCTGAAGGCGATTGCATGGAGAGCGCGTCCTTGTTTTCCTCTTTCTGTGTTTGCCGCAGTTTCGACACGCCCATCCTTATGCCGAACTGCTTGCCACACTGGTCGCACTGGAACACCAGTGACTGTCCGGCAGCATAGTTGGTCTCATCAAAGGTGATGTAATGATCGCACTTGGGGCAGCGTACTCGTTTCATTTCGGAGATTTTATTTCCAGGATCCAGGCTTCGCTGAACACTTTGTCTTGCTGGCGCAATGACCTGAGGCGCTGCAGGGCTTCGTCGTGCGAGGCAAATGTCTCGTAGACCACGCGCAGCTTGGAGCTTCCCACCATGTTCATGGTTCGTGCCTGGGTGAAACCTTTCTTGTTCAGCCGTTCAATAAATTCCTCGGCATGGCGCAACGGTGTCTCACTGGCCATGACAATGGTGAACGACGGCTCTTTCGTAACAGCGGGCTTGGCATCGGCAGCCTGGGCGGCGGGCACCGCGGTCTTCTCTTCCTTGGCGGCAGGAAGGGCTTTCCCGTTTTCGGGGGTTGGTGTCTTCAAATGGCTTGTCTTGCCATTGATGCCAGAAACCATGCTGCTTTGCTGAACGGCTATCGTCGAATCGCTGTTGGAGATGGGGGTGCCGATGAGGAAGAAGGCCATGATGGCTGCTGCGATGGCAACGGCATTGCGCAACCATGATGTGCGAATGACGATGGCATGGCCGTCGGTATGCTCTTCTTCCGTAGTACCCTTGGCGGCTTGTGCTGTAGTCTTGTGGGTATGGAGAAGGGCTGGCTTGGCCTCATGGCCGGTGGCCGCCATGGATTTGCCGTCGATGACGATGGTTTCCTGCTGTGGCTGAATGCTGAGCTGCTGCATGGCAAACGAACTCAGACCGTAGTAGTCGGGAGTCAGGATGCCAGCCTCGCATGGCTCGAACTCGTAATGCCCCTCGTTGTTGAGGCGCAACACGCCGATGTCGGTCAATTCGTAGAACCCTGTGGCTTCTATATGCTGCTTCAGCTCGCTCACCTCCTCTTCTATGCGGCGCAGTGCCTCGGGATAGCTGATGTCGTAGGCTTCGATATACGACTGTACGAGCAAATGGTCGTTCAGCTGAAGTTGCGGATTAAACCCCAGTGTGCGCAATGGCGGAAGAAACAGGCTCTCAGCCTCGTCATAGCTGGCATTCACGTGGTGGGCCATAAAGCCTCCTAAGCCAGGGACTATCACGCAGTCATTGCTTAACAATAAAATCTCAATATGTCTTTCAAGCTCAATCACGAGTGCAAAGTTACGGCTTTTTCCCGATATTCGCAAATAAAATGAATTGAATTTCTCAATTTCATCTGAAAAAGTTTTCATGGTTGGAATAATATTTGTAATTTTGCAGCTTGAAAAATAGTACTAATTATCTATGGAGTATATAAAAACAGCTATTCAGGGCGTATTTGTGATAGAACCAAGGGTCTTCAACGATGCCCGTGGATATTTTATGGAGGCATGGAAGAAGGCTGAGTTTGAAGAGCACGTGGGCCATGTTGAGTTTATACAGGACAATGAGTCGAAATCGGGCTATGGCGTGTTGCGTGGCCTGCACTACCAGAAAGGCGAACTGTCGCAATCAAAGTTAGTGCGCGTAATTAAAGGTAAGGTGCTCGATGTGGCTGTGGACATACGCAAGTCGTCGCCCACCTTTGGCCAGCATGTCATGGTAGAGCTGAGCGAGGAGAACAAGCGCCAGTTCTTCATTCCCCGTGGCTTTGCCCATGGTTTCCTGGTGCTGAGCGAGGAGGCGGTGTTCACCTATAAGGTCGATAATCCCTACGCTCCGCAGGCCGAGGCCGGCATACGCTTTGACGACCCAGAGATAGGCATTGACTGGCCCATTGATTCCAAGGACATGCTCTTGAGCGACAAGGACCTGAAACAACCCTTGTTGCGTGAGGCAGAATTGTTTGAGTAATTAACTTATTATTATAGATTCATGAACATTGCTATTGTAGGTACAGGCTATGTGGGTCTGGTATCGGGCACCTGTTTTGCTGAGACAGGTGTCAACGTGACGTGTGTCGACGTCGATGAGAAAAAGATTGAACGGTTGCAGCAGGGCGAGATTCCCATCTATGAGCCTGGCCTTGACCAACTGGTGTTGAAGAATGTGAAGGCAGGACGCCTGAAGTTTACCACCGACCTGGCTTCGGTATTGGACGATCAGGAGATTGTGTTCTCGGCTGTAGGTACGCCTCCCGACGAGGATGGCTCGGCCGACTTGAAGTATGTGCTGCAGGTGGCCCGTACCATTGGCCAGAACCTGAACCACTATCTTGTGGTGGTTACGAAATCGACTGTTCCTGTGGGCACGGCCCGCAAGGTGCGCCAAGCCATCGAAGAGGAGTTGCAGAAACGCGGTGTCGACGTGCCTTTCGACGTGGCATCGAACCCAGAGTTCCTGAAGGAGGGCAACGCCATCAAGGACTTCATGAGCCCTGACCGTGTGGTGGTGGGCGTAGAGAGCGAGAAAGCCAAAAAGGCTTTGACAAAACTTTACAAGCCTTTCCTGATTAACAATTTCCGCGTCATCTTCATGGACATTCCTTCGGCTGAAATGACGAAGTATGCTGCCAACTCAATGCTGGCCACCCGCATCTCGTTTATGAATGACATTGCCAATCTTTGTGAGCGTGTGGGAGCTGATGTAAATATGGTACGCGCAGGTATAGGTGCCGACACCCGTATTGGTCGAAAGTTCCTCTATGCTGGTTGCGGCTATGGCGGCTCGTGCTTCCCGAAGGATGTGAAGGCCCTGATAAAGACTGCCGACCAGAACGGCTATTCGATGGAAGTGCTGAAAGCCGTGGAGCGCGTGAACGAGCGACAGAAGTCGGTGCTGTTCGAGAAGTTGCAGAAGGCCTACGAGGGACAGTCGCTGGCTGGTAAGACCATTGCTATATGGGGTCTGTCGTTCAAGCCTGAAACCGACGATATGCGTGAGTCGACCGCACTGGTAATGATTGGCAAACTGCTCGATGCCGGCTGCTCTATCCGTGTCTATGACCCTATCGCCATGGACGAGTGCCGTCGGCGCATTGGCGACAAAGTGACCTACTGCCGCGACATGTACGATGCCGTGCTCGATGCCGATGCCTTGTTGCTGCTCACGGAGTGGAAAGAATTCCGCCTGCCTACATGGGGCGTTATCAAGAAGGCTATGCATCGTCCACTGGTCATCGACGGACGTAACATATTTGATATTGAGGAACTTGAGGAAAACGAGTTCGAGTATCATTGCATAGGCAAGTAGTTTTTAAGAAAGCAAGGCGAAGTGCAGGTACTGAAGAATGCAGAATGAAGAGAACGCTGTCGCTATGACAATGTCGGGTGGCCAGTTGCCACGCTCAGTAATGGGTAAGAGGATGTTGCTATTTGCCGCATTCTTCATTCTTCATTTTTCTGTCCTGCTCTTCGTTTCTTGTGAGCGTAAGAACAATGTTGCCGTGGTGTCGACGGCCGAGAGCGGGCAGGCAAAAGCCCTCTTGCAGGGAATATGGATAGACAGTGAGACTGACGAAGTAGTGTTCCGGGCAAAGGGTGATACCATCTTCTATCCCGACTCTACGAGCATGCCTGCCTACTTCAAAATTGTCAACGATTCGTTAGTGCTCGACAAACAGCCTTATCCTATTTTAAAGCAGGCAGCCAACTTGTTCTATTTCCGTAATCAGACAGGCGACATCGTGAAACTGCGGAAGAGCGACGACCCCAACGATGCGCTCTATTTCACCCACGAGCAGGCTCAGACGCTTACCATGGTGTCGGAGATTCAGAAGTGCGACTCGGTGGTTGTCTACAGTGGGCAGCGCTATCACTGGTATATTGCCATCAACCCCACGAAATATAAGGTCACCAAGACCATCTACAACAATGACGGGGTGGGGGTGGAGAACGTCTACTATGACAATATCATACATATCAGTATTTACAGGGGGGCAGAAAGACTGTTTTCCTGTGATTACCGCAAGCAGATGTTCGACAGGTTGATTCCGGCTGAGTTCCTGAAGCAAGCCATTCTTGGAAACATGAGGTATGGTAGCACAGACGAACGCGGATTTCATTTTGATGCCACGCTATGTGTGCCCGATGGCGCTTGCTACATTGTTTCCATTGTCATAGACTTTGCAGGGCAGTCGTCGATGGAATTGAAATCGGCCTGACAGGGTCGTTCGTGTCCTACAAGAATAGTTCGCCCTGCTTTTGCAGTACCTATTAGCTCTTGTTTCGCACAAGACTTTATCAAACATAAGTCCTGCACAGATACCATAACTGAGCCCACTTTAAAATTCGACTCTTTTGCCTTATACTCTATAGGGATTATAAAAAGGATAAATAATTGGGGGCAAGTGCGCCGTAATTCAAAAATACTACGTTCTTGGCTATGACCCGGCTAATCCTTGACACCTGTGCCGTTATTGACCTGATAACGAGTTCCGACACTAAAGAACTTGAATTCTGGGACATCATCGATGACCCGGAGGTAATGTTGTTTGCCAGTTTTGAGACGGCCCGCGAGTTGGTTGTATACTTCAACAACAAGACCCTCCTTTCCAAGCACTGGCAGACGGCCAGGCAGATGCTCACCTCCATTGAACAGGACTACGGCATCGAGTTCCTGCCCTTAC
>CAJONO010000003.1 GCA_905235905.1 uncultured Prevotella sp.
ATCGGGAATCTCGGCAGAGACCAGAGGGTACATCATCTCTCGCGAAGCCCTGCCACCCAGCAAATTCGTGCCCGCACGTTTCAACTTCCGGGCACTGGAACCGCTGAGGATGAACCTGATTCCCTTTCGTTGGATCAAGTAGTGGACTTCGTCAAGCAGTTGCGGCAATTTCTGTATTTCGTCAATAATGACCGTGTCGTTTTCACCGAAGTCCGCCAACTCTTCCGACAACAGTTCGGGATGACGCAGAAGCCGCTCAAACTCCGACGGTCGCAACAGGTCGTAATATCGGCAACCTGGAAATTGGCTCGTCAGCCACGTTGTCTTGCCCACTTGACGCGCCCCCCACAGGAACACGCTGTCATTGTATTCTCCGTTGATGCTAATTCTTCTTATATACATACACTACATAACAGTTTATCATGATAAAATGACATTACCATGCTACAAAAATACAAAGATATTTCGATATGGCCAAAGAATTTATCGACTTTTCCACTGACGAAGCTCAAATTGTCCCATATTTCAATAACTTTTTACATCATGAACAAGAGATTCATCATCGCCCTCGCCTGCATTGCCCTGCTCTGCGGCTGTCAGGAAAGAGAAAAGACCATCTATAAAGTGCTTCTAAGCGCACACGTGGCAGAGCTGGAGCAACAGGAGAGAGCCTATAACGACTCGCTCGAAAAGTACAGTGCATTGCTCGACACGGCACAGATTCATTATTATTTCGACCTCCACCAAGCGGCCTTGGCCTCACATAGCGCTGCCATGCGGCAAGAAGTTCGCAGTTGAAGATTAGTAAAAGTAGATTAGTTCTTGGACGAGCCAAGCGGCAAAACCGAGCGAAACAAAGTAATTTTTGTTGGCTTCGCCTTCTGCAATACATCATCAACAAACTGACTTTCCTGTAATTTTTCTCAGCTACGGCGTTAAACCATCCGCGCCGCGCTACGTCAAAGTAAAAAAATCGACTTAGCTAAACAATAACGTGTTTATGAATCATAGACTTATCCTATTAGTCATCATGGGGCTGACATCTCTCGTTTCCATCGCTCAGGAACAGCGGGAACAAGCGATTAGTGGCAACGTACAGGATGCCGAGCTGAAAGAGCCTGTGATCCAAGCCTCGATACAATTGTTTCGTTCGAAGGACTCCACGTTCGTCGGCGGAACGGTGACCGACATGCGCGGTAACTTCTCGGTCGAGGTGCCTGGCAACGGCATCTACCGATTAAAGATTTCCTCCATCGGCTTTCAGGCTATTCAGCGCGAGGTCACCTTGCGTCGCAACCAGAGTGCCGAACTGGGCACGCTACTCCTGTCAGCCGATGCTGTGGTTCTGCAAGAGGCCGTGGTGACCGGCCGCGCCGCACAGGTAATCGTAAAGAAAGACACGCTGGTCTATAACCCCGATGCCTACCGCACTCCAGAGGGCTCGCCCATCGAGGAGCTAATCAAGCGCATTCCGGGCGCCGAGGTCGATGAGGATGGTAACATCACCATCAACGGCAAACAAGTGAAGAAGATTCTGGTCGATGGCAAGGAGTTCATGCTCGGCGACGTGGAAACGGCGCTGAAGAACCTGCCCGTCTCGATCATCCAGAACATGAAGTTTTACGACCAGCAGAGCGATCAGGCCCGCATCACGGGCATCGAAGACGGCAACAAGGAAACCGTCATTGACTTCACCATCAAGAAAGGCATGAACCGAGGCTATATGACCAACCTCGACCTGGCCGGAGGCACGGAGCAGCGCTATGCCTCTCGCGGCATGGCGAGCAGCTTTACGGACAAGACCCGTGTCATGATCATGGGCAACTTCAACAACAAGGAAGAGAATGCCGGCTGGTGGAACCGCCGAGGCCTCAACGCCAACAAGATGCTGGGTGTCAACCTGAACTATGACGACGGCAAGAAGTTGAAGATGGACGCCTCGCTGCGCTGGAACCACCGCGACGGCGACAACCAGAACGAGAACGCCAGCGAGAACTTCTACAGCGAGAACACCCGCACGTTCTCGAACAGTTATTCGAAGAGCCTGTCGCGCAACAACAACTGGAACGGCAACGTCCGTGTAGAGTGGAAGCCCGACACCATCACGAACATTCTCTTCCGTGCCAATGGTAGCCTAAGCAGCAGCGATGGCACGAATACCTCGTCGAGTGCCACCTTCGATGCCGATCCCTACCTCTACGCCGAAGACCCGCTGGGCAGTGTGCATGACAACACTTCCCCACTCTACCCCTACCTGGTCAACCACAACCACAGTGCCAGCCTCAGCTATGGCGAAAACAAAAACGCCTGGGCCATGCTCCAGTTCTACCGTCGGCTGAATCCCCGCGGTCGTAACGTCACCTTGCGGGTCGAGGGTAGCATGGGCGACAGCGAGAACCGCAATGCCTCGAACAACGAGGTCTATCTGCACCGCGTGAAGAATGCGGCAGGCCTGGACTCCACCTATTTCACCGCCCGTTATAATACGACCCCCTCTGACAATCAGGGTTACGTGGTCAGCGCTCTCTATAGCGAACCGCTTTGGAAGGGTGCCCACCTGCAGGCTAACTACGAACTTCGCTACAGCCAGAACAAGAGCGACCGCCAGACCTACGACTTCAGTCGACTGCCGGCGAACCCCTTCACGGGCATCGAGCCCGAATATCGCAACTGGAATCCTTGGATAGCCAACCTTGATCCCCTCGCCCCCTATCTCGACAAGAACCTCAGCCGTTATTCCGAGTATAAGAACTATACCCATAACATCCGCCTCACCTTACGCCACTGGCAGGAAGAGTACGACTATAACATCGGCATCCTTGTCCAGCCGCAGCATTCTAACTTCATTCAGGACTACCGGGGCGTCTATGTCGATACGGTGCGCACGGTGACCAACCTCACCCCTACCATCGACTTCCACTACAAGTTCAGCGACCAGCAGAACATCTGGGTACACTATCGCGGTGACACCCGTCAGCCCGACATCACCCAACTGCTTGACATCACTGACGACTCCAACCCACTCTACATCACCCAAGGTAATCCAGGTCTGAAGCCGCAGTTCACTAACTCGCTCAATGTCTATTACAACAATTACATACAGAAATACAAACGTTCGATTGTCCTCTACGGTAACTACCGCCATATCCGTAACTCCATCTCCAACATGGTAACCTATAACCCTGCTACGGGTGGAAGCGTTTCCCGTCCCGAGAACATCAACGGCAACTGGAATGCCGCCGGCGGCTTCACGTTCAATACGGCTATCGACTCGGCAGCCCACTTCAACATCGGCAGTGACACACGCGTACGATATAATAATTATGTGGGCTATGTGGCGCAGGCCAAGAACGACGCTGCGAAGAACACCACCCGCACCACCAACCTGAACCAGCGACTGAACGCCAGCTTCCGCAACGACTGGCTGGAGGTCACCCTTGACGGCAACGTGAACTTCCAGCACTCACGCAACGAACTGCAGCCCTCGGCCGACCTCGACACCTGGCGCTTCAGCTACGGCGGACAGATCTTGTTCCGTCTGCCACAGGGCTTTGAGGTCTCGACAAACATCCACGAGAACAGTCGGCGCGGCTATAACGACCCGTCGTCAAACACCAACGAGCTGATTTGGAATGGTCAGGTGTCCAAGGCCTTCCTCAAGAGCAAAACCCTCGTCGTAGCCCTGAACTTCTACGACCTGTTGGGCCAACAGTCGAACTACGAGCGCTGGGTTAACGCCAACGGCCGCAGCGACACCCGCTACAACAGCATCAACAGTTACGCCATGCTCCATGTGCGCTACCGTCTCAACATGTTCGGCGGCAAGGTCGATACCGAAGGACGCTACGACAAGAAATGGGGCAACAACGACCGCCGAGGCAGGTGATGCAGAGAGGAAGGAGAAAAGCAAAACAGATTAGTAGAGTAGTTCGCAAACGAAATATGAGCATCGCAATTTACACACTAACATCTGAACTGCACGATGAGCAGGCAGTGAATTCTGCAACAAATGAGTTTTTGAGTAGTCTGAACATAGCATACGACTTCAAAGGGCCAGACTTCTCTGACTATGGCACCTATGCCCTCAGCTTGATATATGTCAGGACGGGTGGTACGGAAGGCATCTTCAGACGGCTACAGCCAGAGTTGAAATGCAAGTGCGACAGGCCCTTCTACCTGTTGACATCGGGCAAGAGCAACTCCTTGGCTGCGTCGATGGAAATCCTGTCATTCCTTCGTCAGAACAACCTTGCGGGCGAAATACTGCATGGAGATTCTCAGTACATAGCCAGGCGGATAGGTCTTCTGGCAAAAGTTGGGGCAGCGAGGATGCAGCTGAAAGACTGCAGGCTTGGCATCGTCGGCGAGCCGTCAGACTGGCTGATTTCGAGTCGTGCCGACAAAGCGACCGTCAAAGAGCGGTTAGGCATCGACCTCGTCAGCATTCCGATGCAGGAGTTGCTGGACGTGATTGCCGTGACACCTCTGAGGGAAGCGGCAGAACAGGTACACAACGAAGCCGTCAGGAAAGCGCTGCCGGGTGCTCGTCAGATATACGATGCGCTGACGGTTATCGTAGACCGCTACGGGCTGCAGGGCTTTACCATTCGTTGCTTCGACCTGCTTACGACAGTTCGTAACACAGGCTGTCTGGCTTTGGCTAAGCTGAACTCGGAGGGCGTTGTGGCAGGCTGCGAGGGCGATGTGCCTGCCATGCTGTCGATGATGATAGTACAAGCTGTGTTGGGGGTTAGCGGATTCCAGTGCAATCCAGCGAGCATCGACCCCGTGACGGGCGAAATGGTGCTTGCCCACTGTACCATACCGTTTAATATGGTGGAACGCTATGAGTACGACACCCACTTCGAATCGGGCATCGGCGTAGGCATCAGGGGCTACATGCACGAGGGGCCTGTCACGCTGTTTAAGGTGTCGGGCGACCTTTCGCGCCATTTCATCGCCGAGGGAGAACTGGTTAGGAATCAGGCAAAGCCCGACCTTTGCAGGACTCAGCAGGTAGTCAGGCTGTCAGAGACTGGCGCAGCCTCCTATTTCCTCACGAACCCCATTGGTAATCATCACATCGTCCTGCCAGGACATCATAAAGAGTTATTAGAGGAAATTCTGAAATAATTCAAGATTAGAATCCACTGATACACAGCACATTACAAATTACCTTGCAATTCGGCATGAATTAGGCGGCGGTTCGGTATGAATTGCGCGCC
>CAJONO010000004.1 GCA_905235905.1 uncultured Prevotella sp.
AACCAATAAAACGGCCTTGCAAATACTACAGTTGTTGAAAGAAAATGGGCGTTTGACTCGTAAAGACCTTTCAGAAAAGACGGGACTGTCGGATAGTGGAATCAAGAAAATCATTAACTCTCTACGAGAAGAGGGTTTCATTAAGCGTATTGGTGCAAACAAGAATGGGTACTGGAAAGTAAACGCATAATAAAAGATGAAACGATACGATTCATATAAAGATAGCGGCGTGAAATGGCTGGGGGAGATTCCGAGCCATTGGGAGGTGAGGAAAATGAAGTTTACTTTTAAAGAAAGAAGTAAAAAGGGATTTCCCACTCTCCCCCTACTTGCTGCAACTCAAAATCATGGAGTAATTAAGAAAGAAGAATATGAATACAGGACTGTTGAAGCCACAAAATCATTAGAGACTTTGAAATTAGTGGAAGTAGGTGATTTTGTGATTAGTCTACGTTCTTTCCAGGGTGGAATCGAATTATGCCATGATAAAGGAATTATTAGTCCTGCATATACCATTCTTTGCCCGATAAATATAAGTGGAAGTTATTTTAAGCATTTAGGTAAGTCATCCATTTTTATCCAATTACTTAAGTCTATGGTAACTGGCATACGAGAAGGTCAGAATATAGACTATTGTAAATTGAGGGAAAATATACTGCCAATTCCTTCTGCTGAAGAGCAAGAGTCAATAGCGAATTATCTTGATGCGACCACGTCGAAGATAGACAAGGCAATAGCGCAGCAGCAAAAGATGATAGACCTGCTGAATGAACGCAAGCAAATCATCATCAATAATGCCGTCACCAAAGGTCTCGCCCCCAACGTCAAAATGAAATCCAGTGGCGTAGATTGGATTGGGGAAATTCCTGAGCATTGGGAAATTCGAAAGGTTAAAGCTTTTGGACCTATTAAAAGTGGCGATGGAATTAAAAATTCCGAGTTGTCAGATGAGGGTAAATATCCTGTTTGGGGCGGTAATGGTCTCATGGGATTTACAGATAGATACAATAAAGATAAAAATGCAATTGTTATAGGACGCGTTGGAGCTTTATGCGGTAATGTGAGATATTTAAGCATCCCGACATTTGTTACGGATAATGCTTTGATTCTGAGCCTTTCTAATAATATTGACCATAATTATTTATTGAATGCTCTAATAGCTGCAAATCTTAATTCACTTAATACGAGTAATGCCCAACCACTTATTACTGGAGCAAAAGTAAAGAACGTTGTTATTCCATATCCTCCATTAGGTGAACAAAACATTATAGTACAAAGATTGAATATATTAGTAGACCATATTGATAATGCTATAATTAACTGTAATAAGCAAATCTCCCTCCTTCAGGAGCGGAAGCAGATTATCATCAATGATGTAGTAACCGGTAAAGTGAAAGTGATATGAAAGAAGGCTATTTAGACTTTGAAGAATATATCCGTCAGGGTGAGCCTGCACAGCGTGAAGCAACTTACGCCTGGAGTACAGCCATTGGTCTTCAGGCAGTGGATGGACTGAAAGTATCTGACTATCTGTTGGAACTTGCCCGAAGGAATATAAAAGGTGAAAACACTATGGAAGAGGTGGATAAACTCTTGGATGAATATTATGAAGAGAAGCATCGGCAAAGGAATGCCCGGAAAGAATATGAGACCTATACAAAGATTGATGTTCATCCAGATCCTGAAGGGAGTAAAAGAGGAAGACCAATATAGCACAATGCTATCTTGCCTACACTACTTGACAGATAAGCAAACGGCAAGAAAGGCCATCAATATGTCAGTTCAGGGTTACACCCTGGGAAAACGAAACAACAATTAAAACAAAGCCCCGTAGAGGCAAAAGCAAAAAACGACACGATATGAGTTTCAGCAAGACCAACGAACAGGCCTTTGAGTGGCAAATTGAAAAAGCACTCGTAGGCACGACACGAGAAGAGCGCGAGGAGGGTGGGCTAACAGATGTGGATGCCCAGCAGCCAGAGGCGCAGCAATACTATTGGGGACTGCCCAAGGATATGGACAAGAAACTTGCCTTAGACTTGCGCAGGCTTTGGTCGTTCTTGGAACAAACGCAGGGCGATGTGCTGAAAGAACATAAGGGCAGGGATCTGAAAACAGAGCTGCCCCGACTGCTGTCGAAGGAAATTGAGACCTTTGGCGTGATCAAAGTGCTGCGCGAAGGACTGGACATCGACAATATCAAGCTGAAACTGTTCTTCCCCAAGCCATCAGCGGCTGACAGCGAGATTTCCAAGCAGAAATATCGTCAGAATCAGTTTTCGCTGACACGCCAACAGACCTTCTCGCTGTCACATCCCAGCGAGGAGCTGGATATGGTGCTCTACGTGAACGGAATTCCCCTGTTCACCTTTGAACTGAAAAATCCCTGGACGCACCAGACAGCCAAGTACGACGGACAGAAGCAGTACAGAAGCAAGATGCGCGACCCGAAGGACACACTGCTGAGTTACGGGCGTTGTCTGGCTCATTTCACATTGGATAAAAACGATGTGTTCTTCACCACCCGCCTGGCATTAGACAAGACCTACTTCATGCCTTTCAACAAAGGACTGCCATTAGGCCAGGGCGCAGGAAATCCTGTCAATCCTGACGGGTATAAGACTTCCTATCTGTGGGAACACGTGTTGCAGAAAGATACGGTGGCCGACATCATCATGAACTATGTACTGTTCGACTATGGTGAGGCTAAGACACAGAAGAAGGTGCCCCACATCATGAAGAATGCTAAGAAGCTGATATTCCCACGCTACCACCAATTGGACGTAGTGACTAAGTTGGAAGAGGATACAGCTCGTTTAGGTGTTGGCAAGACCTATCTGATAGAGCATTCGGCTGGCTCAGGCAAGTCGAACTCGTTGACATGGCTGGCCTTCAAACTGATTAAGACGTGTCCGCAGTCGATAGATGCCGTCAGAGCCAAGGCACTGGACGAGACTCTGTTCAACAGCGTTATCGTGGTGACCGACCGTAAGTTATTAGACAAACAGATTACGGATAACATCAAAGCCTTCGGACAGAGCGACAAGATTGTGGCTCATGCCGACTGCGCTGACTCAGGCTGCAATACAAACAAGACCGGACTGAAACAAGCCATAGAGCAGGGAAAGCGTATCATCATTACAACGATACAGAAATTCCCATTTATGTGTAATGCTATCAGCGATGTAAGCGACCATAACTTTGCGATCATCATCGACGAGGCGCATAGCAGTCAGAGCGGCATAGCAGCAGACAGTGTGAACAAGGCTATGCAAAGGAATGAAGACGAAGTGGAAGAGACAGACGACCTCATCATGAAACTGATGAAAGATAGGAAGATGAGTTCAAATTGTAGCTATTTCGCCTTTACTGCCACTCCCAAGAAAGAGACGCTGGAACGTTTTGGCACCCCACATTCTGACGGTAAGTTCTATCCTTTCCACCTGTATAGTATGAAGCAGGCCATCGAGGAGGGTTTTATCCTGAATGTTTTGACGAACTATACTACTTACAGGAGTTATTATGAACTGACAAAGAGTATTGAGGAAAATCCGCAGTACAACAATGAGAAGGCCCAAAAGATGTTGCGCCGATTGGTGGAGCGAGATCCCAAGACCATCAAGGCAAAGGCTGAGGTGATGTTGGATCACTTCGACGCCAAGATATACAGAAACCACAAGTTGAAAGGCCAGGCAAAGGCGATGGTTGTGACGAAGGACATAGAATGTGCTATCAGTTACTATAACGAGTTGCAGGCCATTGCCAAAGAGCGAAGATTGCCTTATGGCATTCTGATAGCTTTCTCTGGCACCAAGATCATCAAAGGCGTGGACTATACGGAGGCTGGCATCAACGGATTCCCTGAGACAAAGACGGCAGAGGAATTTGAGAAGGATGAAAACCGTATCCTTGTGGTAGCCAACAAATATCTGACCGGCTTTGACCAGCCCAAACTCTGTGCTATGTATATTGACAAGCCACTGGATGGTGTGCTGGCAGTACAGGCACTTTCACGTCTGAACAGAGCTGCACCAGAATTAAATAAGCTGAGCGAAGATCTGTTCATCATGGACTTCTACAACAGTACGGACAGCATGAAGGAGGCTTTTGATCCCTTCTTCACGATGACCACACTGTCGGGCGCTACAGATGTAAACGTGCTGCACCAACTGAAGACAGCTATGCTGCAGATGGGTGTCTTTGATATGGATGAGGTGAACGAGTTTGTGGAACTCTATATTCACGGAGCAGAAGCCAGTGAGTGGGCACCCATACTGGATGCTGCCGTAGAGCGATTCGATAAAGAAATTGAATGGGCAGACAATGGCAAGGCAGACTTCAAGATGAAGTGTAAGCAGTTTGTCAGGGTTTATAGTCGTGTTGCTGCCATATTGGACTACGAAGTGGCAGACTGGGAGAAACTGTTCTGGTATCTGCGCTATCTGATACCTGAACTGCATGTTGACAGTAAGGGTGAAGAAATCAAGGACCTGTTGGACTATGTCGACCTGAATACATACGGACTGCGTCGCACAGCACTGAACGAGACTATCAGACTGGATGCAGGCGAAACGGCTGTAGATCCCAACAAGCCCGTAATGGTCAATGCAGGCAACAATGAAGAGGAGCCCAAATCGCCATTAGATGTAATTCTGAAGGAGTTTAACGAACGTTGGTTCAAAGGATGGGATGCATCTCCAGAAGACCAAAAAACCAAACTGCTCAGTATCACTAAGGCGGTGACTGAAGACAAGGACTATCAACAACTGATAGTGGGTAATCCTGATCAAGAATCCGTTGACAAACTGATGGGAAAGATTATCGATGGCATTATTCGTAAAAAGCGTTCTGGCGACATGTCGCTTTATAGGGAATATCAGCAGAACGAGAGCTTCAAGGCGAATTTCCGCAATTTGATTGTCAGGATGGTTAGCGACACGACTAATATGATGGTCTTAGAGCTTCGTAAACTACATCATGTTGAAGATGATAAGGATGTGCGA
Organism: uncultured Prevotella sp.; assembly: GCA_905235905.1. GTDB lineage: Bacteria > Bacteroidota > Bacteroidia > Bacteroidales > Bacteroidaceae > Prevotella. The sequence continues at coordinate 5,004 of CAJONO010000004.1, forward strand.
AATCTCATATTTGACAGGTTGCATATGGATAATACCATCAGTGATGGCGACTTGCAGATTGAGGTGATGAAAGTGTTTGGAGAACGTTATCTAGGAATGAGTCAGAACGATTGGCGACACATCATTGCGGAATATACCCCAATGGTGAGAGAGGCTGCTTGGCCTAAGGCAAAAGAGGTTTCTATGCGTCAATATGGAATGGCAGCAGAGCCACCAGATTGATGGCTTAGTCGTGTATTTATAGAAAACAAAAATCCGCAAGTCGTTGAAAATCAACTTCTTGCGAATTTTCTCTGTGATCCGCTTGGGGTTCGAACCCAAGACCCCAACATTAAAAGTGTTGTGCTCTACCGACTGAGCTAGCGGATCAAAGACAGGCATTATTCAGAAATGCGGGTGCAAAGGTAATACATTTTTTTGAAACGACCAAATAATTGACGTACTTTTTGAAGTTCTGTTTTTTCAAAGCATTTCAAAGCAGTCAAAGGGCAAAGCAGTCAAAGCAGTCAAAGCAGTCCATATAGATAGTACAACGAAGTGGTTAAAGGAGGTTTGTCTGGTAACTACCAGCGCATCAGTCACCTTTGAGTATGGGCAGGGAAATATGGTATCTGACGGCGAGGAAACGAATGAGGCAGGTAGTGAGGAAGCTGCCGATGGCAGTTATCTCGACAGGCAAGCCAACCACGATGCCCAGCCAATAGACGATGCCGCCGAGCACACAAGCCATTGCGTAGATTTCCCGACGGAAGATGACCGGCTCGTTGTTGAGCAAGACATCGCGAATGACGCCACCTGCCGACCCTGTTATGCACCCCATGATGATGGCTACCCAGAAAGGCTGTCCGAAGGAGAGGCTCTTCTGTATGCCAGCAATGGTGAAGAGGGCCAGACCGAGCGTGTCGAACACAAACCACGCGTTCTTCAGTGGTTCCATCCATTTGCCGAAGAAGGCTACGGTAAGCAGTGCCACTGCCGTACATATAATATAAATAGGTGTAGTCATCCAGAATGGTGTGGTAGACAGCATGACATCGCGTATGGTTCCGCCACCTATAGCTACGGCTATGCCGCAAACATAGCCACCGAACCAGTCGAAGTGCTTGTAGGCTGCATGGCGTATGCCCGAAATGGCAAAGGCATAGGTTCCCAACAGCTCGATGATGAGTATGATAAAATCTTGATTCACTTTTCTCTCTTCCTTTTATTCCTTATACCGTTCTCCCCAGTAGCTTACCATTCGTTCATAGAGTTTTTCCTCGGCAGGAGAGTGCTGCCCATGCCACAGTCTGTGATGCGTGAGTGCATCGGGCATATACTGCTGTTGGGTGAAATGGCCAGGATAGTCGTGGGGATACATATAGCCATCATGGTAGCCCAGATCTTTCATGAGTTGCGTGGGGGCATTGCGAAGAGGCAGCGGCACGGGCTGGTTACCCGTTTCGCGTACCAATGCCAGAGCAGCATCGATGCCCAAATAGGCAGAGTTGCTTTTAGGCGAGGTGGCGAGATAGACTACAGCTTCTGCAAGGGCTATACGTGCCTCGGGCCACCCAATCTTCATCACAGTGTCGAAGGCGGCATTGGCCAGTAGCAATGCGTTCGGATTGGCCAGTCCGATGTCTTCGGAGGCAGAAATCACCATTCTACGTGCGATAAACTGCGGATCTTCCCCACCCTCTATCATGCGAGCCATCCAATAGAGCGCTGCATCGGGGTCGCTGCCGCGAATGCTTTTGATGAATGCCGAGATGATATCGTAGTGCATCTCTCCCTCCTTGTCGTAGGCCAGGGGATTCTGCTGCAGTCGCGAGACGACGGTCTCGTCGGTTATCACCACCTCGCCACTTTCGGCTTCGACCACCAGCTCCAAAATGTTCAACAGCTTACGTGCATCGCCTCCACTATAGCGCAGCAAGGCCGCCGTCTCGCGTAGTTCTATCTTCCTTTCTTTCAGTACGATGTCTGTCTTCAGAACCCGATGGAGCAGTTGCAGAAGGTCGTCTTTCTCGAGCGACTTGAGCACATAGAGCTGACAACGGGACAACAATGGTCGAATCACTTCGAACGAAGGATTCTCCGTGGTGGCACCAATCAGCGTAACGACCCCCTTCTCGACTGCCCCCAAGAGCGAGTCTTGTTGCGACTTTGAGAAACGGTGTATCTCGTCGATAAAGAGAATTGGCGATGCCTCGTTGAAGAAGCGGCCCTTCTGTGCCTTCTCAATCACGTCGCGCACATCCTTCACACCGCTCGTCACTGCCGACAACGTGTAGAACGGGGTTTCCAACCTATGGGCAATGATTTGCGCCAAGGTCGTCTTGCCCACACCTGGAGGCCCCCAGAGTATGAAAGATGAGATGTGCCCCGAATCGATCATGCGGCGCAACACGGCTCCCTCGCCCACCAAATGGCGCTGGCCTATATAGTCATCGAGCGTCTTCGGACGCATTCGCTCTGCTAATGGCTGTGACACGTTTTTTCTTTATTCTTATCAAAATACCGTGCAAAGTTAGGATTTTTTTTCAACAAATCAAAAAAGATGAGAAGAAAAGCATCAAAAAAGCAAAAATATTCGTTGTTTCATTATTTTTTTTATTACCTTTGCAGCAAACTATTCAAACCAAACATATTGATAAAACAACAAAACAAAGAATACAATGAGTCAAGAAACTGATAAGAAAGCACTTACGCTCAAGACACTGACAAAGAGCAGCGTGTGGGACGTACAGGAGAACGACATCTTCCGCATGTGGGAAGGTGCCGACAAAGATGCCGAGATAAAAGACAATGTCCGTCATTACACCGACATTATTCGCAGCGCCTTTATGATTGAGGAGATTACCAGCGACTCGCCACTGCTGAAGAGCAAATACGAGAAGCAGGGCTACAAGGTGGACAGCGTGAAGCTCGACGAAGACAAGAAAATAACATGGGCCATCAAGAAGCGCCCCATACTGAGAGTGACCGACCTCACCTACGAGAACATTCGCCACATCACTGCTGCCAAACTGGTTGAAGTGCTGGAGCGAAACTTTGGCGGAGGATGGGACTCGCTCTCACAGAGCATCAAGGACATCATTGAAAGCGGGTTCGACATCTCGACGACCACACTGCCACAAGACCGGCTGCGGAAGAAAGGCGGTATGTATGAGAAGAAAATCAGCGACGGCTACGAGGTGCTCGAAGTACAGAAGGGCACGTGGGTGGAAGCCATCTTTGCCAAGTTGAAGCCCGAGACGGAGAAACCGCGCATGAGGTTTGCCTCAATGAAAGACGAAGATGCCTTGGACGATGAAGATGCCGATGTAGAGATTGAGGACAATTACAACAAGCCCGACGAAGACGACATCGAGCTGGAAGAACCCGATGACGACGAAATCACCGAGGACAACTACTCCACTATGATGGATCTGGGAGCAGAAGACCCCGACGAGGAAGCTGCCGAACTTAGCGACTACCCTGATGAATAATTGTCTCATTAAACCATATTCAGCCCTGACAGATTAATGAACATCAGACTCAAAACACTATTTCTATTTCTTTTTTTCGTACCAGCCATTTCTATGGCCCAGAAAATCACCATTGGCACTTGCACCACCAAGGACAATGGCGAGTATAACGGCGAGATGGCTGCAGGAAAGCCACACGGGAAAGGGAAGACCACATGGAAGGACGGCGACTGGTTTGAAGGAGAATATGTGAAAGGCAAGCGTCAAGGATATGGTGTCTACGCCTTCAGCGACGGTGAGAGATACGAAGGCGAATGGATGCAAGACCATCAGCACGGTCGAGGCACCTTCTATTTCTCGAACAACAACAAATATGTGGGCCTATGGTATCGCGACGTGCAGCAAGGTCACGGCATCATGCACTATTTCAACGGCGATACATACGACGGTTTCTGGAAGGACAACAAACGCAACGGAAAGGGGAAGTATGTGTTTGCCAACGGTGCTTTCTACAATGGTGAGTGGAAGGACGACATGAAAAGCGGAAAGGGCCTCTTCGACTGGGGCGACGGTTCTTCCTACGACGGTCAGTGGCAAAACGACAAGAAATCAGGGAAAGGCACCTTCAAATATGCCAACGGCGATGTCTACACCGGACTCTTCCAGGCCGACCTGATGCACGGCAAGGGCGTTTACCGATTTCAGAACGGCGACATCTATGAGGGTGACTATGCCTATGGGAAGCGGACGGGCAGTGGCATCTGCAAATACGTCAGCGGCGACAAGTACTCAGGACAGTTCCTTGACGGAGATAAATGCGGCCAGGGAACCCTGGTATGGAGCAACGGGAACACCTACGCAGGGCAATGGAAGAACGACCAGCCCAACGGCAAGGGGAAGCTGACCACCAAGCAGGGCGACGTCATCGACGGGCAGTTTCTTAACGGTCAGCCTCATGGAGAATGTATTGGTCATTTGGCCGACGGTTCCAAGTATAAAGCGGTGTTTAGCAACGGCAAGCGAAATGGGGCAGCCATCGAGGAAACGAAGGACGGCAAGCGCTTCGAGGGAAACTACACCGACGGCAAGCGCGACGGCCAGTTCGTAGAGAAAGACCGCAACGGCAAAATAACAGCCAAAGGCACTTACGTGAACGGTCGAAGGCAGATAAGCAAATAGTCTGACCGCCCCCCCCCCAAAAAAGAACAATCTTTCAAACCTCAAAAATAATAGCACTATGGTTATCGACACGTTAGACAATTTCGGCAAGTACACTGCGCTGAATCCACTCTTTGCCGAAGTGGAGAAATTCATGCAGGAGAACAACCTGAGCGCAATGGAAACGGGGAAATATCCCATCAAGGGCAACGACCTCTTTGTCAACATCACCGTGGCCAAAGGCCGCGAACCCGAAGATGCCGTGTTGGAAACCCATGTCAAGATGATTGACATACAGATTCCGCTCGACACCGACGAGACCTTTGGCTATACCCCCTTGGGCGACCTGCCCGAAGCTGAGTATAATGCCGAGAAAGACATCACGAAGTATGACGGGATGGCACAGAGTTTCATCGACTGCAAGCCAGGCATGTTTGCCATTTTCTTTCCGCAGGACGGACACGCTCCTTGCATCTCTCTGTCGCCTGAGATTAAGAAAGCTATATTCAAGGTAAAGGTGTAACCCACCCCCTCCCAAGGGAAGGGGAGTTCGAATAGATATTTAATTCAAATAAAACAATCAAAAAAGAGAATCTATATGGTACAAAAGAAAGAAACAGCGAAGGTTGAAAAGAAAGCAACCAAGACAAATAGCAGGTCTAAACAAGCCCCCCTCCCCTCGGGAGGGATTGGGGGTGGGTCCCACATCGGATTGGTCCAGAACGACTCATGGCTCGAACCCTTCGAGGATGCCATTCGCGGTCGTCACGAGCACGCTCTGTGGAAGCTCGGCCAACTGACCCGTAACGGAAAGAAGACACTATCCGAATTTGCCTCTGGCCACCTGTACTTCGGCTTGCATAAGCAGACCCGTGGCTGGGTGTTCCGCGAGTGGGCACCTAACGCCACCGACATCTACCTCATCGGCGACTTCAACGACTGGAAGGAAGACGAGAAGTACCGCTGCAAGCGCATTGAGGGCACAGGCAACTGGGAACTGAAGCTGAAGGAGAAAGACCTGAAGCACGGTCAGCTCTACAAGATGAAGGTGAAGTGGAACGGTGGCGAAGGCGAGCGCATTCCCGCCTGGTGTCGCCGTGTGGTGCAGGACGACCAAACGAAGATTTTCTCTGCCCAGGTGTGGAACCCTGCCGCTCCCTACGTGTGGAAGAAGGCTGGCTTCAAGCCCAAGAAGAACCCGCTGCTCATCTACGAGTGCCACGTGGGTATGGGCGAGGATGCCGAGAAGGTGGGCACGTATGAGGAGTTCCGCCTGAACGTGCTGCCCCGTGTGGCTAAAGACGGCTATAACGCCATTCAGGTGATGGCCATTCAGGAGCATCCCTACTACGGCTCGTTTGGCTATCACGTCTCGTCGTTCTTCGCCCCCAGCAGCCGCTTCGGTACGCCCGAGGAGCTGAAAGCACTCATCGACGAGGCCCACAAGCTGGGCATCTCGGTCATTATGGACATCGTTCACTCGCATGCCGTGAAGAACGAGGTAGAGGGCCTGGGCAATCTGGCCGGCGACCCCAACCAGTTCTTCTATCCCGGCGACCGCCACGAGCATCCGGCTTGGGACTCGCTCTGCTTCGACTACGGCAAGGACGACGTGCTCCATTTCCTGCTCTCCAACTGTAAGTACTGGCTCGAGGAGTTCCATTTCGACGGTTTCCGCTTCGACGGTGTCACCTCAATGCTCTATTATAGTCACGGCCTCGGCGAAGCCTTCTGCGGCTATCCCGACTACTTCAACGGTCATCAGGACGACAACGCCATCTGCTACCTCACGCTGGCCAACTGTCTGATTCATGAGGTGAACCCCGATGCTATCACCATTGCCGAGGAAGTGAGCGGTATGCCCGGCCTCGCTGCCAAGTTCGAGGACGGCGGCTATGGCTTCGACTACCGAATGGCCATGAACATTCCCGACTACTGGATCAAGACCATCAAGGAGCAGAGCGACGAGAACTGGAAGCCCTCCAGCATATTCTGGGAGGTGAAGAACCGCCGCCCCGACGAGAAGACCATCAGCTACTGCGAGAGCCACGACCAAGCATTAGTGGGCGACAAGACCATCATCTTCCGTCTCATCGCTGCCGACATGTACTGGCACTTTGCCAAGAAGGATATCAATGGCGTGGCCGAACGTGGTATTGCTCTTCATAAGATGATACGCCTTGTGACGGCAGCAGCTATCAATGGCGGTTATCTAAACTTCATGGGCAATGAGTTCGGACATCCCGAGTGGATTGACTTCCCGCGTGAAGGCAATGGTTGGAGTTATAAGTATGCACGTCGCCAGTGGAACCTGGTAGATAATAAGGACCTTTGCTACCACTGGTTAGGCGACTTCGACCGCGAGATGCTGAAGGTTATCAAGTCGGTGCGCAACTTCCAGAACAAACCTGTGGTTGAGATCTGGCACAACGATGGCGACCAGGTGCTGGCCTTCATGCGTGGTGACCTGCTCTTCGTATTCAACTTCTCGCCCACACAGTCGTTTACTGACTATGGATTCTTAGTACCTACCGGTTCGTATGATGTCGTGCTCAATACCGATTCAAAGGACTTTGGCGGTTTTGGTTTTGCTGACGATTCGGTGACTCACTTCACCAACTTCGACCCGCTTTACGTCAAGGACCATAAGGAGTGGCTGAAGATTTATATCCCGGCTCGCTCGGCTGTGGTGCTGAAGAAGAACTAATCAGTTATTATATAATAAGGTAAGTTGAACTACAATAATCCACAAAGAAAGAACACTGCGCTGATGACTGTTGTCGTCTGCGCGGTGGTCTTTTTTGTTTTCTCTTTCTCTTGGCTCTATTGGTTTCAGGGTGATATGCTCGCTGTGGCTCAGCATGTGCTGAGTGGTGGACAGACCCATTATGAGAAGACTGTTGGCGCTGTGCTCATCACTGTCATTCTGATGATTATTCAGCATGTGGTCTACTCGTTCATAAGATTGTCGAGACGTACGCATGCGTTGACATACTTCCCGTCGTTCCTGATTCTGACCATGTTGTCATGTCTTGGCCCGGGCGTGTCGCGCAATCTCTCGTTCGGTGCTTGGGTGTGGACTGCACCATTGCTGTTGCTCCTATGGGGAGGAGGTGCTTGGATGTCCAAGCAGATGCCGTCTTTTGATAGTGATGACAAGCGTCCATTCGCAGTCTTTTCCCGTCGTCTGTGGGTCAATATGCTGTTGATGGTTATGATGATGTTGATGGTGGCAGTCGTTGGAGAGACAAAGGCTGTTGACCATTACCGTGCCCATGCCGAGACATCGCTCATGGACAATGATGTGGATGAAGCACTGAGGGTGGGCCGCCGTTCGCTTGAGACCGATGTCAATTTGACAATGGTTCGCCTCTATGCACTCTCGAGAAAAGGACTGGTTGGCGACAGCCTGTTCACATATCCCGTTGTGGGTTCCAGTGCCGACATGCTTCCGCTCACTGGCAGTCATTCACGATTGTTGATATATCCTGCCGACAGTATGTGGCAGCATTTCGGAGAGAGAATACCGCACAGGCCAATGACGGTCAAGGCGTATCTGGATTCATTGGCAATAGATACGACCGCTACTCGTGCCTATGTTGACTATCGGTTAGCAGGCATGCTGATCGATCGTCAATTGGATTCGTTCGTCCAGACTTTGCCTCAGTATTATCAACTGGTTCCCGACTCACTTCCGCGTCATTATCGTGAAGCTCTTGTGCTTTATGGGAACAGCATTGTCGACAGCCTGTCACAACCTTTTACCTATAGCGACAGCCTGACAACAGAGAAGTGGCAGGCCATGAAGACGTTGGAAGGTGAGTGTGCCACCATCAATGAGCGTCGTCAGAAGATGGGTGAACAGTTCCGCACAACTTATTGGTACTATTTCTTCTATAGCAAATAGAAGGTCGCATCACAAAAAATAGAAGGATGCATCAGCTCCGACACATCCTCCTATGAGATAAACTAAAAGATTCTATTCAATCACCACGAGGGCATCATCTTCCATGACGCTCTCGCCAACCTTTACGCAGATAGCGGTCACCTTACCGGCTTTCTCAGCCTCGATGTTATTAGCCATCTTCATGGCTTCGAGTACGAGCAGGACGTCACCAGGCTGTACCTCATCGCCCACAGCAACCTTGATGTCGGTAATGACACCGGGCAGAGGAGACTTGATGGCAGCGTTCTTGTTGACAGCAGCTTTGTCGGCAGCGGCGGAATCATCGCTTGCACTCTCAGTGGCAGCAGGCTTACCCAACACAGGCTTTTTCTTTTCTGGCTCGGGTTCCTTCTCCATCTCTACTTTATACTCTTCACCATTGACACATACGGTCACGATGTTCTCTTCGATGTCGCCAACGGCAACCTCGTACTTCGTTCCGTTGATGGTATACTTGTATTCTTTCATGTCTCTGTGATTTAAGGATGAGCTGTCATTGTAAGGGCATAGCCGTTCCACTGTGTGGGATGCTCGGCAATCGTGATGAAGCCGGGCTCCACGTCGTGGACGTTATTTCCCAGATGCTCGTGCAGCGCAAGAGCGATGGCAGCATAAATTTCTTTATTCATAATTGTCAATTTTCAATTTTCAATTTTCAATTATTACATAGGAATGTTACCATGCTTCTTGGCAGGCAGGGCATCGCGCTTGGTAGCCAACTGAGCCAGACCGCGGCAGATGCGGAAGCGGGTGTTGCGAGGCTCGATGACATCGTCGATGTATCCATACTTAGCAGCCTGATAGGGATTGGCGAAGAGCTCGTTGTACTCGTCTTCCTTCTCAGC
>CAJONO010000005.1 GCA_905235905.1 uncultured Prevotella sp.
ATATTTCCTTTGTTTGCAATTTTTTTCGTACATTTGCACCCGAATTTCCATCACTTGGCAAGACGTGGAAACTTTGCTCAACAATTTCCGAATGTTTTCAATACGTTATAATTCAACCCGAATTACAACGCAATCTATGCTGAATTACACGACAATTGATGCTGAATTACGACGCAATCCATGCTGAATTACGACCTAATTCAAGTTGCATTCATAACTTGTTGACTATCAGACATTTAAAAATCAGCGGGAAAGATAGAAATATATGGCGGCAATGACCAGCAACAGATAGGAGCACCCCTTCCATATTTTCCCAAAAACATAGCAAGCAACCAACAACAATATGAAGAGCAAAATGTCGAAAAAGTCGAAATGGAATGAGTTTTGCTCATACATACCAAGCATGCCGTCGGCAGCCCTGCCTCTGCTACCGCCGAGATCCATTCCATCCTCTGACTGTGCAAAGGCTGTTTTCAAGGAACACCAAAAGGTGACAAACAATAAATATAGTCGGTTGCTAAGACCCATCACATTTTTTAGTTTTCAAAAACGGGTGCAAAGTTACATAAAAAAGCGCAAAAAACAGGTAACAAGAGCTGTTCAGATTCCATTTTTTGTATTTATTAACCATTCTGCATAACGTTAGCAGGCGCACGTCCGGCCAACAGTTCTTCGGCCATGATATTCATGGTGGGAGCCGCATGCTCGAAAAATAGTCGATAGCCTTCGCATAAATAGTTCTCCCGTCCTGGCAGGATGCGGTTCTTGGGACACTCGCCGTGGCAGGCAAAGAGAAACGTGCATTGCCGGCATTTCTCGCTAAGTTCCTCGGTCTTCCTGCGACCGAATGCCTGCTGACGCGAGCCATACATCATCTCGGTTATGGTCTGCCTACGAATATTGCCAAGCTTGCAGTCGGGACTCACGAAGTGGTCACAGCTGTAGAGTGAGCCGTCGGGCTGCAACGCTGCCGCCTGTCCGCAAAAAGCGCCCATGCTACACAGTCCGGGAGGATGGCCCACCCAGTTGGCCAAGGTGGCATCGAACAGCTGTACAAACACGCGCCCTACATCCTCGCGAAGCCACTCGTCGTAAAGACGGCAAAGGAAGCTGCCCCATTGAGCAGGGGCGACGCTCTCGGCAGTAAGCAGCTTCTCTTTCTGCTCAACGACGGGGGTGAACTGAAGGTATTGGCAGCCCATTTCCTTGAAGAAGCGATAGAACTTCTCGGGTTCGTCGGCATTGAAACGGTTCACGGTGGCCATCGCATTCCACATCACCCCATATCGTTTCAACAGTTCTATGCCCTGCATCACACGGTCGAACTGGCTTCGATAGCGATTGTGCATCGGCTCCGGGCCGTCAATGCTGATGCCAATGAGGAAGTGGTTGTCACGGAAAAAACGGCACCACTCCTCGGTGAGCAGCGTACCATTGGTTTGCAGACAGTTGTCTATATGGTGACTGCGCCCATATTTCTGTTGCAAGGCCAGGGCCTTCTGATAATAGGAAACGGGGAGCAGCAAAGGCTCGCCGCCATGCCAGGTGAACAGGATTTCGTGGGTGGTCTGAGCCTCGATAAACTGTCGGGTGAACTCTTCGAGCAATGCTTCGTCGAGAAATCCCGTTTCCTTATCTAAATAGTAGCAGTAGCTGCACCTCAGATTGCAGCGGCTGCCCACAGGCTTCGCCATCACATAGACGGGCGAGCCGTAGGGAGTGAAAGCACCGGTCTTCGTCGTTTCCATCGGTCAGAACTGTACGTAAGGTGCCAGTCGTTCGAGAGCGTCCTGCGGGAAATCGCGCAGGAGGCGAAGGTCATCGAGACTGTTCAAGGGGCCGTGCTGCCGCCGGTAGTCGACAATGGCCCGCGCCTGATAGTAATTGATGTAGGGATGGCGACGCAGTTCGCTGACCGACAGCCTGTTCAGGTTCAACAGCTGCGTGTGTGCGTCGCCAACGACAAAGAATCGTTTCGACTCCACGGGGAAGCCCTCTATCTCATCGAGCTGGTCGACACTTACATAGCCGCCCAACCTTCGGCCATAGTCGGCAATGCGACTGGCATAGTAGCTGCCAATGCCGGGCACTTTCTTCAGCAGGGCAGTATCGGCCGTCGCCAGGTCAATAGTCTCATCGTCGGCCAGTTTGTGGCTCCTATAGACGGAGTCGCGCCGCTGTTCATTTCTTTCGGCGACAAGGAGGGCCGCCGGCTGGTAGTCGCGGCCTATGCTGATGTAGGGTTCCAACTGTCTGTACTGCCCAACGGTGAGGCCTGGCACACGGGCAAAGTCTTCTTTCTCGCGATAGATGCCGCCATGCGAACGATACTTATAGATGGCGCGCACCTGCCAAGGCTGAAAGCCCAGACGGAGCAACTGTGTGGAGTCGGCAGTATTGGGGTCGAAACGGAAACGCTCGGCTTTCACCTCGGCCTCTTGATAATAGGCGGGGGCAGGCTTCGGTCGGGCAATGACCGTATCGCTGTCGGCCGCGGCCACAGGCAGTTGCGTCGTCTCTTCACGCCCCGTCAGCATGATAACTCCCACGCCTATTGCCGCCAAGAGCAACAGCAGCGCAACCACCTGACGGTCGGACTTATGGAAAAGCAGAAACTGTCGGAAAGCCATATCAAGAGTATTTGGTCAGATTACACCAAACTGGTGAAGGAAAATGAGCGCAATGCAGAACGGCACAATGAACCGCACGGCAAACTGATAGGCACGGAAGAAGCCAACGGCCACTGTGCCCTGATTGGTGAACTCGTCGCGCAACAGGCGCTGGTCGACAAACCATCCCACAAAGATACTGGTGAGGAATGCGCCTAAGGGCAGCATGACCTGGGCGGTGATGTAATCACAGAAATCCATGAGCGAGAGTCCAAAGACAGCAATACCTTCGACAGCACCGACGCTCAGCGAACAGAAAACGGCAATGAGCGAGCAGACGACCGTGAGAATCCAAGCCGAGCGCCGACGTGGCTGATGCAACTCTTCGGTGAAGAAGGCCGTACCTATCTCGTGCATGGAGATGGTCGACGTCAGGGCCGCAAAGACAAGCAACGCGTAGAACAGGATGCCGATGGCATAGCCCAACAAGGGCATGCTGCTAAAAGCCTGCTGAAACACGTTGGGCAGCGTTATGAAGATGAGCGACGGACCGCTGTCAGGACTGATGCCTACCGAGAAAGCCGCAGGGAAAATCATGAGGCCGGCCAGAATAGCTATGCCTGTGTCGATTAGTGCAATCTGCAGGGCAGACTTGAGCAGATGGGTGTCGCGCTGAAAATAGCTGGCATAGGTGCAGAGACAACACGTGCCCAGCGAGAGCGAGAAGAACGCCTGGCCCAACGCTTCGAGCAGGGTGTCATGGTTCAGCTTTGAGAAATCGGGCTTGAAAAGAAACTCTATGCCACTCAGGGCACCCGGCAGCAGGCACGAGGCAATCACAATGACCACCAACAGCACCAAAAGCAGCGGCATGAGCAGTTTCGACGCCCGCTCAATGCCCCCTTGTACGCCACGCACTATGACCAGATGGGTTATCAGGATGAAGGCAAGGGCCCATACGACAGGTTTCCAGGGGTGGGTAGAGAACGACAGGAAATAACTCTGCACATATTCGGCATCGCCATTCAGGCTGCCCATGAGCGATGCTGCCAGATATTGCAGGCACCAGCCAGCCACCACAGCATAGAAACCGAGAATGATGGTCGAGGTGACAATGCCCAGCATGCCCACTAATCGCCAAAGCCTCCGCCCACCGGCAATATGGCCATAGGCACGAGCCGCGTTGGCTTGGGAATGCCGGCCTATAACAAACTCGCTCAGCATGCCGGGAATGCCTAATAGCAACACGAAGACAAAATAGACCAAGATGAACGAGGCACCGCCGTTCTGACCCGTCATCGACGGGAAACGCCACACATTGCCCAGTCCCACAGCAGAGCCGGCCGTGGCCAGGATGATGCCCATTCGCGATGCAAAGCCGCCCCTATGCTCCTTCATACCTCAAGCCTTTATTACCAAGCCTCAAATCAGATTGAACTGATGAAGGAAAATAACAATGATACAGATGGGGCACACATATTTTACCAAGATAATATATATGTGGAAAAAGCCTGCCCGATGCGTTTCCCAGTTGGAATACTCCTCGCGCACTATCTTGTGGGGAACGAACCAGCCTAAGAAGATGCAGGTAAGGAAGCCCACGATGGGCAGGAATATCTGGCCGGTAACAAAGTCGAACAGGTCGAACAGCGTCATGCCGAACAACTGCACATCATGAAGAACGCCAAACGACAAGGCACAGAACACACCAATGACCGAAGTAGACAGGGTGACGATGAAGGCCGCCGACTTGCGCGAAATTCTCAGTTCCTCCTCGAAAAAAGCGGTGCTCACCTCGTGGAGAGAGATAAGCGAGGTGACGGCAGCCAACGTGAGCAGGGCATAGAACAGGAGGCTGATGACATAGCCCAAAAAGGGAATACCGGCAAAGGCCTGCTGAAACACGTTGGGCAGCGTAATGAAAATGAGCGAGGGGCCGCTGTCGGGACTCACACCCACCGAAAAGGCAGCAGGGAAAATCATCAGGCCGGCAAGAACGGCCACCACACTGTCTATGATGCCTATCTGCATGGCCGTAGACGCCAGCTTCGTATGCTTCGAGAAATAACTGGCATAGGTACAGATGCAGCCCATGGCAATGGAAAGAGAATAGAACGACTGACCCAAGGCAGAGAGAAACACGTCGCTGTTAATCATGCTGAAGTCGGGCTTGAACATAAACCTGATGCCCGCCTCGGCATTGGGCAGCATGCATGAGGCACCGACAATGATAAGAAGGATGAAGAAAAGCGTAGGCATCAGCACCCTCGCAGCCCGCTCAATGCCGTCACGCACACCTTGCTTTATTATAAGATAGGTAATGAGCATGATGATGACAAGCCAGAACACAGGCTTCACCGGGTTTTGCGTGAACGAGGAAAAGTACTGGGAGAAATACTCGGGACTGCCCTGCATGTGGCCAATGAACGACGACCACAGATATTGCAGGCACCATCCTGCCACTACAGCATAATAGCCCGTAATGAGAAAGCCCGTGAGCACACTCATGATGCCAATAAGAGTCCAGGCAGAACCGTTCGATATTATGCTATAGGCACGGGCCGTATTGCTGCGGGCATGCCGGCCTATAATGAATTCGCTAATCATGCAGGGAATGCCCAGCATAAGCACACACACGAAATAGATAATGATAAAAACGGCACCGCCGTTCTCACCAGCCATATAGGGGAAGCGCCACACGTTTCCCAACCCTACAGCCGACCCCGCTGTAGCCAGGATAACTCCCACCTTGGTTCCGAAATTTGTCCTTTCCATTTCTTCCTCCATAACGTTATTATTTGCTAATCGTTTGCAAAAGTATAAAAAAAATATTACTTTTGCACGAAATTTCAAGTAAAGATGAAAAAAATATCGCAAATAGCAAGAAAATATCCGCTGACGCTTCTATGCATAGCACTGATTTGGTATCTATGTGTGTTTTTCGACATGCCTGAAACCGGACTCGAAGATGTGCCTTTCATCGACAAGTGGACACACTTTGCCATGTATGGCGGCACGGTATCCGTGATGTGGGCAGAATATCTGCGCCATCATCAGAAGCTAAATACTGCCCGTCTCGTTATCTTTGCCTTTTTCGCTCCAATCCTGATGAGTGGGGTCATTGAACTGGTTCAAGCCTACTGCACCACTAACCGACAAGGAGAATGGCTCGACCTGGCCGCCAACTCAACAGGTGTTGTCTTGGGCAACGCTATAGGAGCAATGATGTTCTGTATACTCAAAAATACAAGGCGAAAGTAGCAATAATCACTTCGCAGTGTAGTTCATGCGCACGTGCTCCCAGCTCAGCTCGCCATTGGCCTTCACATGGACACGCAGCAGATAGTTGCCCGGTTCGGGATTGTTGCGCTCGCTCATGGAGTCGAGCGTCAGGTAATGCACACCGTCGACCGTCTGCTCATCCCATTTGTGAACATGACCGCAGAACACGATGGAGGCATCCCACACCCTGAACTGGTTCAGGAGGAAAAATGTTTCCTCGCGGGCAAAGGTAGAAGCGAACTGCAGCGACGAGGGACGGAAGATGTTGGTGTGGCTGAAGACAAAGGTGTGGCGGTACTTACGCCCGAACATGTCGCCGTCGAGCATGCCCTCCTCTATGAGGTCTACCTGCTTCTGCCCCAGTGTGCCACTGGCCGTGTCGAGGAAAATGAAATGGTCGAACTCGTCTGTCGCCTCAACATAGATGTCGAACGAATAGAACGACGAATGGAATATGTTGCACCAGAGCGCCCATCCGTTGTGAGTGAGGTCGTGGTTGCCCACCACGGGGAAGAAGGGGTAGATGATGTCATCGAGCGATACCAGCATCGAGTCCCCTGGGTCGATGTAGAGCGGATTGTCGTCGCCGTCGTCATATTCGGAATCGACGTCAGAGAACTTCTGGTAGTACTTGTCGGCATACTTACGCTTGTACTTCTGAATAGAGTTTTCCAGATTGATGTAGTACTCGGCCTTGGTGTCGGCAATATCGCCGAGATGTGCCATGAACATGTCTTCATTGTCCAGGAAGCTCTGCTGCATCTCGTCCATACGCCCAACGTCGGTGGTGACATGGCTGTCGCCTCCGACGAGGAAAGTATAGTCGCCCGTGCCGTCGGCATAGCCTATTTGATAATCTCCCTTATGCTCCTGATAGAACAGACGCGACATCTCCACACGGTCCTCGACGCCTGTACCAGACACGAGCACACCGATGGGGCTCACCTTCTCGCAAGAGGTGAGGGCGAACAATGCGGCCATCGCCACAAAGAAAGTGTATTTCTTCATCTTACCAAACATATTTAATTCCTAACTTTCCAGAAGTCTCATATTTACTGGCCAGCTGGCTCATACTACCTGCGGGGCGAACGTTGAACTCGGCAAAGAGCTTCATGTCCTTGGCCACCTTTGTATAGAAGTTCAAGCCCCAGTTGATATTCCAGTTCTCGTAATAGAAGTCATCGTAGTTGCGGAAGAAGAGCCCGATGTTCCAGGAGTTCCAGCGCGGACGTATGTTGACGCCTGTGCCAAAAGTGAAGGTCAGCGGCTCGGTATAGCCGAATCCTAACATCTTGTAGTGGATGTATGACTCGCCGATGCGGAGGTTGAAATAGGGCGTTTCCCAAGTTACGGAGATATTGGCCACCGTTTCGTCGACTTTCCACCGCTGGTAGCGGTTATACATCAGCTTGCCATCGAAATAGAAGTCGGAAAAGCCCACTGGCAGCCGGTAGCCTCCCTGCGCATCGACAGAATAGAGTTTCTTGCCCAGCTGCATCTGAGCATCGCCACCCACATACCAACGGTCGGTAAGGTGGCGGCGGTAGGACAGCTCCAAGCCTCCGAAGCCATCGGTAACGACGTTGTTGCCGCCCATAAAATAGCCCCAGGCTTCGTTTTTATGCTCTCCGTCGTACTTGTGCTCACCATTGAATGCCTGAGCGCTAACCTCTGTAACAGATGCTATCAGCAAGGCCATGCAGGAAAAAAAGATGCTTCTCATAAAGTTAGAAAATTGATGTTGATAGTGTCAGTGTCTGTATTTTAAGTCCGTTCCTTCCACAGTCTGTACGGGTTCTGGCGCAAGTGTGAATTATAGTAGCGGCGGTCGCCAGTAACTTCGCGGTCGATGAAGTCTGGCTTTTCGTAAGGTTCGTCGGCACTGGCCAGCTCAACCTCGGCCACGACAAGCCCCTCGTTGTCGGCATGGAACTCGTCGACTTCGAAGGTGTGACAGCCTGAAGGCACCAGATAGCGGGTCTTGTCGACGATGCCTGGCTCGCAAAGGCAGAAGAGATGGGCTGCCTCGTCGAGCGTTATCTCCTTCTCGAACTCATAACGGCTCAAGCCACCGTCGAGCGAAGGCCCCTTGATGGTGAGGAAAGCATGGTCGTCGCGGGTTCGTACCCTGACGGTACACCCGCGACCACTTGCTATGTAACCTTGCTTGATATGACTGAAGGAACGAGCCTTCGACTTGAAGTCGGCACCCGCCTTCACGAGAAACTTACGTTCTATTTCCAGTCCACTCATCTACGACATCAGCCAGAAAGTCCAACCCATATAGCATATAGCCAATGCGATGAGCACACCCATAATCCATTTGATGACGGTCTCTCCCTTTTGAGCCTGCTTCTTCTCGAAAGCCTGCTGTTTAGCATTCAGATGCTTTTCTTGATTCTTTTTACTCATAGTTTTTTAGAATTATTGTTAGTTGTTTGTCTTTATTCATTGTCATCGGCAGAGGGGAACTCCATGAGATAGGCTTTGATAAACTCGTCGATCTTGCCATTCATCACGCCATCGACATCCGATGTCTGGTAGTTCGTACGATGGTCTTTCACACGGCGGTCATCGAACACGTAAGAACGTATCTGGCTACCCCACTCTATTTTCTTCTTGCCTGCCTCGATCTTGGCCTGTGCCTCCAAGCGTTTCTTCATGGCGCGGTCGTAGAGTTGCGACTTCAGGAGCGTCATGGCCCGTTCCTTGTTCTTCGGCTGGTCGCGAGTCTCCGTATTTTCAATGAGGATTTCCTCTTCCTCGCCTGTGTCAGGGTCGGTGTACCAATAGCGCAGACGTACGCCCGACTCCACCTTGTTCACGTTCTGACCACCGGCACCGCTGCTGCGGAACGTGTCCCAAGAGAGCTTGGCAGGGTCTACATAAACCTCGATGGTGTCGTCGACCAGCGGAGAGACGAAGACCGAGGCAAACGACGTCATGCGCTTGCCTTGCGCATTAAAAGGACTGACGCGCACCAAACGGTGTACGCCATTCTCGCTTTTCAGGAAGCCGTAGGCATATTCGCCCCCCTCTATCTGCATGGTAACGCTCTTGATACCGGCCTCGTCGCCGTCTTGCAGCGACGAAACGGTCACTTTATGTCCGTGAGCCTCGGCCCAGCGCATATACATTCGCATGAGCATCTGTGCCCAGTCCTGACTCTCCGTGCCGCCGGCACCACTGTTTATCTTCAGCACACAGTCCATCGGGTCTTCCTTCTGTCGCAGCATGTTCATCAGTTCAAGCTGCTCAATGGCCTCGACGGCCTGCTCATAGTCATGGTCGACCTCCTGTTCGGTCACCATCTCGTCTTTATAGAAATCAAAAGCCAGTTGCAGCTCGTCGGCCTTCAGGCGACAGTCGTGATAGGCGTCAATCCATTTCTTGATGCCCTTCACCTTCTTCATCTGTTCCTCCGCACGCTTGCGGTCGTCCCAGAAGTCAGGTGCTTGTGTACGAAGGTCCTCCTCTTCATATTCCACCTGCTTCTCGTCGATCTTCAAATAATGCTTCAGTTTATCGGCTCGTTCGAGCACATCTTTCAATTGGTCTTGCGTAATCATAACTTTTATTCCTCGTACATCTTGTCTATCTCAGCTTTATAGTTCTCGTTCAACACACGGCGCTTGATTTTGAGCGTGTTGGTCAGTTCGCCGCGCTCTACCGAGAAGTTGCGGGGCAGAAGCGTGAATCGCTTGATCTGCTCATAATGGGCAAGCTGCTGCTGAAGCGTGTCGATGCGCTCCATCATCATGCGATGAATCTGCTCATTCCTACACAAATCCTCGCGGTTCTCGAACGGGATGCTGTTCTCGCGAGCGTATTCCTCTAAAAGCGAATAGACGGGAATGATGAGGGCCGAGACAAACTTGCGCTGGTCGGCAATGATACAAATCTGGTCGATATACTTGTCGACCAGCAGCTTCGACTCAATCATCTGCGGAGCAATATACTTGCCGTTCGACGTCTTGTAAAGGTCCTTGATGCGTTCTTTGAGGAACAGTTCGTTCCCCAGCATGTAGCCAGAATCACCAGTGCGGAAGTAACCGTCTTCGGTAAACGACTCACGGGTGATGTCGTCGCGATTATAGTAGCCTCGGGTAATGGTGGGGCCTTTCAGCAGGATTTCACCCTCTTCACTGATTTTCACGCTGATGCCCTCGATGGGTATGCCCACCGAGCCTACCGAGAACGGTTTGCCCAGATGGTTGCACGACACAGTGGCCAGGCTCTCCGTCAAGCCATAGCCCACCACCATGTTAATGCCTATGCTATGCACGAATTCCTCGACATGGGCCGATACCGTAGCGCCTGCCGTGGGGAAGAAGTGTGCATTCTCCAAACCCAACTCCTTGCGCACAAGCGAGAAGACAGTCTTGTTGAGCATCTCGTATTCCAAATGCAAGGCCAATGGAGGGCGCTTGCCATTTGCAAGAAACTCAATATTGTGCTTGCGACCAACGGAAAGCGCATGCTGGAACAGCTTGCGCTGCATAGCTCCACTCTGCTCTATCTTCTCCTGCACACCCATGTACACTTTTTCCCAGAAACGGGGCACGGCACTCATGCAGGTGGGGTGCTGCTCGCGCATTGACTGCTGCACCTCAAGCGGATGGGTGTTGACAATGAGACGGGCGCCCTCGGTGATGCAAAGAATCTTCCATCCCTTTTCAAAGATATGGGTGAAAGGCAGGAAATTCATCACACGGTCGTTCTCGTCGACAGGTACGCACTTGTCGTTGGCCTCCATGGCGGCATGATACTGTCCGTGGGTCAGGATGACGCCCTTCGAGTCGCCAGTGGTGCCGCTGGTATATAGGATATTGGCTATTTCATCGAACGTGGCCGACTGTTGCAGCGCCTCTACTTCGCTCTGGCGGGGCAGGCCATCGCCCAGTTTCAGGAAATCGTCGAAATAGATGGTGGTAGGGTCGTTCTCGTCTAAATGTACGGCAGAATCATAGACGATGATTCGCTCTAACGTCTTACAGAGGGGGAACACACGCTTGGCCTTTTCGTACTGTTCCTGCTCGCCTACAAAGAGAAAACGAATCTTTGCATCGCCAATCATGAACTGTATCTGTTGTTCTGAGCTTGTGGCATAGAAGGGAATGGTCACTGCACGGATGCCCCATGCGCCAAAGTCGCAAAACAGATACTGCACGGAGTTTTGCGAGAAGACGCCTACGTTCTCCTGAATCTTGATGCCCAGATTGAGCATGGCATTCGACACCTGCTTCACCTTGGCCGAGAACTCATTCCATGAATATGATTTCCACACGGTGCCGCCAAAGTCTTTATAGATAAGAGCCTCGCGGTCGCCAAGCTGGGCAGCCACGTCGTGAACGAGGTGTGACATGTGAGTGTTAATCTGCTTCATAACGCTACCTTTTTATTAATTTTGTGCAAAAGTAGTTAAAATATGGCAGACAACCAAATATATTGCCATTAAATTTTATATTTGTTGCAGAATCTGTTCAGCATGAATCTTTGTCTTGATGTCCTTCGGGCCGATGATTTGCTCAACGTAACCCTGCTCATTGATGATGAACGTAGTGCGCACGGTGCCCATGTATTTACGACCGTACATCGATTTCTCCTGCCACACGCCAAATTGTTCTACCAGCGACTTGTCGACATCGGCAATAAGAGGAAAGTTCAGGGCGTGTTCTTCCTTGAATTTCTGGTGCTTCTGAGCATCGTCGACACTTACGCCCACCACGCTATATCCAGCAGTAGCCAGTTCTTCCTTGTGGTCACGAAAACTGCAAGCCTCGGCAGTGCAGCCACTTGTCAAGTCTTTCGGATAGAAGTAGACTACCAGTTTCTTACCAAGGAAATCGCTCAGACGAATTTCTTTTCCATTCTCATCCTTACCCAGAATCTCGGGCGCCTTGTCTCCAATATTCATACTCATAGTTGTTATTGATTAATTGTCACTTGTTTTCGAGGGGGAAAAATCATTTCTTCCATTTTCTTGAATGCCATGAAGAGCACGGGAACAATAAAGAGCAGGGCTACTGTGCCTACGAGCATTCCGCCTATAGTTCCCACGCCCAGCGAATGGTTGCCGTTTGCCCCGACGCCCGTGGCCAGCGCAAGAGGCAACAAGCCCAGCACCATCGTCATCGATGTCATCAGGATAGGGCGTAGGCGCACCCTTGCCGCATCGAGGGCAGCATCGGCAATACTCATGCCTTGCTTTCGGCGTTCCGACGCATACTCCGTGAGAAGGATGGCTGTCTTCGCCAGCAGACCGATAAGCATGATGAGTCCCGTCTGCATGTAGATATTGTTCTCTAATCCCCATAGCCTTGCAAAGACAAACGAGCCTGCCAGACCAAACGGCACGCTCAGGATGACCGCCAATGGCACGAAGAGACTCTCATAGAGGGCACAGAGAATAAGATAGATGAAGACTATGCAGATAATGAAGACAATGGTCGTCGTGTTCTCGGCCGATGCCTCTTCTCGCGTCATGCCGCCAAACTCATAGCCATATCCCTCGGGCAGTGCCTGTGAGGCAACTTCGCGAATGGCCTGAATGGCCTGGCCTGTGCTATAGCCCTCGGCAGGCGTTCCGCTGACGCTGATACTTGGGAAGAGGTTGAAGCGCGACAATGTCTCGGAACCGTAGATGCGGGTCAGCGTGACATACTGTCCTATGGGCGACATCTCGCCTTGTGCGTTTCTCACAAAGATATTGTTGAGCGACTCAGTGTTCAGGCGGTATTCGGGCGAAGCCTGCACCATGACACGATAGAGCTTGGTGAAGCGCACGAAGTTAGAGGCATAGGAACCACCAATGTAGCCACTGAGCGCACTGAGCACGTCGCTTGGGGAAACGCCGCGGCGCTTGCACAGGGCGGCATCGACCTCAATGCGGTATTGCGGATATTTCAGAGAGAAATTGGTAAAGGCGCGTGAAATCTCCGGACGCTCGTTGAGCGAGGAAATGAGCTGGTTGGTGTAATGCTGCAAATCTGCGATGGTTCCACCTTTTTTATCCTGCACATATAGCTCGAAGCCGTTGGTACGGCCAAAACCGGGAATCATGGCCTGAGTATTCACCTGGATTTTTGCATTCGCTATGTCGGCCGTACGGCGGTAGATGTCCTGCACGACCGACTGCACATCGTCGCCCTTACCCCGACGCTCGTCCCATTTCTTCAACTTCAAAGTGAAGTTACCGTTCGATGACGACTGGTCGAAGCCGATACTATTGCCTGCCACAAGAGAGTAGGTGCGCAGTTGAGGAATATCCTTGATACGCTCCTCCACCTCTTTTAATATATGATAGGTCTGCTGCAAGCTGCTGCCAGGAGCTGCCTGAACGTTAATAAACACTGTGCCCATGTCCTCGTTAGGAACCAGTCCCGTCTTTGTGGTCTTCATGAGCCAGACCAATGTCCCTATGGCACCAGCCACAAGCAGGGCTACAGGCCATTTGCGGAGCGAAAAGGCCGAAACAGCCCGTCTGTACTTTTCAACAAGACGATTGAAAGCAGTATCGAAAGCTATATGGAAGCGCGAGGAGAAAGTGAGGCTTTCACGCTGGTGTGGTGTCATCATGAGCGCACACAAGGCCGGCGAGAGGGTCAGGGCATTGAAGAGCGAGATGGCCACGGCGATGGCCATCGTGAGGCCAAACTGGGTATAGAAAGTACCTGTGACGCCATTGATGAAGCAGACTGGCACAAAGACGGCCATAAAGACGAGCGTTGTGGTGACCAGTGCCGAGGTGATGCCGTGCATCGCATCGATGGTGGCATCGTAGGCCGACTGATAGCCTTCGTCGAACTTAGCCTGTACGGCCTCGACCACAACGATGGCATCGTCGACCACAGTACCGATAACCAGCACCAAGGCAAAGAGCGTGAGCATGTTGAGCGAGAAACCGATAGCATAGATGACGGCAAGCGTACCGACAAGCGACACTATGATGGCCACGGCAGGGATAAACGTAGAACGGAAGCTCTGCAAAAAGACATAAACCACAAGGATTACCAGCAGAAGGGCTTCGAAGAGGGTTTTCAGGACGCTCTTGATGGAAGCATCGAGAAAGTCCTTCTTGCTCTCTAAGTCTTCGATAACGATGCCCGATGGCAGACCGTTCCTTATTTCGGCCACTTCCTTGTCGATTTGCTTGATAATCTCATTGGCGTTCGAGCCGGAAATCTGGTTGATCAAAATGTTTACGCCCGGATGACCGTTGGTCTCACCAATGTAGTTGTAGTTCTGGGCACCCAGTTCCACACGGGCAATATCGCCGATGCGCAGCACGTCGCCATTAGGCAGCGAGCGCACTACCATCTGCTCATAGCCCTGTTCCTCCTCATAGCGTCCCCGGTATTTCAGCACATACTGGAAAGTGTTCCTCGAGTCGGCACCCAGCGTACCTGTGGCCACTTCTACGTTCTGCTCTTCCAGCACCTTGCTCACATCGGCCGGTGTCAGTGCGTATCGGGCCATCTTCAGCGGGTCGAGCCAAATACGCATGGAGTAGTCGGCACCAATCACGTTTACCTCGCCCACACCGGGAATACGACTCAGTCGGGGCTCAATGTTGATTTTCGTATAGTTGGCCAGGAACGTGCGGTCGAACGTATCGTCAGGGCTGTAGATGGTCATCTGCTTGATGTTGCTGGTCTGACGCTTACGCACCGTGAGTCCGCCCTTCACCACATCGCTTGGCAAACGGCCTTGCACCGTGGCCGCACGGTTCTGCACATTGACCATAGCCATATCGGCATCGGTACCCTGGCGGAAGAAGACGGAAATGTTGGCCATACCTGTATTCGATGCGGTCGACGACATGTACATCATGCCCTCTACGCCGTTGATGGCTTCCTCTAATGGCACCACAACGCTTTTCTGCACCGTCTCGGCATTGGCACCCGTATAGGTGGCATTGAGGCGCACCGTTGGCGGAGCTATTTCAGGAAACTGTTCAAGTGCAAGCCGGCTCAGCCCGATAAGGCCTACCAGCATGATCAGCACCGAAATGACCCCCGAAAGGATGGGGCGGTCGATAAACGTTTTTACTTGCATACCTCGATTCCCTCCCGAAGCAGTCCTGCACCCTCTGCAATAATAGTATCGCCCACTTGCAGTCCGCTCTCAATGATATACTCACGTCCGTTATTCTGGCGCATCACCTCTACAGGCTGTGCCTTGGTCATGCCGTTGACCACCTTATAGACGAAGGTGCGGTTCTGCAGTTCGTAGGTCGCTTCCTGCGGCACCACAATACAGCCGTCGCGGCGAAGAGCCATGACCACGCTGGCACTGCCTCCGCTCAGTAACAGATGGTTGGCATTGGGAAAGGTGGCACGAAGGGTTACCGCACCCGTCTGAGTGTCGACCGTACCACTCACGGCATCAATTCTGCCTTCTTGTGGATAGTCGGTGCCATCGGCCATGCGCAGGGTGACGGCAGGCTGTTGTCTGAGGAAAGCCTCGACCGAGCCATATTGTGCCAAAAGACCGGGCAGCTGATTCTCGGCAATGCTGAAATAAGCCAGCATCCTACTATCGTCGGCCACCGTTACAAGTGGCTCGCTGATGGTACTGCTGACGAGCGAGCCTACATGCCAGGGAATCATCGACGCCACGCCGTTAACAGGACTTTTCACCTCGGTATAGCTCAGCTGCCAGCGGGCGTTGCTCTCCTGGGCCTTGGCCTGTTCGAGCGTTGCCTCAGCCTCGAGCATGGCATTGCGCATCGTCTCTACCGAAATGTCGCTCACCACGCGTCCCTCCTTCAGCTTCAGCTCGTTCTCGTAGTTCATACGAGCCGTTGAGAGCCTTGCCTCGGCACTGCGCCTGGCAGCTATTGCCACATCGAGGGCCGCCTTGAAAGGCACCTGGTCGATGACAAAGAGCGTCTGACCCTGTCGCACTTCATCGCCTTCGTTAATACATATCCGAGTGATGCAGCCTGCTACCTGAGGCCTCACCTCTACGATTTGCCGTCCTGTCAGCCGGGCACTGTACTGGCTGGCGAGGCTGATGTTAGCGGTATCGACGACAAGCGTCTTGTAACGAGCCTCGCCCTGCACCTTTTTAGCATCTTGGGCACAGGAAAAGAATAGCAAGCAGGCCATGAAAATGGCTAAGGATATAGAGATCTGTTTCATAAGCGCCTTCAAAGTTACTTCTTTTTTCTGTCTTATCCATGCTTTTAACTATTTTTATATCGCATGGAGAGATAAAAATGATTACCTTTGCACCTCGGTAGCGTATTCTTTCCGTGGAAACCAAATAAAAAAACAAACAAATATGAAAAAGTCATTCCTTCTATCGGTTGTCTTACTGACCCTGTGTCCTGCAGCCTTTGCCTGTACCAACTTCATCGTAGGCAAGAAAGCCTCTGCCGACGGCTCGGTAATCTGCACCTATAACGCCGACGACTACGGCATGTTCCAAGGCCTGTGCCACTTTCCTGCGGCCCATCATGCCAAGGGAACTATGCGCAAAGTCTACGACTGGGACACGAACAAGTATCATGGTGAGATACTGGAAGCCGAGGAAACCTACAACGTCATTGGAAACATTAACGAGTGGCAGCTGACCATCGGCGAGACCACCTTCGGCGGACGCGAGGAGATGGTCGACACCACGGGCATCCTTGATTATGGCTCGCTTATCTACATAGCCTTGCAGCGCTCGAAGACTGCCCGCGAGGCCATCGGCGTAATGACCACGCTCGTAGAGCAATACGGTTACAATTCGGAAGGCGAGACCTTCACCATCTGCGACCCTAACGAAGCGTGGATCATGGAGATGATGGGAGCACCGCAGCCTGCCACGCAGAAAGCAGGGAAAGGCAAGACGGCCAAGGGGCGCACCGTCTGGGTGGCCCTGCGCATACCCGACGACATGATTTGCGGCCACGCCAACCAGAGCCGCATTTCGCGCTTCAACATGAAAGACAAGTCGGGCGACGTGCTCTTCTCGAAGAACGTGGTCAGCTACGCCCGTCAGATGGGATGGTTCAGCGGCAAGGACGAAGAGTTCTCCTTCTGCAACACCTATGCCTTCCCCGACTTCTCAGGCCGCCGCATCTGCGATGCCCGTGTGTGGAGCTTCTTCCGTCGCTACGCCGATGGCATGGACCGCTATCTGCCTTGGGCCGAGGGACACGACAACGAGGCCGAGCCCCTGCCACTATGGGTACGCCCCAACCGCAAGCTGACAGTGGCCGACGTTGAGACTGCCATGCGCGACCATTATGAGGGCACCCCGTTCTCACTCGATCAGGACATGGGTGGCGGCATCTGGCAGATGCCCTATAGGCCCACGCCCCTCTATTTCACTGTCGACGGAAAGAAATACTTCAACGAGCGGCCCACTTCAACCCAGCAGACAGGCTTTTCCTACGTGTCGCAGATGCGCTCGTGGCTGCCACGCGAGGTGGGTGGCGTACTGTGGTTTGGCAACGACGACGGTAACATGGTTCCCTACACGCCCGTCTATTGCTGTGCCACAAGTTCGCCACGTCCCTACAACACGCCAGGGGCCGATGCCGTTACATTCTCGATGGACAACGCATTCTGGGTGCAGAACTGGGTGTCGAACATGGTCTATCCACGCTACTCGCTGCTCTTCCCTGAGCTGCAACAGAAACGAGACTCACTCGACCGTTCCTACTTCATCGGCCAAAAAGAAGTGGAAGACCGCGCCCTACTGCTCAACGGCGAAGCCCGCGTCAGGTTTCTCACCGACTACACTGCCCAAAAGGCCAACGAGATGCTCGACGTATGGCGGCAGCTGGCATTCCATCTCATAGTGAAATACAACGACATGACTGTGAAGCCCGAGCAAGACGGTCGCTTCGAACTCACGCCGGAAGGGCTGGGAGCAAAGGTCAAGCGTCCAGGCTATCCGCTCCCCTTTGCCCGCGAACTCATTCGACAGACAGGAGAGAAGTTCGAACTGAAGTAATAGCAATCCACGTGTTTCCTATCAGCAATCCACGTGTTTCCTATCATTTCCGACCGCATTCCACGCAAACCGATAGCAAGTTGTTACTTACAGTGTCTATTACAGAGCCTTTGTAACGGCATTACGGAGTACTTGTAACGACATTACAGAGTACTTGTAACGACATTACAAAGGCTTTGTAACAAGACACCTGACAATGGACTCTCATGAAACAACATATAGTTACCCCTCGTCACGCTAATGACAGGGATAATTATTGCGCAGTCATGCGCCAAGAACAACGTCTCGACTGTTTTTTATCTTTATTTATGGGGCGAAGTGCGTTAATCTTCCCAAATCGCTTTCATATATCGGCATTATTTCGTATCTTTGCACCCAAAAACTGAACAAAACTTTAGAAATAATGGCAAACAAGAATCTCAAGAAGGTGCTGGTGCTGGGCAGCGGTGCCTTGAAAATCGGACAGGCAGGCGAATTTGACTACTCTGGCTCACAGGCCCTGAAGGCACTTCGCCAGGAAGGAATCAAGAGCGTACTGGTAAACCCCAACATCGCTACCATCCAGACATCGGAAGGCATAGCCGACAAGGTGTATTTCCAGCCCGTAACCACCCATTTCGTGACCGAGATCATCAAGAAGGAACGCCCCGACGGCATTCTGCTGGCATTCGGTGGGCAGACGGCCCTGAACTGCGGTACGGAGCTTTACCAGTCGGGGGTGCTGAAAGAGTATGGTGTTGAAGTACTGGGTACGAGCGTCGAGGCCATCATGAACACCGAAGACCGCGACCTCTTTGTAAAGAAGCTCGACGAGATTCAGCTGAAGACCCCCGTGAGCCATGCCGTTGAGAATATGGACGACGCCCTCAAGGCTGCCCACGAGATTGGCTTCCCCATTATGATTCGCTCGGCCTACGCCCTTGGTGGCTTGGGCAGCGGCATCTGCCCTGACGAAAAAGCCTTCAAGGAACTTGCAGAAAGTGCTTTCACGTTTGCACCGCAAATACTTGTAGAAGAGAGCCTTAAAGGATGGAAGGAGATAGAGTTCGAGTGCATCCGCGATGCCAACGACCACTGCTTCACCGTTGCCTCGATGGAAAACTTCGACCCTCTGGGCATCCACACGGGCGAAAGTATCGTGGTGGCTCCGACCTGTTCGCTGAAAGAGGAACAGGTGAAAATGCTGCAAGACATCACCATCCGCTGTGTGCGCCATCTGGGTATTGTCGGCGAGTGCAACATTCAGTTTGCCTTCAATGCCGAGACCAACGACTACCGCATCATCGAAATAAACGCCCGCTTGAGCCGAAGCAGCGCATTAGCCTCAAAAGCAACGGGTTATCCTCTTGCTTTTGTTGCTGCAAAGATTGCTTTGGGCTACACCCTCGACCAGATAGGCGAGATGGGAACCACGTCGAGTGCCTACGTGGCTCCGCAATTGGACTACATGATTTGCAAGATACCCCGCTGGGACCTGACGAAGTTTGCTGGCGTGAGCCGACTGATTGGCTCGTCGATGAAGTCGGTGGGCGAGATTATGTCTATTGGCCGTTCGTTCGAGGAGATGATTCAGAAAGGCCTGCGCATGATTGGTCAGGGCATGCATGGTTTCGTTGGCAACGACCATACCCGCTTCGAAGACCTCGACAAGGAGCTGGCCAATCCTACCGATTTGCGCATCTTTGCCATAGCCCAGGCATTGGAAGAGGGCTACAGCGTGGAGCGAATTGAGCAGCTGACCAAGATTGACGTATGGTTCCTTGAGCGGCTAAAGCATATCGTCGACTTGAAGCATAAGCTACAGTCATTCAATAAATTAGACGAAATTCCTGATGAATTCCTGCTGGAGGTGAAACGTTGCGGATTCTCAGACTTCCAGATTGCCCGCTTCGTGCTAAAGCCCCAAGGCGGCAATATGGAGAAGGAGAACCTCGAAGTGCGCAAGCACCGCAAGCAAAGGGGCATTCTCCCATCGGTGAAGCGCATCCCAACAGTGGCCTCCGAGCATCCCGAACTGACCAACTATCTCTACTTCACCTATACCCACACGCCTGCCTTTGGCAATCCCGAGGGTGAGCAATACAAGACCGTTCACGACATTAACTATTATAACAATGAGAAATCGGTGGTGGTGCTTGGCTCGGGTGCCTATCGCATCGGCTCGTCGGTAGAGTTCGACTGGTGCTCGGTGAATGCCATCCAGACGGCACGCAAGCTGGGGTACAAGTCGATTATGATTAACTATAACCCCGAAACCGTTTCGACCGACTACGACATGTGCGACCGTCTCTACTTCGACGAACTGTCGTTGGAACGCGTACTCGATGTCATCGACCTGGAACAGCCGCGTGGTGTCATTGTCAGCGTGGGCGGACAAATACCCAACAACCTCGCCATGAAGCTGCACCGGCAGGGCGTTCCCGTGCTGGGAACAAGTCCGGTGGACATTGACCGTGCGGAGAATCGCGACAAATTCTCGGCTATGCTCGACAAGCTGGGCATTGACCAGCCTGCCTGGCGCGCACTGACCTCGTTCGACGACATCAAGGAGTTTGTCTCTGAGGTGGGCTATCCCGTGCTTGTCCGTCCTTCATACGTGTTGAGTGGTGCTGCCATGAACGTGTGCTACGACGATGAAGAGCTGCATCGTTTCCTCAACATGGCGACGGAAGTGTCGAAGGAGTTCCCCGTCGTAGTGTCGCAATTCATGCAGGAAACCAAGGAGATTGAGTTCGATGCCGTGGCCGACAAGGGCGAGGTGGTAGAGTATGCCATCAGTGAGCATGTTGAGTATGCTGGCGTTCACTCTGGCGATGCCACCATGGTGTTCCCGGCTCAGCACATTTATTTCTCGACCATCCGGCAGATCAAAAAGATTGCCCACAAGATTGCAGCCGAACTGAACATCAGTGGACCCTTCAACATTCAGTTCCTGGCCAAGAACCGCGAGGTGAAGGTTATTGAGTGCAATCTGCGCGCCAGTCGCTCGTTCCCCTTCGTATCGAAGATTCTGAAGCGCAACTTCATCGAGACAGCTACCAAGATTATGCTCGACGCGCCCTACTCCCGCCCCGACAAGTCGGAGTTCGACATCGACCGTATCGGCGTGAAGGCCAGCCAGTTCTCGTTTGCCCGCCTGCAGAACGCCGACCCCGTGCTGGGTGTCGACATGTCATCGACAGGCGAGGTGGGCTGTCTGGGCGACGACCTCAACGAGGCACTGCTCAACGCCCTCATTGCCACTGGCTATCGCCTGCCCAAAAAAGGAAGTTCGATTCTCATCTCAAGCGGTGGCGCCAAGGGCAAGGTATCGCTATTAGAGCCTGCACAGCAGTTGGTGAAGAAAGGCTATACGGTTTATGCCACAGGAGGCACAGCCAAGTTCTTCTGCGACAATGGTGTCGACGCGACCCCTGTGAAGTGGCCCGACGAGGAGGGCGAGAACAATGTGATGGACATGATAGCCCAACATCAGTTCAGCCTCATTGTCAACGTGCCGAAGAACCACACCAAGCGCGAACTGACCAATGGCTACCGCATCCGTCGGGGTGCCATCGACCACAACATACCACTCATGACCAACGTGCGGCTGGCCAAAGCCTATATCGAGGCATTCACAGCCATGAACGAAGAAGACATCAAGATAAAGAGCTGGCAGGAGTTTAACGCATAAACAGTTATATGGACAATCGTTATATGATGCGTGGCGTGAGTGCCGCCAAGGAAGATGTGCATGCCGCCATCAAGAATATCGACAAGGGGCTCTATCCGCAGGCTTTCTGTAAAATAATCCCCGACATTCTGGGCGGAGACCCCGACTATTGCAATATTATGCATGCCGACGGGGCTGGCACCAAGTCGAGCCTCGCCTACATGTACTGGAAGGAAACGGGCGACCTCGCCGTATGGAAGGGCATTGCACAGGATGCCATCGTGATGAACACCGACGACCTGCTCTGTGTCGGAGCAACAGACAACATCCTCGTCTCGTCGACCATCGGGCGCAACAAGATGCTCGTGCCGGGCGAAGTCATCTCGGCCATCATCAACGGCACCGACGAGCTGCTGGCAGAACTCAGGGAAATGGGCATCGGCATTTACCCAACAGGCGGTGAGACTGCCGACGTGGGAGATTTGGTGAGAACAATTATCGTCGACTCGACCGTGACATGCCGCATGAAGCGCAGCGACGTGATTGACAATGCCAACATACGTCCTGGCGATGTCATCGTGGGACTCTCAAGCACCGGACAGGCCACCTACGAGAAACGATACAATGGCGGAATGGGAAGCAACGGCCTGACATCGGCACGCCACGATGTGTTTGCCAAGTATCTGGCAACGAACTATCCGGAAAGCTACGACCACGCCGTACCCAACGAGTTAGTATACAGCGGCAAATACGAACTCACGTCCGTGGTCGACGGTTTGCCCGTCGACATGGGCCAGTTGGTACTCTCCCCCACACGCACCTATGCCCCAGTCATCAAGCGTGTCCTCGACCAGTTGCGCCCGGAGATACATGGAATGGTTCACTGCACAGGAGGCGCCCAGACCAAAGTGCTGCACTTCGTCGGTGAGAACTGCCGTGTGATTAAGGACAACATGTTCCCCATACCGCCCTTGTTCAAAGCCATCCACGAATGCTCAGGCACCGACTGGAAAGAGATGTACCAGGTGTTCAACATGGGACATCGGATGGAGATTTACCTGAGACCTGAATTGGCCGACGAGGTCATTGCCATCAGCAAATCGTTCAACATCGACGCACAGGTTATAGGACGCATTGAGGAGGGCGAAAAGAGCCTGACTATCAAATCAGAATTCGGAACTTATGAATATTGATATGGACAACAACAATATACTACAGAAGCTCGACGGTCTGGAAAGCCGTTTCGAAGAGGTGTCGACACTCATTACAGACCCCTCAGTTATAGGCGACCAGCAACGGTTTGTCAAGCTAACCAAAGAATACAAAGACTTGTCGGACATCATGGATGCTCGCAAACGGTATATTGCCTGCCTAAACAGCATCAAGGAAGCCAAAGACATATTGGCCAATGAAGACGACCCGGAGATGAAGGAGATGGCCCGCGAAGAGCTTGCAACCAACGAAGCCCTTCAACCAAAGTTAGAGGAAGAAATCAAGATTGCACTCATTCCGAAAGACCCCGAGGACGCGAAAAACGTGCAGATGGAGATTCGGGCGGGCACAGGCGGCGACGAGGCTTGCCTCTTTGCCGGCGACCTCTTTAAAATGTACAAAAGTTTCTGCGATGCAAAAGGCTGGGCACTTTCAGTGACCGATGTCAGTGAGGGGGCTGTAGGCGGATACAAGGAAATCGACTTTGCCGTGAGCGGTGCCGATGTCTACGGCACATTAAAATATGAGTCGGGCGTCCACCGCGTACAGCGAGTGCCGGCCACTGAGACGCAGGGACGCATGCATACCAGTGCTGCCACCGTGGCTGTGCTGCCGGAGGCCGATAAGTTCGAAGTACACATTAACGAAGGTGAGATAAAATGGGACACGTTCCGCTCTTCAGGTGCCGGCGGACAGAATGTAAACAAGGTGGAGTCTGGCGTACGCCTGCGCTACATGTGGAAGAACCCCAACACAGGAGAGACGGAGGAAATCCTCATTGAGTGTACTGAGACGCGTGACCAGCCGAAGAACAAGGAGCGCGCACTTTCACGCCTCTACACCTTCATCTACGACAAAGAGCATCAGAAATACATGGACGACATAGCCTCACGCCGCAAGACACTCGTCTCAACAGGCGACCGATCGGCCAAGATACGCACTTACAATTTCCCACAAGGTCGAGTCACCGACCATCGCATAGGCTATACCACCCACGATTTGCAAGGCTTTCTCGGTGGCGACATCCAGCCCATGATTGATGCCTTGACCGTAGCCGAGAATGCCGAACGAATGAAAGAGTCGGAACTATAGTTCGTGTGCAGCGGTTTTCCCGCTGCAAAAAAGAGATTAGTTATGACAAGAAAAGAACTGATAGAGCAAATCAGAGAGAAGAGGAGCTTCCTCTGTGTAGGGTTAGACACCGACCTGAAGAAGATTCCACAACACCTATTGAAAGAAGAAGACCCTGTCTTCGAGTTTAACAAGGCAATCATTGACGCCACCGCTCCCTATTGCGTGGCCTACAAGCCAAACCTGGCTTTCTATGAAGCGCATGGAGTGAAAGGATTGGCGAGCTTTGAAAAAACAATCGCCTACCTGAAGGATAGCTATCCCCAACATTTCATCATTGCCGATGCCAAGCGGGGCGACATTGGCAACACAAGCCAGATGTATGCCCGGACGTTTTTTGAGGAATACGACGTGGATGCCCTGACCGTGGCTCCCTATATGGGCGAGGACTCTGTGATGCCCTTCATGGCCTATGAAGGCAAGTGGGTCGTTCTGCTGGCACTCACCAGTAATAAAGGCTCACAAGATTTTCAACTGACGGAAGACAAACAGGGCGAACGACTCTTTGAAAAAGTGTTGCGCGTCAGCCAGCAATGGGGCAACGACGAAAATATGATGTATGTGGTTGGTGCCACTCAAGGTCGAATGTTCGAGGACATACGCCGTGTGGCTCCCTCTCATTTCCTGTTAGTACCAGGCGTTGGTGCCCAAGGAGGCTCACTGCAAGAGGTCTGCAAATATGGCATGACAAAGGACTGCGGTCTGCTGGTAAATTCTAGTCGCGGCATTATCTATGCCTGCAACGATGACCGCTTTGCCGAGATGGCTGGCCATAAAGCCCATGAGTTACAGCAGGATATGGCCGTCGAGCTTGATCGCATGTAGCAGTAACCGTCCTCAACAGGAACAAAGCAGAACAAAAAATTGTTGAGCAAGGAATGATAAAAAAGAAATAACTTGGTACGATTCTTAACGGAAACGATACCAAGTTTTTTTAACGGTCACATAGTTTCCACGTCTTGCCAAGACGTGGAAACACCACTGGAATCTCCCTAAAATAGGCTAAAATATCAGAATCAACTACCCCAAAAACTAAACAAAAGTCATTAAATTAACAAAATTACAATATTATTCATTAGAATATTTCCTTTGTTTGCAATTTTTTTCGTACATTTGCACCCGAATTTCCATCACTTGGCAAGACGTGGAAAC
>CAJONO010000006.1 GCA_905235905.1 uncultured Prevotella sp.
CATCCTTATTTCGTACATGGTCGCTTAGATGCCTAACGACTTGAACATTTCCTCGGATGAGGAGAACTTTTCCACGCGACCAGCCAGCTTGTCCTCCTGAGAGCGGAGGTAACTGCCTTTAGTCTTTGGCGTGACCTTGGAAATGAGCACTCCCAATGCCTCCAAATAGGCCATGAGAGCCTTGCCGCTGGAGGTCCGTTCATTCAGTGTAATTGTATAAGTTGCCATAATCATTTTACTTTTAAATTCTGGGTGCAAAGGTAAGCATTTTTTCGCAATCTTGTATCGTTTCGGTCGTTAAATATACGAAATGCGGGCGAAGATGCACCGTTTTGTTATCTTCGCCCGCCTAAATCGTCGCTCTGCAAGAATGCGTCGTGGAGGAAGAACTCGTCAAGGTCGTCGTATCCACAATAGAACGGCTTGCACTCGCCAGCCCCTTGTGGCGTGTGAAGAAACCGAAGCTGCACTTCTCTTGAAGGAAACTCATGAATCTGCTCCGGTTTAGAAGGAAGAGAATCGTTTTGTCATACCCCAAAAGCCGAAGGGCTGGTGGATTCCCTGCTTATGGGGGTATCGCCAGCCCTTCGGACTTTGCTTTTGCTTGCTAACGTTTCCGCTTATTCTTTGGAAGCATTTTCAGCATCGATGGCCTTAATCTTGTCTTTCACTAACTGCAGGTCGTCCTTCAGCTTCTGCACTTTGCGATTCATCTCGTCGATGAGCGAGCTGCCTTTCTTGCTGCTGGCCGTCAGGAAGCCGAGGTTATTCTCGTATGTCTGCAAGTCTTGCTTGATGGCATCATATTGACGCATGAGCTTTGTGCGCTCATTATCGAGCGCAGCCTCGCCCCTTTCTGCCACCTGCTTCAGGTTTTGCTTGAAGTTGTTCAGACGCCGACGTGCCACGCTGATGTTTAGCTCCTTGTAGAGCTTGTCGAGCACGGCATGGTACTCGTCGTAGAGCTTGTCTTTTTCCTTGAAGGGCACGTGACCTATTGCGTTATACTCTTCTACGAGTTGCTGAACCTTGGCCTGAATGTCGTCGCCAGCCTCTTCGGCCACGGCTTTCAGTTGGGCAATAACGCCGCGCTTCTTTTCCAGGTTCTCGCGTTCCTCGCCACGCTGTCCGGCTCCCGCTGCATTACGGGCTTCGAAGAAGTGGTTGCAGGCACCGAGGAACTCCTCCCACAGTTGGTCGCCGAGCTTCTTGGGAACCATGCCGATGGTCTTCCACTCTTTCTGCAGGGCAATGAGCTTGTCGCTGGTTGAGCGCCACTCGGTGGAGTCTTGCAGCGCCTTTGCTTTCTCGATCAGGGCGCGTTTCTTGTCGGCGTTTTCCTTGAAGTTGTCTTTCAGCGTACGGAAATAATCGGCCTTGCGGGCAAAGAAGTCGTCGCAAGCTGCACGGAAGCGCTCAAAAATCTTCACGTTCATCTTCTGAGGCGCGAAGCCTATCGTCTTCCATTCTGTCTGTATGTCAATGATTTCCTTGGTGTGGCGCTCCCAGTCGGCCGAACCTTTGTTTTCTTCGGCAGCTATGGCTTCGGCTCTTTCGCAGAGTGCGGTCTTTTTGGCCAGATTTTCTTCCTCACGGTTGCGCAAGTCTTCAAAGTACTGCTGGTGGCGCTTGTTGATGACGGTTGAAGCAGCCTTGAAGCGCTGCCACACTTCCTCGCGCAAGTCCTTGGCCACAGGACCCGTCTCGCGATATTCCTGATGCAGCTTCTGCAATTGGTGGAAGGCGCTAATGACATCGTTCTCGTCGGCCAGTTTCTCTGCAGCCTCGCACAGGCGGGTCTTTGCTTCGAGATTCTTCTTGAAGTCAAGCTCACGGGCCTCGCTGTTCAGCTTCAGCAGGTCGTAGAACTGCTCTACGTAGAGCTGGTAGTTGCGCCAGAGTTCGTTGGCCCGTTCGGCAGGTACGCTCTTTATCTCGCGCCACTCCTGCTGCAGTGCCTTGAACTCCTGATAGGTCTTACTGGCCTCTTCGGGCGAAGTGACCATGGCTTTTATCTTCTCAATGATGTTGAGTTTCTTCTTCAGGTTCTCTTCCTTCTCAGCTTCCTGTTCGCGGAACAGTTGCTGACGGCGCTCTTTGATGATGCCCATTTCTGCCTTGAACACTTCCTCGGCCTCATCGGGCAGTATTTGGTACTGCTCTGGGTCGCCGCCATTGTCGAGGAATGTCCTCAGTTGTGCTTCGCGCTCGGCAATGTGAAGCTTGTAGAACATCGTCTTCAGATAGTCTACCTCTTCTTTTTGCGGCATGTCCTCGCCATGGGCTATTTCCTTCACCCTCTCGAGCACTTCCTGCTTGTTCTGGTACACTTTGCGCAGCACTTCTTCTGCCTGGGGAGCTTCGCTTTCCTCAGCCTGTGGGGCTTGGCTTTCTTCAGCAGTTTCCATCACTTCAGAAGTTTCGGCAACAGGCTGCTGTGCCGTTTCTTCTGCTTTTACCTCTTCCTGTTTGCCCGTTGCTAAGGCATTTTCTTCATTCTGCAAGGCAACAGATTCGATTACTTCAGAGTCCATCATTTAACTGTTTTGAGTTACTGATATGGTTAGATTACACACAATTTGGGCTTCAAAATTACTAAAAAGTTGGGAGTATGAGTACAGAAATCGGGAATAAAAGAATTGAACAGGGCGTTTTTTGTGCTTTTTTAACGATTTGGCGGGCTATTTCATGCTCTGTGTACACAAATTGCTGCTTTCATCTCCTTTGTTCTGCAGTTCGTTTTGCTTTCTTAATTCTGCCAGACGATTGCGCGTTTCCTCGTGAATCAGGTGCAACTGGTAACGGTAGACAGCACATGCAAGGAAGAAATAGGCCAAGACGTGAATCCAGAGAATGCGCAACTCGTGGGTGACATCGCCGATAGTGGCCCCCATGGAATTGAGCCGTACGTATGCCCTTACGGCAAAGGTCGACGGGAACAGCCACGACACGCCCTGCCACATGCCGGGAATGCTGCTTTGAGGCCAGCTTACCCCTGTGAGAAACAAAAGGGGAATGGAAACGAAAACCATGAGTAGCATGACGTTCTCGCGATATTTCACAATGCACGAGACTGACATGCCAAAGAAAATACATGCCAAGATATAGGGAATCATCAGCGTGAGCAGTGAGGCTCCCGTGGCCAATTGCGGGAAGTGGAACAGGCGCGGAACGGCTGCTACTAACCAAGCACCCATGACGGCATAGATCATGAAATAGCAGAGCGTCTTTGCCCAAACAATACGAAGCACACCGTGATAGTGGCGATTGACGGGTATGAGCCATCCGTAGCGGCTCTCCTCGCGTGTGGTTCCTGCCGAGAGACCAATGCCCAAGACAAGTGTCTGTTGCAAGATAAGGATGAGCACACCCGGCAGAATGAACGAGCCGTAGCCGCCAGCGGGATTATAGACGGGCACATCGGCAAAGTCGAGTGGCTTGGCCGATATGGCCTCTTCGCGTGAAGTGTAGTTCTTTCCTAATCGGGTCTTCAGTTCAGTGCCCATCTGCATACTTACGAGCTGTGCCGTCTGGAAGATGGCTTTGTAGGCAAGCATGAGGCCCATGTCGCAATAGACCCCCACCGTGGCTTGCTGTAGCCGATTGATGTTGCTGTCGAACTCTGGGGGAAAATAGTAGATGCCTTTCACCAACTGTCGGCTTACGAGCGACTTTGCCTCGTCCATGTCTTGAGCATAAAAGGCAATCTTCACGTCGGGGGAGGCATCGCACATGCGAATGAACTTGCGCGAGAGCGAGGAATGGGAATCGTCGACAACGACCACGGGCACATCGCGTACCACCTCATTATTATATATCCAGGAATAGAGTAGGGGATAGGCCAAAGGAACGAGGAAGAAGAAGATGATCACTCCTTCGTCGCGGAATACTTGCTTCATCTCTTGCCACCAGATGAAGAAGATGTCGTGAAGTCCTTCGTTGGCTTTATGGAATATAGACATAGTTGAGCATGGCGTTTTTAAGTTTCTGAATCACAAACCAGGGCAACAGCATGAATGCCGATAGCGCCACAAAATGGAACCAGGCTTCGAGCAACGGGTAGCCATTGAATACGCATATCTGGTAGAGCATGTAGTAATGGCGCAGGGGAAACAGCCAGGACAGCGACTGCAAAGGGGCATCCATGCCCATTACAGGAAAGGCAGAGCCTGCCATCGAAAAGCTGAGGACTCCCCAAAGCGAGCAAACACTCATCGACATGCGTAGAGAAGGCATGAGGCCGAACACAAAGATGCCGAACCCCTGGGCCGACAACACCTGTATGAACCCTATGAGTAGCAGCATAAAGGGACTTCCATGATGAGGAAAGCCCAGATGGTAGAATACGTACCACTCATATATATACACCACAGCCAGGAAAATGAGCGTCTGGGGGAGAAACTTCCCTAACAGGGCAGGCACCATGCGGTTGTTGGCCATCTTCAGCCATTGCTTCGAGGTGTCGAACTTCAGTTCTGTTCCAAGCGAGTAGGCCGAGATAAGAAAGATGAACAGCATCATCATGCCAGGCACAATCATCGTGGTAAGATAGACATTATAGCTTGTCCAAGGATTGGCTATCTGATGAAGGTCGACCCGTATGGGCTGCAGAAGCGTCTGTATCTGCTCGTCGGTGGCTCCTTTGGCAAGCAGGGTTGCCTGTCCCACGGCGGCAGAGCCTAATGTGGAGATAGTCTTCAGGTCTTTCATCAGCAATGCGCCTGCCGCAAGCGTCGTATAGGAATAGTAATACGAAATCTTGGGCTGACGGCTTGACAAGAGCGCATCGGTTGTTCCTTTGGGAATATAAAGAAAGGCGTAAATCTGGTTATTCTGTATGGCATGTCGGGCCTCGGTCACGTTAGGATAATGGGCTACGACCCTTGTCATTTGGAAGGCATCGAGCCTTCGGATGAGTGAACGGGTAGTAGATGTGTTGTCTAAGTCGACCACACCCACAGGCATCTGTTGGGGCAGACCATCGTCCATCAGCGAGGTGAAGAAGAACAACACCAAGATGGGGAATGCCACCATGCAGAACATGTAAATGTGATTCCGTCTGAGAATCAACAGCTCACGCAGGACAATGTTGTATATGAGTCTTAGCATTACTTGATAATCAGTGACATACCAGGACGCAGACCTTCCATGCTCTCTATAGGACGGGCTTTCACTTCGAATGTCTTCAGGTCGAATTGTCCATTGGCCTTCGTTGCCTTCCATACGGCATAGGTGCCTTGGTCTTTCATGTGGTAGACTTTCATTTTCACCTCTTTATTAAAGGCGGGTATAAAAGCAGTAAACTCTGTGCCTATCTGCATGCCGGCCAGCTGGTCCTCGCGCACATTGAACGTTCCCCAAAGGTCGTCCATGATAGAGATAGTCATGATCGGACTGCCCGTGCCTACCAGTTCGCCCACTTTGGGATAGATACTGCTCACCTCGCCATCCATCTGTGCTACCTGCACAGTTTCGTCCACGTAGGCATTCACTTCTTCTACGGCTCCCTTGGCACGGTTCACTTGAGCCAGCGCTACCATCTTCTCTTCCTTTCGGGCACCGTTCACAGCCATGTCATACTGGCTCTGAGCAGCCTCCATCGTGGCTTGCATGGCTTTGTAGTTGGCAAAGGCCTCATCGCGTTTCTGGGCACTCATCACGCCTTCGTCGTACAGCTTCTGCACACGATTGTATGACTTCTCGGCAATCTCAAGGCCGGCTTTCGCTTTCTGCAACAGCTGGAAGGCACCTTCCACCTGCTCCTTGCGGGCACCGTTCTGGGCCATCATTTCCATGGCCGATGCACCAGCCTCGGCACTCTGGGCCTGCTGCATCTTGGCACGAACCTCAGGGGCATCGAGAATGGCCAGCGTGTCGCCTGCTTTCACGTAATCGCCTTCCTTCACTCTGATTTCCAAGATACGACCGGGCACCTTGCTCGACACGCGATATTCCGATACTTCGACTTGGCCTTGAATAATTTCGGGGTCGCGTCCGAGAGCAAAGAAACCGATAATGGCCACCAGGATTACCACGATAACAAATCCCAAGATGGCATAGAGAATGTTGGTATGTTGTGTTTTTGCTGACATGATTTTACTTGTATTTACAGATTAATTATATAGATTTGTTCTCAACTTTTTTTAATACGCTACTTTCAATGTTCCTTGCGCCTTTTGTTGATCAACCTGGCTGAGCTTCACATCAATCTCTGCGTCGATTTTCTGAGACTGCGCCTGCAGCCATGCCGTCTGCGCCTCCATGACGACCGTAGGCGAAATGACGCCTTCCTGGAATCCGAGGTTGGCGGTGCGCAAGTTCTCATCGGCCCGCTTAATGTTCGAGTCGGCCATAGCCAATCGCTTATTGGCCTCGTCAACCTTGAATGACGTCTGGTTTATCTGCAGTTCTATCTTTTCTCGTGTCTCTTCCCGTTCGAGTTTGGCCATTGCCGTTGCACTCTTTGCTGCCCGCACTTTGTACATCACGTCGCCCCAATTCCAGATGGGAACGCGGACAAGTACGCCTACGTTCCAGAAGCCGCGGAACTTCTTCTCGAAACCGTTGAAGATGCTCGGATTGGTTACGGCATATCCGCCCATCATTGCCACTTGTGGCAGATTGCCTGCCCTCATGATGTTGGTCACCTGTTGTGACATGGCAACGCTGTTGTCGAGTATTTTCAGTTCTGGGCGGTTTGCCAGTGCCTGTTCCATTTCAAGCTGCGGTTGTAGTGAGGGAACCGACAAGTTCTCGCTGTCTTCGTCGATCAGCGTAATCGGTGTGTCGGAAGGCAAGCCTATGAGTTGGCAGAGCAGCATCTTCGAGAGCGTCAGACCGTTGTCGACTGTTTGCAGGGTCATCTCTGCCTCGTTCACTTTTACGCTGACGCTAAGACCTTCGCTGCGTGTTGCCACGCCTTCGTCTATCATTCTCTGGACATCGCTGTCAAGCTTCTTGACAAGTGCCAGAAAGCTTTCGGCCAGTTTCTTCTTGTGCTTGAGAGATACCACCTGCCAGTAAGTTTTGTCGATGGTGTAGATGACCGATTGTGTGCGGACCTCTGCCGTATTCTCGGCCATCTGCTCGTTTTGGTCGGCTAACTTGTTCATGGCAATGATTGCACCTCCCAGAAACAGAGGCTGGGTGACCGTGATGGAGCCTGCCCAGATGTTTCGCGTGTCGGTGTCAAAGGCATCGACAATTTTCTTCCCCTCCTCGTTGAGCTGGTTTACAATGCCTGCCGCACCCTGTGTCATCTGTTGTTGCAGGGCAGTCCCCATCTGCTCGAAAGCGCCAAGCGCGGCAGTTCCTCCCGGAAGCTGCCCTATTGGCATAAGGATATTCCCGAACTGGCCCAAGAGTGTCTGCATGTTACCCATGCCACTCTGTATGGTAGGCATCAATGACGTGCCAAGTCCTTGTAGCGTCGTCTTTTGCTCATCGTTCAGAATTGAAATTGGCTCGCTGGTGTACTGGTAGGTGCCCAATGCAGAAACGTGTGGCAGGTATTTCGTACGAGCCGACTTGCGAAGGTTCTTTGCAATTTCCTTCTTCTTTTGCGAAACACCCAGTTGCTTGTTGTTGCGCAAAGCCATAGCTCGGCAACTGTCAAGGCTGAGCAACTGTTGTGCCTGACAAACAGAAGATTGAAAACCGAAGGCCGACAATTGTAGGCAACAAGCCACAATCCCAATCCTGCGTATCCAATCATCACCTTGCTTATTCTTCTTCATCATCTTTGTTGGTTTAACAAATTCTTCCGATTCTTTGGTTTATCTACTTGAAACTAAACGTTTTAGACCCAATCATATTACCATCGGCAAAGATGCTTATCAGATAGTCGCCACCATCCAGAAACTCGGCCACATTCCAATAGGTGCTGACAGCAATCTCTTCGCCCGTATACTCTATGTTCTTCTTCATGGAATATTCAATGGTTCGGTCTTCATAGTTGATGGTTCCACCGTTTGTAAGCACCATTCCGCTGGGTGTCTGAATGCGCACGTAGATGGCACGGTTGCCGTTTTCGGCAGTAACGTTTTTCGTTATGGTGAAGTTTACCATTATCTTCTTGCAGTCCTTCATCTTCTTGGCAGCCTTACCACGCTTGTTTAGCGGCTGCATCACAATGTTTGTGGCAT
Source organism: uncultured Prevotella sp. (assembly GCA_905235905.1). Classification (GTDB taxonomy): domain Bacteria; phylum Bacteroidota; class Bacteroidia; order Bacteroidales; family Bacteroidaceae; genus Prevotella. The sequence continues at coordinate 8,145 of CAJONO010000006.1, forward strand.
CGAGTTGTGCTGCAATGGCCACTTTCTCTGAGAGAGACGCTTTTTCGTTCTGCAAGCCTGCTTTCTCACGGTTGCTCTGTTCCAAAGCACTTTTTATATGGGTGTTTTCATCGCGTAGGGCAATGTTCACCTGGTTCAGTGAGTCTACCTGTCTGACGTAAGCTTTGAGAACCTCGCGGACGGTTGCCAGTTCCTTTTTCAGGCGGGCAATTTCTCGGGCATTTGTAGCTTTAACGTTCTTCAGTTCCTCGAGCAATTGCTGGGTGCGCAGTTGCTCACGCGTCAGTTGGACAACGATAGAGTCGTTGTTTATCTGTGTCATCATCTCGCTGTATTGCAGGGTGAAGCGCTCATATTCGTTCTCCATTTCCTGCTTGTCGAGCTCAGCAAGTTCCTGCATTTCCTGAACAGTCTGTTTCTGCTCCTGTAATCCTTTAAACAACCAGAACGCCACTCCAGCCAAAGCCAGAATAACAATCATGGCCAACACGAACCATACTTTCTTCATCTTGTTATTAATTAAAATATGTAATACGGTTTGCAAAAGTACAAGTTTTAAATGAAATGACAAAGAAATTCTATTTTGAGTAATCCTTATCAACCATAATTTTAAGATATTTAGCGAAAAATAGGACAATTTTGCCCATTTCGGTCTTAAAAAATGCCTTTTTATTTTGTTGCTATGAGAAAAAACAGTAACTTTGCACACAAGAACAAATTTAATAATAATATATTCAACCTCTTATTATCATTTATGAACGCACAGCAAACAATAAAGCCATACGTAATTGGCTTGGATTTGGGAGGAACGAATGCCGTTTTCGGCATTGTCGATTCCCGTGGTGAAATCAAGGCAACGACAGCCATCAAGACCCAACAGTATGATACAGCCGAGTCGTTTGTCAATGCCTCGGTCGAGGCTTTGCAGATTATCATTGAGCAAGTGGGCGGCCTGGAAACCATCAAGGCCATGGGCATTGGTGCTCCGAATGGTAATTATTATAATGGTACTATCGAGATTGCTCCAAACATCAAGTGGGCCCATGATTGCATCGTGCCTTTGGGAAAGATGTTCAGCGAACGTTTGGGCGGCATTCCCACGGCTGTGACCAACGACGCAAATGCTGCTGCCATCGGCGAGATGGTCTATGGTGTGGCTCGTGGCATGAAGAATTTCATAGTGATTACCTTGGGCACGGGTGTTGGCTCGGGTGTTGTGGTCAACGGCCAGCTTGTCTACGGCAGCGATGGCTTTGCCGGCGAGTTAGGACACGTTACAATGGTGCGCGGTGAAGAGGGGCGTCCTTGCGGTTGTGGCCGCAAAGGCTGTTTGGAGGCCTACTGCTCGGCAACGGGTGTGGCCCGCACTGCCCGCGAACTGCTGGCCAAGACTGAACGTCCATCGCTTTTGCGAGAAATGAATCCTGACGACATCACCTCGCTCGATGTTGCGATTGCAGCAGGAAAGGGCGATGAACTGGCAAAGGAAATCTATGAGTTTACTGGCAAGATGCTCGGTGAGGCCTGTGCTGACTTTGCCACCTTCTGTTCGCCTGAGGCATTCATCTTCTTCGGAGGCATGGTGAAAGCCGGTGAGCTAATCATGAAGCCTATACGTGATGCTTACGATGCCCACGTAATGAACGTGTTCAAAGGCAAGGCCCAGTTCCTGGTGAGTGCTCTCGACGGTGCCTCGGCTGCCGTGCTTGGCGCTTCGGCCATAGGCTGGGAAATACAATGACCTGATAAAACTACAGGACGATGCCGTTTCACATGCCAATCAACATTCTGGACTTCATCTTCAAGGGCTTGCTCATTGGGATGATTGCTTCGGCTCCGATGGGGCCTGTGGGAGTGTTGTGTGTGCAACGAACGCTGAAAAAAGGTCGCTGGTATGGGTTTGCCACAGGAGTGGGTGCCTCTGCCAGCGACATTATCTATGCTGCCATCACGGGCTTTGGTATGGCTTTCGTCATGGATTTTGTAAACAATGCGCAGAACCGCTTCTACCTACAGATTGCAGGCTCACTGATGCTGTTGGCGTTTGGTTGGTACACCTATCACACCGATCCTACTCGCAAGATGCACCAGTCGGGACAGGACAAGGGTACGCTTTGGTACAACATCTGGACGGCCTTCCTCGTTACGCTCAGCAATCCTCTCATTGTCTTTCTTTTCATGGCCCTCTATGCCCAGTTTGCCTTCGTGTTGCCCGACCATCCGTTCGAAATGATAGTGGGCTTCCTCAGCATCGTGGGCGGAGCATTGCTGTGGTGGTGGGGGCTAACGTGGTTGGTCGACAAGATTCGTACAAAGTTCGATGAAAACGGTATCAGGCTTATCAACCAGATTATAGGTGTGGCCGTGATTATTGGTAGCTTTATTATGCTCATAGGAACAACGACCAATCTGCTCAGATGGTAATTTTTTGAACTTAGAATCGACAAAAAGTGTTTATAGCCCAGGAACTGAGAAAGAAAAACATTGCCGAATATCTGCTTTACATGTGGCAGGTAGAGGACACCATACGGGCGTTCGACTGTTCGCTTGCTCGCATTAAGCATGAGTATGTGGAGCGCTTCGACTATACTGACGAACAGAAAGAGGACGAGGTAGACTGGTTTGGCAACCTGATTCGTATGATGAACGAGGAAGGCTGTCGGGAGAAAGGACATCTGCAAATAAACAAGGTAACCTTGCAGACGCTCTGTGAGTTGCACGAGCAGCTGATGGCTTCGCCCAAGTTTCCTTTCTACAACACCGCTTACTATAAGGTGCTGCCCTTCATCGTAGAGTTGCGCAACCGTGGAGCGAACAAGGAGGAGAACGAGATAGAGACTTGCCTCAATGCCCTTTACGGCGTGATGATGCTGCGGCTGCAAAAGAAGGAAATCACGCCTAACACCCAGAACGCGGTAAAGGACTTGTCGAACTTCATAGGCATGCTGTCAGACTATTACAAGAAAGACAAGGAAGAACCCATCTTTGTCCCCTGATTCCGGGGGAAGGGGGCTGAACAAGCGCAGTCCCCTCATCATAACAATCAAAAAAAAGTCTGATACTCGCTTGTTCAGACACACCCCACTGGGGCAACTATCATGAACATACTGATTACGGGCTGTAACGGCCAACTGGGAAACGAGATGCAACTGCTTGAAAAAGAGCACTCTCAGCACACCTATTTTAATACCGATGTTGCCGAATTGGACATTACCAACCAAGACGCCATCGAGAAATTCGTCGGTGAAAACAAGATTGACGGCATCGTGAACTGTGCGGCCTATACTGCCGTAGACAAGGCAGAGAGCGACAATCAGCTCTGCACGGCCTTGAACACTGAGGCTCCGGCCTATCTTGCCGCCGCCATCGAGAAACGAGGCGGCTGGCTCATACAGATTTCGACCGACTATGTGTTCGACGGCACCAAGCACACCCCCTACGTGGAAACCGACACGCCTTGTCCCGACAGCGTCTACGGCTCTACCAAGTTGGCTGGCGAGCTGGGTGTTTCGAAGTTCTGCAGCCGCACCATGATTATTCGCACGGCATGGCTCTACAGCACCTTCGGCAATAATTTCGTGAAGACCATGCTTCGCTTGGGCAAAGAGAAGCCCGAGCTGGGCGTCATCTTCGACCAGATAGGCACACCGACCTATGCCCGCGACTTGGCCGTTGCCATTTTCACTGCGATAGAGCAGGGCATTCAGCCCGGTGTCTACCATTTCTCTAATGAGGGTGTCACCTCATGGTACGACTTCACCAAAGCCATCCACCGCATTGCAGGCATCCACACTTGCCACGTGAAACCCCTTCACACGGCCGAATATCCCACACCGGCCAACCGTCCGCACTATTCCGTGCTCGACAAGACGAAAATAAAGCAGACCTATGGCATAGAGATTCCCTATTGGGAGGAAAGCCTTGCCGAGTGCATTGCGCTGTTATAGCATTATGTTTCCCAAAAAGCTGCACAATCAAGAACCAAAATATCGAATAACTATGGATGTCAAAACAATTGGGCTGGCCAGCGACCACGCAGGCTTTGCATTGAAACAGTTTGTGAAAAAGTACCTCGACGAGAAAGGGATGGCCTACAAGGACTATGGCACCTATACGGAGGACAGTTGTGACTATTCAGACTTCGGACACGCATTGGCCGAGGGCATTGAGAAGGGCGAGGTGTTCCCCGGCATTGCCATCTGCGGTAGTGGCGAGGGCATCAACATGACGCTCAACAAGCATCAGGACATTCGGGCCGGCCTGTGCTGGATTCCTGAGATTGCCCATCTTATTCGTCAGCATAACAATGCCAATGTGCTGGTGATGCCCGGACGCTTCATCGACGAGGATACAGCCCGCAAGATTATGGACGAGTACTTCTCTACCGAGTTCGAGGGCGGACGCCACCAAAAGCGCATTGACAAGATTCCTGTGAAGAAATAGGAAATCTGACAGAACCGCAAACATAAAACGAGGAGGAGAACCACAGGTTGCGCTTGGTTCTCCTCCTCGTTTGTAAATGCTTGATTTTCAACCTGTTGCAAAACAACCTTGAATTACGTTGCAATTCGTGCTGAATTGTCTGATGGTTTGGCATGAATTGCAGCCTAATTCAGCCTGAACCACAACCTAATTCAAGGTTGTTCCTTTTACTATAGCGTCACTCCGTTCTTGAAAATGGCTATTTCGCGGTAGTCGTTCTCTTCGTTGCGGGCAAGTTCGCCACTGGCCACCGCAAGCACTTTGTCGATGAATTCGGGAACAAGCTCTTCCATAGTGCGGCCTTCTACCAACTGTCCAGCCGAAAAGTCCACCCAGTTAGGCTTGCGCAGGGCCAATGTGGGATTGGTAGCTATTTTCATGGTAGGTACGAAGGTGCCGAAGGGTGTGCCACGACCTGTGGTGAAGAGCACCAAGTGGCAGCCGCAAGAAGCAAGTGCCGTGGCTGCAACCAAGTCGTTGCCAGGGGCCGACAGCAGGTTCAGACCCGTGTTTTCGAGACGGTCGCCATACTCCATCACGCCGCTTACGGGTGCGCGTCCGCATTTCTGTGTGCAACCAAGTGCCTTGTCCTCGAGGGTCGAAATGCCCCCGGCCTTGTTGCCCGGCGAGGGATTCTCGCCCACAGGTTCGCCGTGAGACAGGAAATACTCCTTGAAATTATTAATGAGCGAAACGGTTTTCTCGAAGAGTTCGGGCTTTTCGCAACGGTTCATCAGAATTGTTTCGGCGCCAAACATCTCTGGCACCTCTGTCAGCACACTCGTTCCGCCCTGAGCCACGAGCCAGTCGCTGAACTCGCCCACCAACGGATTGGCGGTGATGCCACTGAAACCGTCGCTGCCTCCGCACTTCAGGCCCACTCGCAACTTCGATACAGGCACCTCCTGGCGTTTGTCGCGGCTGGCAATGGCATAGAGCTCACGCAGTATCTGCATGCCTGCCTCAATCTCGTCGCCGTCGACCTGCTGGGTGACAAGCAGGCGAATACGTTCTTTGTCGTAGTCGCCCAAGAGTTGCATGAACGCGTCGGGCTGGTTGTTTTCACAACCCAGACCTAATACAAGGACAGCTCCGGCATTGGGGTGCAGACAGATGTCGCGCAGCACCTTGCGTGTGTTCTCATGGTCGCCCGACAGCTGTGAGCAACCGTAGTTGTGATGCCAACAGTAGACGGAATCGACTGAAGAATCGGTTCCTTCTGTTTCTTTGCGCAGCTTGGCTGCAAGCTTTTCGGCAATGCCGTTGACACACCCTACAGTGGGAACAATCCATATCTCGTTGCGCACACCCACATCGCCATTCTTGCGCAGATAGCCCTTGAAGGTCCTGTTCTCTTTCTTTATTTGAAGTTGCTCATTGACAGGCAGATACGTATATTCGAGCGTACCAGATAGGTTAGTCTTCAGGTTGTTTTCGTTCACCCATTGGCCAGCCTTCAGGTCTGTGATGGCGTGACCAATGGGGTAGCCGTACTTAATGATGTCTTCACCTTTCTTCACATCGCGCAGCAACACCTTATGGCCTGCAGGCACGTCTTCATTCAACGTCACTTTGACATTGCCCACTTCGATGATGTCGCCCTTTTTCTTCTCAACCAAGCAGACGGCAACAGTGTCGGCAGGATTGATTTTCAGGAATGTAGTTTGCATTATGATAATGATTTGTTATATAAAAGTGGTTTAGTTTGTCCTTCTGTAGAAATCGATGTTTTCGCGTGTGAGCAGTTCAATGGGCATGTAGTTCACTGGGGTCACCTCTTTCTTCATGACGATGGCGTCGAAGAGCGTCCATACGCAGGAAAAGCCCTGCATGTAGGCATGCTGGGCGAGGAGGAACGATATGCTGCCCTGTCTTACGCACTCGGCATTCTTGGGCACCATGTCGTAGCCCATGATTTGCACGTCGCGGCGGTTGGAGCGCAAGAGAAACTCGCCCACGATATGGGCTTTCGAGTTGAACGTGATGCAATGGTGAATGTTGGGGTGCTTCTTGAAGAAGGTCTCAAGCGTTTCGTCGTAGGTTTCCGGCTGGTCCCATGGCAGGTCTACTTCGGTAATCTTCACGTTGGGGAAGTGGTCCATCATGTAGTGGCGGAATCCCGTCTCGCGGTTCATCTGCTGTTTCGAGCCCACCTGACCGTTCTTCAGTAACTTCATCAGCATAATCTCTTTTTCCTTCGAGGCGATGAGCATCAGCATGCGGGCAGAGAAGTAGCCGCTCTGGAAAGAATCCTGCCCATAGAAAGCCAAGGGCTTCAGGTCGGGCATGTAGGAGTCGAGCAGTATGAAGGGTATTTGCTGCTCATGGAGCTTGTCGGTAAACTGCCGGGTGGCTTCGAGCGTCGAGGGGATGACAATCACGCCGTCGGGATGCTCTTTCAGACACTCTTTCGAGGTCTTGATGAAACTGGGCGGATTGAAGCGCTCGTAGTACATGATGCGGAGCGACACGCCGAAGTCACGGCGACTCTCGGTGGCTGCCGCGGCTCCTTCCTCCACCTCGTCCCAATAGGCTTCGTTCTCGTGGGAAGGAATAAGGAGGATGAAGCGGTAGTCTTTGTTATAGGCGAGGGCCGAGGCATACATGTTGGGCTTATAGTCCATTTCCTCAAGTGCTTTTTCCACTTTCTCCCTGGCTGTTTTCGACACGTTCGGGCGCTCATGAAGCACACGGTCTACAGTTCCCACGCTGACACCTGCGCGTTCTGCAATATCCTTGATGCGTATTTTGTCTGTTGCCATATAAGGTTCTCCTAATTCGGAATTTTCACTGCAAAGGTAGTAAAAAAATGCTGATTGGCCAAACGATATGAAGAAAGATTTAGTCCTCGACGAGTTTCCCTTCCCGATTGAGGGCATTCCAAAGAGAAAAGCGTGCCTCAGGGTTCGTTTTTTCCATGAGGCGGAATTGTTCGCGAATGTCCATGCGATGGGAGTCGTGCTCGTAGGGACAGAGCTTCACTTGCCTCTGGTAGCCCCTCAGTTCGGCATATTGCTGAATGTCGCTTTCTGGTAGCAGACAGAGCGGCCTGATAATCTGAAGAGACATCTTTCTCATGCTCAGACGGGCAGGCATTGTACCGAAACGTCCCTGATACACAAGGTTCATCAGTGCCGTACAGAGAATATCATCCTGATGATGGCCCAAAGCTATCTTGTTACACCCCAGTTCTTGCGCCAGATTGAACAGCTTTTTGCGACGGTTCCATGAGCACAGGAAACAAGGTTGCTTTTGTCGGCGCCGGTCTTCGGCTGTTTCTGCGTTGCCTGTCTGGAATGAGGCCGAGAGGACGTGTAGGCTCACCCCTAAGTCGCTACAGAAGTGCTCCAGATAGTCTGTCGACGTCTCGTAGCGAATGTTTTCCATGCGCACATGGGCAGCTTCGACAGTGAAGCGCGGATGCTTTATGAGCGAGCGCTTGGCCAGCAATTCGAGCAGGCATAATGAATCTTTGCCACCAGAAAGACCTACTAACACACGGTCGTCGTCGTCCAAGAGGCGATAAGTGGCAAAAGCTTTTACGAACTTCTCGTTGATTCTGCGCTCTAACAGCTCTAACATCGTGGCGGCAGCTATCTTATAACCTGTGTGAATACAGGGGATTCTCCCTCTGTAACCGTCACGTAGACCTTCATTTCGCCAGCAGGGGGCATGTTTGCATTGTCCTCGCGAGGCAGGGGAACGGCAGTAAACAGATACTCCGTGCCATTGGGGATGGGGCGCGACGATACGGTCTTGGCCTCGGCTTGAATCATCGGATAGTCACCTACGGCAGCATTGAAGATGCCTGTTTCTTCATCGCTTACAGGATGCTCATCGGCAAATGCCTCTAACTGAGTGTATTCGCCCTCCATGAAGCCTGCGGCTTTCAGGAATTGGTCGATCTCTTTTGGTACGGCAGCCATGCGGGCAGCGCGTACACCATAGCCAGGCACTATCTCGGCATTGGGCTGCTTCTCGGCCAATGCTCTCGTGCTGGAGTCAAGGCCACCACTGCCGAAGGTACAGAACGGCACGATCTTCTTTCCGCTCAAGTCTGCCTGACTAAGAAAAGCATCTATCGGAGGTGCAAAAGTGCCAAACCAAATGGGATAGCCTAAAAAGACGATGTCGTATTTGGCAAGGTCGGCAGCAACAGGCTTTATTTCAGGCGTAATGTTTTGTTCACGTTCCTGCATGCATCGGGCAATGGTGGTCTGGAAATCGCCGTCATAGGGATTCACGGGGACAATCTCTTCGATGTCGGCATCCAGACGGTTGGCTATTTCCTGGGCCACAGTCTTTGTGTTGGATGTCTGTGAGTAGTAGAGAACCAGCACCTTTTTGGGGGCTTCTTTCGTGCCGCACGAAACGGCGGCAAGCATTGCGGCAGCAAAGGCCAGCATTAGTTTGATTGTTTTCATACGAATTATTTGTTTATATTTGTAATAAAATGTTTTGGCTTGTATTAAAACCCCTTGATGGCCTCTTTGACGCCAGCCATGTTGCTGCGCGATACTGGGAGGCTGTCGTGGCTATGCTTGATGACAAGCTGCATAGAGCCTGACCTGGATATAATCTGCTCTACTTGCTGCAAGTTGACGAGAAAGGCACGGTGACAACGCACAATCATAGGGTAGCGACGCAACTCGTCCTCCATCTGCTTCGATGTTGCACGAAGCATGTCGGTTCTTGCCTTACCTTCTTTCAGATGGCACACTTTCACGTAATTACCCACGGCCTCTATATATAATAGGTCTGCAATGTCAAGCGTGAGCGTTTCGTTGGTGGTACCCGTAAGGGTTAGCTTGTTCAGAGCATCATTGGTAAGAGCGCTGTCAGAAGTGGGGTGGGTTGGAGGAACATTGGAAATCTCGGCATTCTGAGGAACGGATAGAGCATCACTTTGACGCTGTAGCTTGTTCAGCTGTTCATTCAGCATTCTCGTTTCCTCCAGTTCTGCAGCAAGGAAGCGGCTGCGGTATTTGAAGCGCCAGTAAAGCCCGATAGTGAATGACATGAATGCAATGATGACCAGTGTTTCGAAATAGTTTCCCCACGACAGCAGATTGCTTTCCACCATGTTGCTCATGGCAAAGTGGCGGTAGAGGCAGATGGCAAGCGACACAAGGGGCGTGTTGATGAGTTGGAAACGCAGGTTTCGGCGAATGATATAGTCGACGCCACGGTTCGTTGATCTCGGCATCCCCACGACATACTGCAAAATTATCTCTGTCACCATGCAACTGACTATGCCCAGCATGAAGATGGCAAACAGATGAATATAAGCATGCCATTGCCATGTTTCAAGACCAAAAGGCTTGAAAATGGCCAGTGCCAGCGTCATAAACGCAATACTCAACACGCGCACGTTGAGTGTTTCTTTCTTTTCTTTTTTCATACGAGTGACAAAGGTACGAAAAAAGGTTGTAACAAACGAGGATATTTGGAGAATTAATGCGTTTTTTCTCATTTTCCCGACTGAAACGGAGGGAGTTTGAGGAATTTGTTGTACATTTGCACCTGCCTACAAGAAAAACTTAACCCCGAATCATGTGTCTTTGATGCCTAAATCAAAGAAAAATGCTCTCTAAACGAAAAAAAGCCTATAAAAACTTGCAAGATTTAGGAATAATGCCAATCTTTGTAACGTTCATTTCCGGCAGCCTCTTGATTTCAAGCTGTCGGGTGTTTTTTTATGCATAAAAAAGACCGCCACGACGGACGGCCTGTAAGATAATAATGTGGAGAAATGAAGGGCGGGAATCCGAGGCCGAGGATGTCGGCATGGGTTCCCGCTCTTGCTGATAGTTTGGACTCAAAGGCTCGTAAAGCAAATAAAGTCGAGACGTGTACTTACTTGCTTACTTACTTGGTGGTCATAATCCGCTTTCGATGGCCTATGATATAGATACCTCTCCGAACAGGTGTTGACACACGCCGCCCGTTAAGGTCGAAGACAGAGCCTGCCTTTGAGGGACTGGCAGAGGTAATGTCCATGCCTGTTGCAATATCCACACGTTCGTAACAGACATCCATCTGCGAAGCGCTGCCACTGACATCATAGACGGCCAGATAGTAAGTGCCGCTGTCGGCTGTGCGCATGCGTATCTGGCGGCTGGTGGTCTTTGCAAGTTCCGTGCCGTCGGGGCCGAACAGCTGCATGGCAGACGGCACGTTGACGGTGAACAGCACACTGTCGCCCGTTTCGGCATCGGCCTTGAACCAGCTGATGCCATCCGTCTCGGGTACGGCAGTATGCTTGGCCTGCTTCTCCTCCAACTGCTCGGCAAGCACAGGCTCGCTGGTACTCAGGTCGGCATACTGGGCAGCGTCCTCTATATAGCTGTAGTCGTCGGCGTAGAAACGGAAGTAGATGTCGTTCTTGGCCATCACCACAGGCTCGCCGTCGTCTATGCAGAAATAGAAGTTGTCGCTGCGCAGTGGTGCCGGGGTGACGCCGCTCACGTCGAGGTCGGCCAGCAGGTGGTAGGGATAGACGGGGGCGTCAAGCGTCTCGCTGCCGACGAGTGTGTCCCAGCTGTTGACGTAGTACTCATAGCGCACGATGCCGCCCATAGGCACTTTCACAAAGAGCGACGACTGCTGGCCGATCACCGTCTGACTGAGGTCAGAAATTGCGATGTTGAAGGTATGGATGCCGTTCTGCAGGGCCGACACGTCGAGGCTGAGTCCCATGCCGCTAACGACCGTTCCCGTCTGCGCTGCCTCTGTGTCGTCGTCGAACCAGTAGCGGTAGAGCAGCGCCTCGCTGGTCTCCACTTTCAGGAACACTCGTGCAGTCAGGGTGGCGGGTGTGCCGTCGGCATCGTCGACAGCCACGAAGAGCTGGTGCAGTCCGTTCTGCAAGGCCGACACGTCGAGGTCTATATGGGCAGAGCCCGTTCCCCTCACCGCCTGCTCCGTCTGGTTGTCGAACCACAAGCGGTACTGGCTCTGGCCGTGAAGGTTGATGGCCATGCAGGCGAACAATGATAAGATAATGAGTTTTCTCATAGCCACTCGTGTTTTTTTATTCTGCATCACCTACTTCAATATCCACGCTCAGTTTACCATCGCGTGTGGACTTTGGAGCTACCGTCAGCCGTTTGATGAACGGTCGGTCGAGCCACGGCGAGAAGGGTAGGCTGCCGCCGTAGATGCCCACCTCGGTGCCGTCGCTGCCTATGTACTTGGTCTTGGCCTCGTCGGTCAGCGTCAGGTCGCGGGTGTACCAGGTGGCCTCTGCGTCGTAGTTGCTGAACAGCGTCGTCACGTCCTCAACCACGTAGTTGTTGCTGCCGTGGTCAGCATCAACAGCAAATGTAGTGACACAGTGGTCGGCAGTGCCGCTGAAAGAATGGTTTCCAGAAAGAATACAATTATAATAGATGCCAGGATAATAATTGGCACTCGCGCTCGAATAGCCATCATCGATTATGCAGTTGTAAAAACAATAGTATCCTCTTTGATTCACTTTCGCAATGTAGCTGTTGTAGGCTTTCAAATCTACTGACCCAATGCTTTTCTCCACATTGCTAATTTTACAATTAGTGACGATGAAATTTCGTATTTTTGTATAAGAGCTGATGCTTTCGGGATTTACTTTGTTGATTGTACACTTGTTCAGAAAGACATTAGCATTATCTGTAGCAAATGATATAGCATTAGATATGAACAAGCCCTCTAAGGATAAATCCTTTGAAGTAAGATTCACACTTATTTGACCACTGATTCTCGTCTGCCTCCCCTGCTCGTCAGCCTCCATGCCTGCCCCACGTAATGTGATGGCTTTGGAGATGGTACATCCGTTGAATGTTCCAGAAGACAGGGTGATGACATCGCCGTCGGCAGCTGCGGCCATAGCTTCGGAGAGAGCGTCAACACCTGTGAACGACGACAGCGTATCGTTGTGTACGAGTGTTGCAAACTGGGTTTGTGCGGTAGCCTGCATCGTGAAGAATAATGCGGCTGCCATCAATGAGATTGTTTTTTTCATGTTGTTGAATGAATTGAATAAGAAAAGGCGTGTAACCATCCGATGCTTATTCTCAGCTTCTTGGTTACCGGCAAGTGACCATCAATGCAAACAAGCAAGAACAGTTCACGCCCCCTTACGGGCGTGAACCTTCTGAACAGCTTGCTCTCGCATTGGAATATTTTGCCGGTATTCGAAGCTGAGAGAGACAAGAGCAGAAAGCTCAAGTATCATAAAGTACGAACGGGAACGACGCACAATCCTTTTGTGTTATAGAATTACGTTTAAGTTCCCTCTTGGGAGTGCCTCGCTGTGCCTGGCTGTGCTCCCCATTACGTTGTGTACTGTCTGTTTCTTGTTTTTAGTTTTAATTCGTTACTATTATTTATTTGTCTTTAGAATAAATCCGAATGTGTACCCGTATCAACGAGTATCAGACGCAGCTGACAGTCATCCTGCTCCCAGATGAGCAGCCGTCGGGTTGCATGTGACACTCCCAGCAGCCTTTGTACTTGCCCGTCAGTTTATGAGGATATTTGTTCTTATAGGTGCAAAATTAAGCAAAAATCTGCAATTCCGGCACAACAAACTGCTAAAATCACATAAAATGTGATGATTTTGCTCATTTTTTCGTTTCCGTATGCTCATAATGAGAGATTTTTGCTACTTTTGTATTCAAAATTTGAATTTTTGGAAAGAGAGCCAACAGTTTATCGGCACGACATCAAAATTCTTCAAGGACGGAATCTGATTTACATTATAAATAATAAGGAGAAAAAGGGAGAAATGGATACGCAATGGTATTCAATATTACAACATTTCGAGAATAAAAACGGTAGATGAAACAAAAAAAATAAAGATTTTAGCAAGATTTTGCAATCTCCGCTTTGCAATTTGAGGATTTTTTCGTAACTTTGCAGCTGTTTTTTTAACAAATCTTGTAATGGAAGCTTTCTTCAGAACACATCGGTACTTGGTAGAACATGTCAACGCGCCTGTTCGCAGAACCCTTATGGACGAGATTGACTGGAACGAACGCATGATAGGCATCAAGGGAACACGGGGCATTGGAAAGACAACATTCTTATTGCAGTATGCCAAAGAGAAGTTCGAACTGAGCGACAAGCAGTGCCTCTACATCAATATGAACAACTTCTATTTTCAGGGTAGGGGTATTGCCGACTTTGCCGGCGAGTTCTATCATCGCGGCGGTCGTGTACTGCTCATTGACCAAGTGTTTAAGCAGGACAACTGGTCGCACGAGCTGCGCAAGTGTTACGACCTTTATCCGGGACTAAAAATAGTGTTTACAGGTAGTAGCGTGATGCGTCTGAAAGATGAGAATCCAGAGTTGAACGGTATCGTGAAGTCCTACAACCTGCGTGGCTTTTCGTTTCGTGAGTTTGTTAATCTGCTTACGGGCAACACTTTCCGCCCCTATACTTTGGAAGAGATTCTGCGCGACCATGAGCGCATCGTGAAGCAGATTCTGCCCCATGTGTCGCCAAACAGATACTTCCAGGACTACATTCATCACGGTTTCTACCCCTTCTTTCAGGAGCACCGTAACTACTCGGAGAACCTGCTGAAGACAATGAACATGATGACCGAGGTGGACATCCTGCTCATTAAACAGATAGAGCTGAAGTATCTGCCAAAAATCAAGAAACTCTTCTATGAGCTGGCCGAGGAGGGGCCGAAGGCTCCTAATGTGAGCAAACTGGCTCAGGATATCGAAACCAGTCGCGCCACGGTGATGAACTACATCAAGTATCTCACCGATGCCCGCCTGCTTAACATGATTTATCCACAGGGCGAGGATTTCCCGAAGAAGCCATCGAAGGTGATGCTCCACAACTCGAACCTGCTATATGCCATCTATCCCATTCACGTTGAGAAGCAAACAGCCATGGAAACCTTCTTCGTCAATTCCCTGTGGAAAGACCACAAGGTGAACCAAACAGGCCGCGACCCCTATTTCCTTGTCGACGGCCATTTGAAGTTCCGAATCTGCGATGCCGATGCCCATAATAAAGTAAGATATGCGCCAGACACAATCTATGCCCGATACAATACTGAGATTGGCAAAGACAACCGCATTCCTCTTTGGCTCCTTGGCTTCCTTTACTAAGAACATCCCTATATTCATTCTGTAAGGGTTTTCTTTTTGTGAACGAGACAACCTTGTTCTAAGTCTGCCACTTTGGCAGTCAGCAGCCTTTGGCATGGTTTTGGCAGAGTGTTGGTCAGATTGAATATTTACAACTAATTATTTTTAATAAAACAAAGAGTTATGACAATCAAACCATTAGCTGACCGCGTGTTGGTGATACCTGCACCGGCCGAAGAGAAGATTGGTGGCATTATTATTCCTGACACCGCAAAAGAGAAACCCCTACGTGGCACCATCAAGGCCGTGGGCAAGGGAACAAAGGACGAGGAAATGCTCCTGAAGGAGGGCGACGAAGTGCTCTATGGAAAGTATAGCGGCACCGAGATTGAACTCAACGGCGAGAAGTTTTTGATGATGCGCCAGAGCGATGTTTTAGCAATCATTGAAAAATAATACCCACCCCCGACCCCTCCTGAGGAGAGGGGAGTCTGAATAGACATGGAGGTGGAAAACTGAAAACATTTATTTTTTATAAAAGGTAGCTTGGAACCCCCAAAAACTAACCAAGCGCCCCTCCCCTCGGGAGGGGATGGGGGTGGATTTAAATTATGGCAAAAGAAATTAAATTCAATATTGATGCCCGTGATGCTATGAAGCAGGGCGTAGACCAGTTGGCTAACGCAGTAAAAGTAACGCTTGGCCCGAAAGGTCGTAACGTAGTGATAGAGAAGAAGTTCGGTGCTCCTCAGATTACCAAGGACGGTGTAACCGTAGCAAAGGAAATCGAGTTGGAAGACCACTTCGAAAACACAGGTGCACAGCTTGTGAAGAGCGTGGCTTCCAAAACGGGCGACGATGCCGGCGACGGCACGACGACTGCTACCATTCTGGCACAGGCCATCGTTTCTGAGGGCTTGAAGAACGTCACCGCTGGTGCAAATCCCATGGACTTGAAGCGCGGTATCGACAAGGCTGTGAAGGCCGTGACCGAGTTTATCGCCAAAAATGCCGAGCAGGTGGGCGACAACTACGACAAGATTGAGCAGGTGGCTACCGTCAGCGCCAACAACGACAAGGAGATTGGCGAACTGCTGGCCGAGGCCATGCGCAAGGTGTCGAAGGACGGCGTCATCACCATCGAGGAGTCGAAGAGCCGCGACACGCACATCGGCGTGGTTGAGGGCATGCAGTTCGACCGTGGCTATCTGTCGGCCTACTTCGTGACCGACTCGGAGAAGATGGAGTGCGCTATGGAGAACCCCTACATCCTCATCTACGACAAGAAGATTTCCAATATCAAGGAGTTCCTGCCTATCCTGCAGCCCGCTGCTGAGAGCGGCCGTCCGTTGCTGATTATTGCTGAGGATGTTGACTCTGAGGCTCTGACCACTCTGGTCGTAAACCGTCTGCGTGGCGGATTGAAGATTTGCGCCGTGAAGGCTCCTGGCTTCGGCGACCGCCGCAAGGCCATGCTCGAAGATATTGCCGTGCTGACTGGCGGTACCGTCATCAGCGAGGAGAAGGGCTTGAAGCTGGAGCAGGCAACCATTGAGATGCTGGGCACCTGCGAGAAACTGACCGTGACCAAGGACAACACCACGATTGTCAACGGTGCCGGTGACTCTCAGGCCATCAAGGACCGCATCAACCAGATCAAGGCTGAGATTGAGAACACTACCAGTAGCTACGACAAGGAGAAGCTGCAGGAGCGTCTGGCTAAGCTCTCAGGCGGTGTGGCCGTGCTCTACGTCGGTGCTAACAGCGAAGTGGAGATGAAGGAAAAGAAAGACCGCGTCGATGATGCCCTCTGTGCTACCCGTGCTGCTATTGAAGAAGGTGTTGTGGCCGGTGGTGGTACCACTTATATCCGTGCTCAGGAAGCCCTGAAAAATGTGAAAGGCGAAAATGCCGACGAGCAGACTGGCGTGAACATTATTTGCCGTGCCATTGAGGAGCCGCTGCGACAGATTGTCATCAACGCTGGCGAAGAAGGTGCTGTGGTTGTGCAGAAGGTTCGTGAGGGCAAGGGTGACTTTGGTTACAATGCCCGCCTCGACAAGTATGAGGATTTGCGCGAAGCTGGTGTGATCGATCCCGCCAAGGTGGCACGTGTGGCATTGGAAAATGCTGCCTCCATCGCTGGCATGTTCCTCACTACCGAGTGCCTCATCTGCGACAAGCCCGAGAAGGAGCCTGCCATGCCAATGGGTGGCGCACCGGGAATGGGCGGTATGATGTAAAGTGAACTGACAAAAAGACGAAACGCACTTCCCGAATGTGGGAAGTGCGTTTTTTTAATGATTACCCATGAATATTTATTCACTTTAGAAATCTTTCAATTCGCTGATTTCCAACGTGTTATAATACAGCCTGAATTACGTTCCAATCCATGCTGAATTACACGGCAATTTGAGTTAAATTGCATCGTAATTCAGCATGGATTCCAAACGTGTTCCTGTAAAGTCCGAAAATGCATGATTATGCATACGAAAAAAGATAGACTTCGGTTATTATTCCGCAAGTCGTTTCACGACAAAGAAGCCTATGCGGTGATTGCGGTCTTTCCGTCCTAATGAGCGCAACTGATACATTCCATCTGGTAAGGCCGAGACATCAAGGAGCGTTCCTTTTTGATAGCGGCTCACCTGTAATTGTTGTCCCAGAAGGGTCTCGACAATTATGAAGTCGGCATCGAGCACTGCCGATTTGGCAGGCAATGCCACAGGACGGCCATCGGTAATGCTGATGGCAGGCTTGCTATACTGGGAGCCGGCATTCACAAGCAGTTGGCAGGCTCTGCTCTCCAAGCCATAACGGTCTTGGGCCGTCACGGCATAGTTCAGCGAAGGGTTGTAAGGAACTCGAACGCTTGTACCCGTTATTCGCGTGGCCACCAGATTCTTAGCATCAGAGATGTCAATGGGGAAGTCGGGCGAGGCATATATATTGTAAACATGCTTTTCCGTATCGCTCCAACTGAGCACACCTTCCTTCAGCGTGAGTCCCATTGGGGCAACAGGCGGTTCGGAAGAGAGCCATGTCATTGGTGGAACAAGGGCGAGATGGGCATCAAAATGAGACGTGAAGTCGTATATGCCTCGTTGGTTGGCAGTTAAGAACTTTGAGCGGAAGAAGCAGTGCCCCATGCCCAACTGCCGTGACACGTACATTTGCCGTTTGATGTCGTTGAGCTGCCATCGGCCTTCTTTCGGGTCAAGGAAGTAGATGCCAAGTCCTGGCACAATCAGGCGTCCGTAGCTGTTTTCTTGCCAGTCAATGGCAAAGGGGAAAAACTGATTGTCACGAAAATACATCATCGGAAACAAAGCGTCCATAAGTCCCTCTTTCAGCCACTGCTGTGCATCCTGGGCCACGGCCCTGCGTGCGTTCCAGCCGCCGGAACTGTATCGTGAGAGATCATCGTGCTTCCCGATTGGCGAACAGGATAGCATCACCCAGGGCTTTATGGCCTTTACCTCATGATGTATCGTCCTTACGATGCGCGTAATAGCATTAATCTGAGAACTGAGGCTGGTCTTTCTTGACTTGCTTCTTGTTTTGTTAGCTTTGACCACGTTTCTCCATTTCTCAGGATAGCGAATATAGTCAAGGTGTATGCCGTCGACATCATATTTTTCTACAATCTCCCTACAGCAGCTGGCCAAATAGCTGGCTGTGGCATCCTGTTCGGGATCCATATAGCCCTCGTCGCCAATTCTGACAATGAGTCCGGGCATCTTTTTTCGTAACTGCTGACATCCATACGAGTTCCATTTACCCACGGGAATCGTCACTACCCATGCATGAAGCTGCATTCCCCGCTTGTGGCATTCGTCGATGGCCAGTTGCAGAGGGTCGTAGGATGGGGCATGGCCGGCCTTGCCTGTCAGGCATGCGTCGAAAGGCTCCAGGGCTGAGGGATAAAGTGTCGTGGCACGTATGCGCGTCTGAAGCATGACTGTATTGATACCAGCCTTTTTCAGCTTGTCGAGCGTTAGGCACAGTTCTTCTTTCTGTTGTTGGGCCTGATGGAAATGAGGCCAGTCAATGCCCCCGATGGTCGTTAGCCAGACGGCACGAATCTCGTATTTGGGCGATTCCTGAGCGTGGGCAAACAGGGTTGCCAAGAGAAGAAAAATGGATAATATCCTTTTTTGAATCACGTTGTTCGTCTTTATTAGGTGTTTTGAGGTTACAAAAGTACGAATAATCTTTCAAAAGGCCAAATTTTTTTATCTTGGCAGGCTTTTAATTCGGAAATTTTATCTAATTTTGCAGCTGAATTATGAGAATAGACATTATTACTGTTTTGCCCGAGATGCTTGAGGGCTTCGTTCATGAATCGATTCTGGCTCGTGCAGAGAAAAAAGGCCTGGCAGAAATACGATTGCATAATCTTCGTGACTACACGTTAGACAAGTGGCGACGTGTAGACGACTATCCCTATGGCGGATCGGCAGGCATGGTGATGCAGTGTGAGCCAATCGACCGTTGCATCACTGCACTCAAGCAAGAGCGTGATTACGATGAAGTGATTTTCACTTCGCCCGACGGAGAGCGTTTCGACCAGCACATGGCCAATGAGTTGTCATTGAAAGGCAACCTGATTATTTTGGCCGGTCACTATAAAGGAATAGACCAGCGCATTCGCGAACATCTTATAACCAAGGAGATTTCAATAGGCGACTTCGTGCTTACGGGTGGCGAGCTTGTAGCAGCCATGATTGCCGATGCCATAGTGCGCGTGGTGCCAGGGGTGATAGGCGATGAGCAGAGTGCTTTGAGCGACTGTTTTCAGGACGATATTCTGGCTGCCCCCATCTACACCCGTCCTGCTGACTACAAGGGTTGGAAGGTGCCCGAGATTCTTCTCAGCGGCAATGAGGCAAAGATACGCGAATGGGAGCTTGAACAGGCTTTGGAGCGTACCCGCAAGTTGCGTCCAGACCTGCTTCAGAAATAACCCAGTTCTCCTTCATTATAAAACAGAAAAAATTAAGTAATAAGTAAAAAGATTAGACAAGTAAAAAATAGAACTTATATGGGAAAAGTAATTCTTACAGGCGACCGTCCTACAGGCAAACTCCATCTGGGGCACTATGTAGGTTCGCTTCGACGTCGTGTACAACTGCAAGAGCAGGGCGACTACGACAAAATGTTTGTGTTTATGGCTGATGTTCAGGCACTTACTGACAATGCCGACAATCCTGAGAAGATTCGACAGAATATCATCAATGTCGCACTCGACTATCTCGCTGCAGGACTCGACCCTCAGAAGTGTATCATTTTTATACAGAGTCAGATTGCCGAACTGGCCGAGCTGACAACCTACTTGATGAACCTTATTACGGTAAGTCGCGTACAGCGTAACCCAACGGTGAAGACCGAGATAAAAATGCGCAACTTCGAGGCCAACATACCTTTAGGTTTTTTCTGCTATCCGGTCTCTCAGGCTGCCGATATAACGCTCTTCAAGGCAACAACCGTACCTGTAGGCGAAGACCAAGAGCCCATGCTCGAAGTGGCTCGCGAATTGGTGCGTCGCTTCAATACGGTCTATGGCGAGGTGCTTGTCGAACCCAATATTATGTTGCCTGAAAACCAGACAGCCCGCCGACTTCCTGGTACCGACGGCAAGGAGAAAATGTCGAAGTCGTTAGGAAACTGCATCTACTTGAGCGATTCTGCCGATGAGGTGTGGCAGAAAGTGCGTTCCATGTACACCGATCCTGAGCATCTGAATGTTTCTGACCCCGGACATGTAGAGGGCAATGCCGTGTTCACCTACTTAGATGCGTTCTCGACCGAATCGGATTTCGCTAATTTCTGGCCTGAATATCAGAACCTAGACGAATTGAAAGACCACTATCGTCGTGGCGGATTGGGCGATATGAAATGTAAAAAGTTTCTGAATACCATTCTCAACAACATGCTTGAACCCATGCGCCAGCGCAGACATGAGCTGGAACAGGACATTCCGGAAATATATAACATTCTGAGAAAAGGAACGGAACAGGCTCGAGAGACTGCTGCACAGACAATGGACGAGGTGCGCAAAGCCATGCGCATAGACTATTTCAACGACACCGAGCTAATTAACCAGCAGGTGGAAATGTTTCGTGCGAAATAAGAATTTGTTGCGAAATGCTGAGTTTTCCTTGTGCAAAAATCAATCTGGGGCTGAACATCGTAGAGCGTAGGCCCGACGGTTATCACAATCTGGAAACCGTGTTCTATCCCGTGCCCATCAAGGATGCGTTGGAGGTGCAGGTGATGGCCAATGGATTCCCCTCGGAATACGGCTGCGACTTGAAGACCACCAATCTCGTTATTGACGGCAACGAGCAGCAAAACCTTGTGGTGAGGGCCTATAACTTGCTGAAACGAGACTTCCCGCAGATTCCGCGTGTGCATGCCCATCTTTATAAGGCTATTCCCACACAGGCTGGTATGGGAGGCGGTTCGAGTGACTGTGCGTTTATGTTGAAGATGATGAACGACATGTTCAGCCTGAACCTCTCTGAAAAGCAATTGATAGAGTATGCTGCCAAGCTGGGGGCCGATTGCGCGTTTTTTATTCTTAACAGGCCTGCTTATGCCGAAGGAATTGGCGAACGTCTTGAACCTATTCGACTGAATCTCAGTGGGTTGTATCTGACTGTCGTCAGACCAGACATTCCTGTTTCTACCAAGGAAGCTTTCTCGCTCATTACGCCGCAACGACCGCCTCGTAATTGTCGTGAGGTTGTGATGCAGCCCATTGACACATGGCGAGAGCTACTAACAAACGATTTCGAGATGAGCGTCTTCGCGCTCCATCCCGAAATCGCTGATATTAAGCAACGTCTCTATAATATGGGAGCCGTCTATTCTGCTATGAGTGGCAGTGGCAGCGCAGTGTTTGGCCTGTTCAGGAACAACGTTGACGTGGAACAGGCATTCGAGGGTATGTTTACCGCCTTTATTCCTCTATGATGCCTGCCTCAAGCCACTTCCCGAGCAGCTGCTCTACATCATGAAGAGCCGTAGCATCGTCTACCTCATATTCTTCTGTCAGATAGCGGGCCAGGTCTTCTTTCGTGAAGTCCTGACCTTCTGCTTTTGTCCAGAGATAGGCCGATGACTCGTTCATACTGATGATACGGCTGAAGTCAATATTCTCAATGCCCTCAGCCACAATGACATGCTCACCACAAATGGTGCGCAGGTGGAATCCTTTTTTTGTCTTCATTGTTCTATATCCTTTTTAGTGAATCGTGCGGGAATATGTGGATGAAATAGAAACAGCAGGTAGCGGCGGATGGGGTAGAGACGGGTCCACCACCAGGAATAGACACGCCATTTCCTGCCATTGGTATAGTCGGGGGTCTGTCGTCCTTTTCGAAAAAAGCCAATGGCCTTGGCCTTGACGTCTGTCAGGCGGCAATATTCATTGGCCAGATTTCCGTCGCCGCGCAAGGTGACGTTATCGTTGTCGATGCCAATGATGCGGTGCAGCACATAGTGCTTTGGACTCACCTCGGCCAATACGGCATCGCCTACGGCTATATCCACATCCTTTGAGGCAACGAGAATAGCCTTGTCGCGACCGTCTTCCAAAAACGGACGCATACTTCTGCCGCGCAAGGGTAGGGTAGCGGTCTTGCCTACGCAAGACTCTAACTGCTCTATGACGAATGGCAGCAGCTCGGCATTGGGCATTTTCTTGACAATCATCTGTTGGCAACAAGGGTTTGATAGCACACCCGAGCGGCCTCTTCGTCAGGCAGGCAGTGCATGGTGAATACTGGTGTTGTCTCGATGAGACGAGTAATGGCATCGCACAGGTGGTTGTAGATGACAGTGTCCCACTTCATTGACGAACATGCCGGCAGCAGCACGGCAAAAGCTTGGATAGGGGCAAGGCGTTCTATCCAGTTCTTATGGTCGCGTTCTATCTGTGTGAGAGCCCCCAATCGGGCTTTCACATTTCGGTAACAGGGCGTCTTGCCGCTCCAGGGAGAACCGTAGATGTAGGGAAGGCCATCGTCAAGAACGCGAATAATGGGATTGTCGTCATTCATTAGCTCGGCACCTTCTATATGCTTCATCCAAAGCGATGTGTGGGTGCTCTTTCCCGTGCCACTCTTGGCCGTGAAGGGAAAGCCTTCGCTTCCATATTTGATGCACGAGGCGTGGATGAGCAAAGTCTGATGGAAACTGCCGGCAAAAGCGTAGATAAGCATAAGCGCATCGTTCAGCCCGAAGGAGCGCATAGTCCAGTCGCCATTGAGCGCACATTGGCATTGGGAAAAGTTGTGGTTACAGATAAGAAGACAACAGTCGCGGTTGTGAATGTCGCGGATAATAAACTGGTAGCCGCCATCGGGCAACTGATAGACGAGGGTGTCGCCATTGCCAGTGTCGAATTTTCTGACCAGCTTTTTGTCTTTCACGGGTCTCAGCTCGTCGTCGACGGTAAGTGTGCTAAGACAATCGTCGGCAGGGAACGCAGTTACCGTCTGGAAAGGACTGAACGAAGGCAACAGTTGCATGTTGTTGACAGATGTGTCCTTGAACTGTATGCAGACGCAATGTTCGGCAATAATAAAAAAATACTTTTCCACTCCTTTATTCAGACACCTCTGGTTCAACTTCTTCCATTTCTTGTCTCATATCGACAGCTTCAAAACGAAAATCGCTGGCATTAAGATAACGCACGTCGAAGTGTGGCTTGCCATCTTTCGAGTGGGTGTAGAGCTTCTTCATCTTGACGTATTTCTTCTCAAGTTTCTCCCTGTCTAAATGATAGACAATAGTACATGTGCGGTAAGGCAGGTTCTCTTTCCTGCCAAGGTACTGTTTCAGCTGTAGCGAATAGGACTCGCGTCCAAGCAGAAAGTCGCTCTTGCTGTCGACCCATGCGGCTTCCACTTCTTGTACGTCGGTGAAATGGACGATGGTGTCGTTGAACGATGCGGCAAAGCCAAACATGTACATTTTCGGGACTACAATTCTCTTGGCTGCAATCTCTCCTACTGCAACCGTGGCCAGCACTATGGCTATGGCCAGCATTTTATATGTCAGGTGTTTCATTGTCCTAAATATGTTTTCAGCATCTTGCTCTTAGTGCCTACCCTAAGTCTTCTGATAGCTTTCTCCTTTATCTGCCTCACTCTTTCACGTGTAAGCCCATATTTTGCGCCAATCTCTTCAAGCGTCATTTCCGGTTGGTTGATACCGAAAAAAGCCTGTATGACGTTGCGCTCACGTTCGTTGAGCAACTTCAGCGCCTGGCTTATCTCTGCCTTCAACGACTCCTGTACCAGCAGATTGTCGGCAGTAGGCGCATCGTCGTTCACCAAAACGTCGAGCAGCGAATTGTCGTCATTGTCAGTGAAAGGTGCATCGACAGACACATGGCGCGCATTGGCAATCATAGCCTCGTCGATTTTGTCTTCATCGAGTGCCACGTGCTCCGATAGCTCTTCTATTGAAGGTCGCCTCTCATTCTCCTGCTCGAATTTGCTCATGAAGCGGTTAATCTTGTTGAGCGAGCTAACCTGGTTCAGGGGTACTCGCACTATCCGGCTCTGCTCGGAGATGGCCTGCAGGATGCTCTGCCTGATCCACCAAACAGCGTATGAGATGAACTTGAAGCCCCTTGTCTCGTCGAATCTTTCCGCAGCCTTGATGAGCCCCATGTTGCCCTCGTTAATCAGGTCGGGCAGGCTCATGCCTTGGTTTTGGTATTGCTTTGCAACCGAAACCACGAAGCGCAGATTGGCCTTGGTCAGACGCTCCAGCGCCTTTCGGTCGCCCTTCTTGATACGTTGTGCCAGTTCTACTTCCTCATCAACTCCCACCAAATCTTCCTTGCCTATTTCCTGCAA
The DNA here is from genome assembly GCA_905235905.1 of uncultured Prevotella sp. Lineage (GTDB taxonomy): Bacteria > Bacteroidota > Bacteroidia > Bacteroidales > Bacteroidaceae > Prevotella. Next base: position 32,590 of record CAJONO010000006.1, read on the forward strand.
GTACTTTTCAAGAGCTTCGCTCTCCCGATTAGTGATTGAGTTTGTGATTTTTAACTGTCTCATAGTCGGCATCGTTTTTGTTTCAAGGTGCAAAGATAGGCGTTTTATCCGAATAAAACAAGAAATAAAACTTATTTTTTGATTTTATATGATGTAATGTCGTTTTTTCTGTGTAACTTTGCCCCCTATAACAAGCTATATAAACAGATTTTTACGCAAAATAACGACAATGAAAGCACTTATTATTACATCGACAGCCCTTTGGCTGACCCTGGCTGCCCAGGCACAGAACAAGAGTGGAGGCATTAGCGAAGACATGTTGCACAACATTCAGAAAGAGCAGAAACTGGCACCTGCCGACCGAGCTTTGCAAAACGCGATTGCCGCCAATGCCATTGACGATTTGGCCAAGAACCATCTGAATGCTGGAGAACTGGACACCTATTTCAGTGTTGAGACGAAGAAGCAGACCATCAGCGACCAGAAGCAGTCGGGACGCTGCTGGATGTTCAGTGGTATGAACGTGCTGCGCAGCGACTTCAACCGTCGCACCGACTCGCTCGTAGTTGAGTTCTCCCAGGCCTACCTCTTCTTTTGGGACCAGTTAGAGAAGGCAAACCTCATGCTACAGGGCGTGATTGAGACGGCCACCAAGCCTATCGATGACCAGCGGGTGCAGTTCTTCTTTCATTACCCTATCGGCGATGGCGGCACCTTCTGTGGCGTGGCCGACTTAGCAGACAAATATGGTATGGTACCGAAAGAGGCGATGCCTGAGACATTTTCGAGCGATAACACCTCGAAGGCCCGCAGCCTAATAGCCTCGAAATTGAGAGAGTACGGACTGCAGCTGCGCGACATGGTACAGAAAGGCAAGAAACAGCAGGCACTGGAAAAGGCAAAGACACGCATGCTGGCACAAATATACCACATGCTGCAATACGTCATCGGCCAGCCGCCTGCAACATTCAATTATGCCTTCAAGAACGAACAGGGAAAGGCAGTAGGCCATGCAAAGGAATACACACCGAAGACGTTCTATCAGCAAGTAATGGGTGGCAAGGTACTCAATGGTTCGTTTGTCATGGTGATGAACGACCCTCGACGTGAATACTACAAAACCTATGAGGTAGAATACGACCGCCATACCTACGACGGCCATAACTGGAAGTACGTAAACCTGCCGATGGACGACATAGAGTCCATGGCTATCGATGCGCTGAAAGCCGGGCAGAAGTTGTATTCAAGCTATGATGTTGGTAAGATGCTCGACCGCAAACGTGGATATGCCGACACGGAGAATTTCGACTATGCGTTGCTGTTTGGTACAACATTTGGCATGGACAAGGGCCAGCGCATCTCTACTTTTGACAGTGGCTCTACCCATGCCATGACTCTGACGGCTGTCGACCTTGACGACAAAGGCAAGGCCAAGAAATGGAAAGTGGAGAACTCATGGGGTGGCTCATGGGGACAGCAGGGCTGTCTGATTATGACCGACCGATGGCTGCGTGAATACATGTTCCGTCTGGTGGTGCCCAACGAGTTTGTACCGGCAAAAGTTATGAATGCCTACAACACAACACCCGTCATGGTGATGCCCGAAGACCCACTGTTCCTGCCCGACGAATAGAATAGGGTAGGGTAACGTCAGGGATTGTACATATCCTTGCAGTAGAAAGCCATAATGTCGTCAAGCATCCGCTTGGCTTCGACGGCAGGGCTGGAAGGGTCGAGCTTGATGGCCTCGATATAACAATTGATGGCTTCCGAAAAGTTTCCTGCTTTTCGGAAGCCATTACCTTGCTGATAGAGCTGTTCGGCTGATGCTTGTGGGGTCATGTCTTGTTCTTTATCTTCTGAACTCATTTGTAAATTTCTTTCCTTCCTGCGGCCAATGTGTTCTTCATGAGCGAGCAAATGGTCATGGGGCCCACGCCACCTGGCACAGGGGTAATGAAGCTACACTTTGGAGCCACCTCGTCGAACTTCACGTCGCCGTTCAGGCGGAAACCATTCTTTCGAGAGGAATCGGGCACACGGGTGGTGCCAACATCAATGACCACTGCCCCCTCTTTCACCATGTCGGCCGTCACAAAGTCTGGCTTGCCGATGGCGGCAATGATAATGTCGGCAGCACGGCACTCTTCCTTTAGCGTTGCTGAATGAGAGTGACATACGGTCACTGTGGCATCGCCATATTGCTTTTGCACCATAAGCCGGGCCATGGGCTTGCCCACGATGTTCGAGCGTCCCAGCACTACGCACTTCTTGCCGCTCGTCTCGATACCATAGCGTTGCAGCAAGGTGACGATGCCGAGGGGCGTGGCAGAAACAAAACAGGGCAGGCCAATGGCCATGCGGCCCACGTTGACGGGATGGAACCCATCTACGTCCTTGCGGTAGTCGATGGCCTCGATAATCTTCTGCTCGTCGATGTGTTTAGGCAGGGGTAGCTGTACGATGAAGCCGTCTACGTCGTCATCGGCATTCAACCGCGATACACACTGCAGCAGTTCTGCTTCGGTTACATCTGCTTCATAGCGTATGAGTGTCGACCTGAAGCCACATGCCTCACAAGCCAGCACCTTATTCTTCACGTAGGTCTCACTACCGCCATCGTGCCCCACAAGCACTGCTGCCAGATGAGGCTGTCTGCCCCCTGCAGCCATCATCGCTTTCACTTCTTCGGCAATCTCGGCCTTGATGGCCGCCGCCGTTGCCTTTCCGTCAATCAACTTCATAGTCCGTTCTTTTTTCTTGGCAAAATTACGAATATATTCTCAAAGAGGCAAATCTTAGCCCGCTTTTTTTATTAATTTCACTATAGAGGGTTAAGCAGGGGGTAGACAAAATCATCAGAAGTACTTGGTTATTTTTGCGTTCTGGAAGTTGTTCATTTCATTTACCATGCGTACGGCGGAGTCGACAATAGGAAAGGCACAAAGGGCACCTGTGCCCTCGCCCAGTCGCAATCCCAGATGGAGTAGGGGGCTGGCCCCAATAATGTCGAGCATTCGCCGGTGTCCGTTCTCGTCGCCACAGTGGGCAAATATCATATACTGCTGTGAGGCGGGATAGAGTTTGATTGCGGCTATGGCGCAGGCTGTCATGATAAAGCCGTCTATTAATATAATAAGGTGTCGTTCTGCAGCACGAAGCATGGCACCTATGGCAGCAATCATCTCGAAGCCACCGAAATAACGAAGGCAGCGCATAACATCGACACAGTCAGCACCTTCTGTAGATTCTGCTTGCAGGATGAAAATATCGCTGACAAAAGACTTGTAATGGCTGACGGCTTCGGCCAGTACCTCATGTTTATGGCGAACACCAGGGCTATCGAGACCGGCACCAGCACCGATACAGTCGTCCAGAGGTATGTTGCCCAGAAGATGCATCCAGATGCTGGAAGGCGATGTGTTGCCGATGCCCATCTCGCCAATGCTCAGAATACGGCAGCCCTCGGTAATGCAGTCATCAGCAAGGTCACTTCCTATCTGTATTGCGAGGTCGAATTGCTGTTCGGTCATTGCTGGCTCATAGAGGAAGTTTTTAGTGCCGTGGGCTATCTTGCGGTCCAGAATAAGGGTGTCCGTGGGGAAGTCGTAATCAACGCCCACGTCGACTATACGGAGCCGGAAGCCGTGCTGTCGGCAGAACATGTTAACGCCTCCGCCACCTTGGGCGAAGTTAAGCATCTGCTGCCAAGTGACCTCGCGTGGCGAAACGCTGACACCTTCACGCTCTATGCCGTGATCGGCACCTAACAGCAAGTGACAGGGATGAGCCAGTTTTGGCGATAGCGTCTGCTGAACAAGACACACTTGCATGGCGAGTTCCTCTAATCGTCCGAGCGAGCCTTTGGGCTTGTTCAGGTTATCGATTTTGTTTTGTATGGCCGCCTGCAACGTGCGGTCGGTGGGACGTATGTCGAATGATTTCATCATTTTACTTGATTTTCACAGGGATGCCGCTCACCATGAGGAAAACCTCATCGGCATGGGCGGCAATATATTGGTTCGTCCAACCTTCAAGATCGGTGAAACGTCGCTGAAGTGCGTTCTCACTAACGCCGCCAAGACCTATCTCGTTGGTAACGAAGATATAAGTGGCATCGTGGTTTGTGAAGGCATCGAACTCAGCCTTTACGGCTGCAAGGACTTCTTGCGTGTCGAACGACACTTCGGTCTTTTCTTCCATAGGAAGGGGCTGACTCGGAAGTATCCAGTTTGTTAGCCAAAGTGTTACGCAGTCTATGACGACAACACGTCCGGAAAGATTGTGGCGACTCAGGAATTTCTCTTCTTCAATGGTAGTCCATTGTGGCCCGCGACGCTCTTGGTGGCGACTTACCCGCTCACGGAACTCGTCGTCCCATACATGGGCCGTTGCCACATAGACTGGGCTATCGCTGAGCGAGAGTGCCATTGCTTCGGCAAATGAGCTTTTGCCTGACCGCTGACCACCAGTAATAAGTATTATTTTTTTCATGTCGCGGCTATTCACAGTTCACTACACAACAAACCACCAGATAGACCGTCAGCTCGATAAGCAGGCAAACGGCTCCACAGCAATCGCCTGTGTAGCCTCGCAGACGGCGCCAGATGAGCAGGTAAAGGAAATACATGACCAGACAGGGAATGAACAGCATCATATCCCAGGGCATTCCCGTCAGCCAGATAAACGCAGCCATGGGCAGCAAGCCTTGTATGGCAAGGCCGATGCCTGCTTGCCAGTCTGGTTTGCGGTAGATGGTCTTATTTTTGGCTTCCTCTTCTGTACGGGCGTATGGCATCATCATTACCAGTTGGGCCGTTACCATCTTGGAGAAAGGATCGGCGGCGAAAATGACGAAAGCTGCCAGTCCTCTCCCATCCAAAGGAAAGGGTAGGGAGTTGGTTTCGCTCATTGCTATTGAGAAAAGCGTGGCAGCAAGCAACAGCAGATAAACCACAAGACCGAGCACACCGTAGGTTCCTATGTGTGAGTCTTTCATAATTACAAGAATTCGCTCGCGGTTGGTGCCGCCACCGCCAAAACCATCGAAGAAGTCGGCAAGACCGTCTTCATGGAAGGCACCGGTAAGGAGCATCCGCATGGCAATGGCCACTATAACGGCAATGGGCATCGGAACATAGTAGCTGCAAGCATAGAGTGTCAGCGCCATCACGCCACTTGTGAGCCACCCTGTCAGTGGCCAGCATTCCACCACAGAGCTGTAGGCTTGCTTCGGTGGCTGGCGCAAACGCCAAAATGGCAGCCGTGTGAAAAAAATGAACGATGCCAAGATTCGGTCATACCATTTTATTTGGTCAATGTTTACCTCCATCTATTTTTCTTTTCTAATTCTATTCGTCTTCCAGTAATATTGTTTGTTACTTTTTTATTATTTTGCAAAATTACGAAATAAATCACAATCTCAGACGCTTTTCCGAAATTAAATTCTCTTTCTTGGTAAATAAAATTCTTGAGAATAAAATTCTTGAGAATTTTCTATTTATCATAATGCCGATTCTGATATAAAACGGTATGCATTATGAATTACCTTGCAATTCAGCCTAAATTAGCGTCTAATTCATGCTGAACCATCGCTCAATTCATGCTGAATTGCAAGGTAATTTGACTTAGTTGAATTTATCGTTCAATTTCGTGGAATTAATCGTTAGATATCGCGGAATTTATCGTTAAGTTTAAATGGTGGTTTTATAGAGCATGTTTATGTTGTGTCGATGCTCAACAACATCCATGATTTCCTCGTCGGTAGCAAGATTGAAGTCACCAGGAATGGTATTTTTCAAGGCCGATGCAGCTAATGAGTAGTTCAGTTGTAGTTGCTTGTCATTAGGGAATGCTTTCACTGCGTGAAGCAGTCCGGCCATGAATGCGTCGCCAACACCCACAGGATCGACTACGTCGGGAATATCGATGATGGGTGCCTGAAGCAGTTCGCCGTCTGTCCACAGCAGTGCTGTCAACGTATGGTGATTGGATGCAACCATGTTTCGCATGCCCATCAGCCAGTTTCGGCAGCGCGGATAAGTGGTATGAATTTCATCGAACCACTCACGATATTCGTCCATTTGCATCTCAAAATGTGAATCGGTGGCTGTGAATGGCGGCTGTTTGCGCTGACAGAGCCACTCAAACTCGATGGCATCGCCAAACATCATGTCGCACCGTGACAGCATGCGGCCGATGGTCTTACGTGGTTCGGCACCATAGCGCCAGAGGTTCTTTCGGTAGTTGATGTCGAAGGACACGGTCAGCCCCAGCTCGTCGGCCACGTCGAGTGCCTCGAAAGTGGCATCGGCAGCCTGTTGGGAAATGGCAGCAGTGATGCCGGAAACATGGAAGATAGAAGCATCTTTCAGGAACTCACGCCATGGAATCATGCCGGGCTTCAGGTCGGAATAGGCCGAGCCTGTACGGTCGTAAATGACCTTTGCGGCACGCATGCCGGCAGCCGGCTCAAAATAGTAGGTGCCAATGCGGTCGCCACCATAGAGCACACGGCTCGTGTCTACTCCGAGCTGAGCCAGGCACATGGCTCCGGCATGGCCTACGGGGGTGTCGGGAAGACGGGTAATATACTCCACCTCATCGCCCAGCGTTGCAAGCGATACGGCCACATTTGCTTCACTGCCACCATACTTGCTTATGAAATAGTCGCCCTGTGTCAGCCGCAGATGGTCGGACTTGGAAAAACGAAGGAGCAACTCTCCAAATGTTACAATCTTATGCTTATTCATATTGTCAATTCAGTTTTTGTGTCGCAAATTTACGAAAAAAAACTCAATTACAATGTTCATTTGCTGATTTTTTTGTAACTTTGCCTCAAAATCTTGAGAAATGCGCTGATAAAAGAATGAGAAAACGAAAAATCTGGCTATTGACTGTCGGCTTTTGCCTCTTGGCTATCGGCTGTGGCAAAGACCATGATAACGGTGATGATACTCCCCCACTACCCTTCGAGCGCACCGTTCTTGTCTATATGTCTGCCGAGAACAATCTGAGTGGCGAGAATATCATCAAAAAGGAGATGGAAGAACTGCGAGTAGGCTCACGCAACATCGGCCATAACGCCCTTGTTGTCTATGTCGATGACAGTTCCCCCAAACCACCCTATATCATCAGGCTCCAAGACGGTGTGACTAAAGATTCTCTGTCGTTTGGAAAGGACACGCTTTCCTCTTCTCCGCAAACTATTAAATATGTATTAGATTACACTTCTGACCACTATCCAGCTCTGGAATATGGTCTTGTGCTTTGGGGACATGCATCGGGATGGGTGATGGAAGATTCTGTAGGACTGTCGAGAAGTCAATACCGGGCTTTCGGTATGGACAACGGCAGAAACAGCACGTCGCCATATCTGTCAGGAAAATGGATAAACATCCCTACCCTATCCAAGGTTTTGAGCGACTGGGACCACAAGCTGCGATTCATTCTCGGCGATTGTTGCCTGTTCCAATGCATAGAGTGTGCCTACGAACTGCGTCATACGGCTGACTTTATCATCGGGTCGGCAGCTGAAATTCCTGGCAAAGGTGCTCCATACGACACGATGACGAAAAGCATGTTCAATACTACCGACACCTTCTATCAGGCCATTGCCGATTCCTATTTTGCTCAAGTCATTCCCATTTCTTATACGGATTCCGATTGGAGATATCACGAATATAACAGTCGGACGCCACTCTCGGTTGTGAAGACCAGCGAGCTTCCTCAACTGGCTGTTGCCACCAATGCTGTGCTCCACTCGTTTCTGTCAAAAGAAAGCAACATGATTCCTTCCGTGGCCGGACTTATATACTATGGAAAAGCTCAGAAGATAGACATGTACGACATGAACGACATCATGCTGCACAATGCCGACTCAACGGCCTATTCGAAATGGAAGGAGGCCTTCGACCGTGCTGTTGTCTACAAGAAAAACGCCAAAAACGGATGGATGACCAACGGTATGGTGCCGTATGACAACTTCAAGAATCTTACTGACGAGCGCTATGGCGGTATCAGTATGTTTGTGCCGCAAACCATACCCTATCAGACTCCCTATCAGGAATACATCACTCACCTGAGTTGGTACTATGCGGCAGGACTCTACGAATTGGGCTGGTAAATGATTTTGATTTTTGAGATGCGGTGTTCGTTCATCTCAACAATCTCAAACTTCAGATTCTTGTATTCCAGCGTCTCGTGAACTTTCGGGAAATCGCCCTTCAGTTCGAGCATCAGACCGGCCAACGTATCGGCATCGCCCTGCACCTCGTCGAACAACTCATCGTCCAAGTCGAGAAGTCGCAGGAAGTCTGTAAGCAATGTCTTGCCCTCAAACACGTAGGTGTTAGCGTTCAGACGGACATACGATTTTTCTTCCTCGTCATATTCGTCGTTGATTTCACCGACAATCTCCTCCAGAATATCCTCAAGCGTCACCATGCCACTGGTGCCGCCAAACTCATCGACAACGATGGCGATGTGGACTTTGTTCTCCTGAAAGTCGCACAGAAGGTCGTCAATCTTCTTGGTCTCAGGCACGAAATAGGGCGGTCTGATAAGCGACTGCCAGCGGAAGGAAGCTGGTTTCGACAAGTGAGGCAACAGGTCCTTGATATAAAGAATGCCCCGAATATTGTCCATAGAATCCTGATAGACAGGAATGCGCGAGTAATTATTCTCCACAATGCAATGAAGCACATCGGGAAAGGTGGAGCGAAAGTCCAGTGCAACCACATCCTGTCGGCTGGTCATCACCTCCTTGGCTGTTTCATCGCCAAAGCGAACGATGCCCTCCAGCATGTTCTGTTCCGCCTTGATGTCTTCCTTGTCGGTTAGCTCCAGTGCCTGTTCAAGATCGTCTACGCTAAGCACGTGGTTCTCCTTCTGAACAACCTTTTCTGCCAGCACTCCTGTGCTGATAAGCACAGTGGCCAATGGCCTGAACAATCGTTCGAGACCAACGATGATGCCAGCAAACGCTCTGCATACCGTCAGCGAATGCTTGGCACAATAGACCTTGGGCATAATTTCACCAAAAAGCAACAACAGAAACGTGAGCAATATGGTAATGACAACAAACTCCAGCCAATAGGCATGACCAAAGTCGATGGTATGCGCAAAGAAATAGTTACAGAGCATAATAATGGTCACATTCACCAGATTGTTGGTTATCAGAATCGTGGCCAAGGTGCGCTCCGAGTCGGCACGTAGCATCTTAATCAGTTCGTCGCTCTTGCGCTTCTCTTCGTCAAGTTCATTGAGGTCGCTGGGAGTAAGAGAGAAAAAGGCTATCTCAGAACCAGAGGCAAACCCAGAGACAAAAAGCAATAGGCAGGCCATAACGCCTGCCATAATGGCTCCCAAAGATGGAGTCAAGAATTGAACCTCATTAAATAATTGTAGGAAAGAATCCATTTTCGTTAGGTCGTTTCTTTAGAACGGTAAGGTTTCGCTGCCGCTATTATCGTTGTCCTGTGGCGCTGTCGTGCGTTGCGTTGGTTGAGACGGCTGAGCCTGTACTGACTGCGAACGAGGTGTAAGCATCTCCATATTATCAGCCCACACCTCAGTGTAATACTGTCGCTGACCTTGCTTGTTGTCGAACGAGGCATAGTGCAACCGGCCCTCTATATAGAGCTTGTCGCCCTTATGCACGTAACGTTCCACTATCTCAGCCAGTCGTTTCCAGAGAATAACATTGTGCCATTCTGTTCTGTCTGGCACTTGCGTACCATTCTGCAAAGTGTAGCCCCGCTCGGTGGTAGCAAGCGTAATACGAGCCACGGCCTGTCCTTGATCCACATAGCGAACCTCCGGCTCCTTGCCCACATTGCCTATCAGCATCACCTTGTTCATACGCGTCGGTTACTTAAATTTCCCCAGGAATCGACAAGCCGTTACTTGCACATACCGAGATACTTGAAATGGAAGTTCTTACCTTTGGCAGAAGGGAACTGACTGCGCTCGTCGACACGTTGGCGCAAATGCTCTACAATACGATTGTAGCAGTCCATGCCCGACATTGCTTTTAGCTGTGCAACGAAATGAGTGTCACGATATTGAAACTTGCCTGTTCCAGGAACCATCTGAACGCGCTTGAAGTCCATCGTACCCTCATACCATCCCTCACGCTCTTCATTCAGCTTCAGAATCACAGGCGAAGCCATGCGCTCCTTCTCTTCCACCATGGGGTGTGAGCGCAAAGCTTTCTTGTCCTTGAAATCGGCCATGGTTGCAGCTTCTGTCTTAATAATAATAAAATAAACACGCGGGCGAATCTTATAACGCTTAGGAAAGAACATGTCGCTTGCCGCATAGTCACGAATATCTGCCTCGAGAACGTGATTCATGTCTATTTCGTCAATACTTCTCAGAAAATCAATAGCCTCATCGGCACTACCGACAAGCGTCTCCCTATCAAAATACCTTAAATATAAATTCATCAGAATATTGTTGTTTTCCTAAAAATAAAAAAAGAGAGCGGAAAACGGGACTCGGACCCGCGACCCCAACCTTGGCAAGGTTGTGCTCTACCAACTGAGCTATTTCCGCAATTCTTATCAAAAAAA
>CAJONO010000007.1 GCA_905235905.1 uncultured Prevotella sp.
AAATGCTCGTATTCAGGATATGATGATTGTCACCAAGCCAACATTGTCTGATGAAGAAAGTGAATTTGATGGCAAGACTCTTACGAAGGAGCAGATGGAGGCGCTTCTGGAGTACTACAAGAATTGTAAAGAGCTGCGACATATTGGAAACATCTATACTGCGGATGAATTGGAAGAAGGAGCAACCTGTGCAAAAATTGCACAAGTTCGACAGGAAGAGGCAAGCGCAAGTCAAAGTGGACGGAATCGCAGCGGTGGAGGGCAGACATCATCTTTGAGTACTATCCCGAGCTGAAGAAGGCATACGACCTGGCGATGGAACTCACAGACATATACAATGCCAAGAGCCACATCAACGCTGCAAGGTTGAAACTGGCCAGATGGTTTGACAAAGTAGACAGGTTTGGAACCGATGCTTTCTACATCGTCATCGATACTTTCCACAACCACTATGAAACAATCCTTAATTTCTTCGTCAACAGGGCTACCAATGCCGCAGCGGAATCTTTCAATGCCAAGGTCAAGGCGTTCAGGGTTCAGTTTAGGGGAGTCTCTGACATTCCATTCTTCCTCTTCAGACTTATGAAATTATGCGCATAGCGGGCGGTTTGTTTCAACAGCCTTTTCGGACTGAGCCATTTTTAGCCCAAAAATCAAAATAAAATGATCAAAAACTCGTACCTTTGCGAAAATCCTCCTGCTGATCATTTAATTTCTATGGAAGTATGGGACGTACAGCAAGAGACTATCCGAAAGGCAGATTGAAACTGAGACTACCAAAGACGGTTCAGCCAGACAAGAAGTATCCTATCTACATCGAGTACAACTGGAATGCAGACTCGATGCGGAAAACAACTCGATGAACTGCGCGAAGTGGTCTGCCTGTTCTTCGCCTGCAAGGTAGACAAGGGCATGGACCGCCTTTGGGACAGCGGCGAGTGGAGCCTGGAGCGCATGGGCCAAATCCTGAAAGAGGACGTACATGCTAGCCGTCGGCACAAATATGCAGAGTGACCGTGTGATGCCCGACTCCTGCAGACTGATTGCCTCGCTCTCAAGGCGTGGCGCCAATCCGTTAAAACTGAGAGCTGTTGGGCAGTAAGGTCTTGATTTGTGTCAACAAAATGTGTAATTTAGCAACTATTCGTTTTTTTTTTTTTGTTCACGATTTCCGGCCTACCTTCGCACTCTCCATAGATGAAAGCAGCATGGTTTATAACAATGTTGACATAGAATCTCGCAGAACCATATAGAAATTCATGAGAACTGTTAATCAGCCCCTACCCGCAGGGGCGACACCCGAGACAGCAGCGTGTTGTGTCACCCCTCCTTCGAATCATCTTACTGCCGATGCAGGGGTTCTTCGAAGTGTCGAAGCGACCAGAGGTCGAGCGTCACTGCCCCCCCTGTCTGTGTTATGCCACCCCTACTTTAGGTTTAGGTTACAAACTGAAAGTACAACACACTTTTTCAAGTGGACTCAATATAGAAGTCAAAATGAGAGAGGAATTTTTATAAACTTTTAATCGATCGATATGAAAAGAAAAAATTATGACAGGCCTTCCATGAAGGTGGTAATGCTGCAGCAAAGTGCAGCACTGATGCAAGTCAGCCGTAGTAGCTACGGACGAGGCGGCCAGCAAAACTGGGATAACAGTAGTGTAGAAAGTAGTCGTAGTGACTATCAAGGTGGCGGGCAGCAAGACTGGGAAGACTGAGAATAACGTCATGGAATGAAAAAATCAGGAACACAACTTTTAAAAAATAGAAACATGGAAAAGACAACTTTTAACGACATTCGCGTGCTGGGTGCCCTGCTGTTGGCAGGCGTCACCTTCTCTGCATGCTCAAACGACAGCGACGAGGCTGACGTGCAGCCCGTATCGCCCGTAGCCTCTCAGGTGTATAAGATGACCATCGAGGCCACCAAAGGCAGCGACAATGCCACCACACGTGCGCTGAGTGAGTCTGGCGACGGAACACTTACGGCCACCTGGGCCACTAACGAGAAAGTATATGTGAAGAAGGGCACCGAATGGGTGGAGGGCTACCTGCAGCCAGAGACTGCCGGCGCAACGGCCAATCTGAGCGGCGAATTTACCAACACGACCTTCGCTGCCAACGAGGAAATTACGCTGCAGTTTCCCAAGAGCGGCGACATCAGCTATGACGGCCAGATAGGTACACTGGCCGATATTGCCGCCAACTTTGACTACGCTACGGCCACGGCTACCATCGCATCGGTCGATGGTGACAACAGGATTAGCGTGAGCGGTCATGTAAGCTTCGTCAGTCAGCAGGCCATCGTGAAGTTCACGCTGAAAAAGGGTGCCACCCCCATCGATGTCAATTCGCTCGTCGTCACCGTCGGCAGCAACAGCTACACCGTCAACCCCGCATCGGCCACCAGCGAGCTTTATGTGGCACTGCCAGGATTCAGCAGCCAATCCATCAGCCTGAAGGCTTTCGGCTCTGACGACAAGATCTATGAATACAGCAAGTCGGGCATCACGTTTGACAACGGAAAATACTATACCGTCTCGGTGAAGATGACACAGAGCACTGAAGACTTGGCGCTTAGTGGCACTTTCAATATTGGCAGATTCAATGTGAAATTCTCGAAGGGCAACCTGCGGGCTACTCTTGACAATGGAACAGTAACCTCATGGTCATTCGCACCAACTCAGGACGCGTATGTCGGCGCAACCGAGGCCAACAACCTACAATCAACCACCGGCACGATTGACCTGTTTGGCTGGAGCACAGATTATGGCTACCAGTGGGGCATTGGTCCTTGGACTACAGATTACAGCAATTTCGCCGGACAATTCAAGGACTGGGGTGTGAATCCCGACCTGATTCGCGATCTCGGCTCCGGCTGGTTCACCATGACCCAAAACGATTGGAATTATTTGCTCAGTAGACGTACTGGTGCCACCGTCGGAGAAACCACTGGTGTACGCTATTACACGGCTATCATTAAGAAAGACAGTGACACTGATGATGGCGTGTTGGGTCTACTTCTGCTCCCTGATAATGTGACGTTTACTGCCGAAGAAGCCACCTGGGGTAAACCCAATGTTGTGTATCCTAGCAACAGACTTTACGCTGGTGATAAAACAGAATGTACTACTGACCAATGGACCAATCTTGAAGCCAAGGGTGCTGTGTTCCTGCCGGCAGCTGGCTGGAAGATTTCGGATACGGATGAAAATCATGCTATATCGAGTCCTGGTGTCTCGGCACGTTACTGGTATGCAACGGAATATAGCGGGTCTGGTAGTGGCTACACTATAACTGTCACCATCAACGACGGCTCTGGCAACTCTACCTCTACTACCGTCCCAAGGTATGCCTGGACCGTGGGAACTGGTAACCTTTATAACGACTTGGGTATTAACAATGAGGGTGTTGAATATGCAAAATATTTTAGGAATTCTGTGCGCCTGGTTCGCAGGGTCGAATAATTACATTGACCGTACATTCGGCGTATGCCGATAGGAGTTTCACCTGTGCAACAGCCCACGGCTGTGCACAGGTGAAATTTTCTTTGTCTGCGACCATGACAGCTTGGATTATTCCGTGCCGTAAAGCGGTCTTACATAAGCAAATACCCCCCCCAATAAAACCATTATTTATAAGGCCGCGAAATTCAACTTTGTCCAACCTATAAATATGAGTCCACTTGAAAAAGTGTGTTGTACTTTCAGTTTGTAACCTAAACCCCGTAGGAGCTATCTCCATGCAACTTTTTAAGGGTCAGTATATTTCCTGTATTGTTTCTCTGCCTACGAATTGATATCTACGGTTCCCACGAAACGGGTGCCACTGGCCTTAAACTCCGTTTGAGCCTGCTCACGCTCTGCAGAGTCCAAGCATGCTTGGCTCTGCCCTCGCTCAATCGCAGCCTTGATGCCGTTATACAACTTACCGATGCCACCTACGAAGGTGTCACTATAGCTCTCACAGTCGCCACAGCCGAAGAGGGCGATGGTCTTGCCTGACAAGTCAGCACCCTGCAGCACCTTCAAACCATCGTACCAGTCATCCTGCAACTCGCCAGCGCCCCATGTCGAGGTGCCAAGGATCAGGTTCTGGTTGCTGTTCACTACTTCGGCTGTGAGATCCTGTACGTTGATGGCCTCACAACCCAACTTCCGGGCTATCTTCTCTGCGATAGCCTCGCACGTTCCTGTTGAGGAACCGCAAACTACAATTGTCGCGTTCATTTCTATCTTATCTTAAATGGCTAAAAATTCGACCGCAAAGGTACGACGAAAAAGGCGACAATGCAATACTCAAAACTGGGGGGGTACCGTCGGAATATGTAGGGCCTCTAACGAAACGCGATTAGCAAGAAGTAGGTATTTACCTATGATACGATTATGGAATACGGAATTGTTACAATCCTGTTACGTAACCATATCGTAACAGGCTTCCTTCGTTTGTATAGGGGGATAGCCGTACCTTTGCGGCAAAAAAGAATGGAAACGACACCTGACTATTTACTCTTGTCGCTGAAGATGCTGGGCGCATTGGGACTGCTGATATTCGGCATGCGCATGATGAGCGACGCACTGCAGAAACTGGCGGGACCACAGCTGCGACATATCCTGGCACGGATGACGACGAACCGGCTGACAGGTATGCTGACGGGAACCTTCGTGACTTGTGCTGTGCAGTCGTCGTCGGCCACGACGGTGATGACCGTTTCGTTCGTGTCGGCAGGATTACTGACGCTGGCGCAGGCCATCTCGGTAATTATGGGTGCCAACATCGGTACGACGCTCACGGCTTGGATTATGTCGCTGGGCTACAACGTCGATTTGACCAGCGTCGTGTTCCCGGCTTTTGCCATCGGCATCATACTTATCTACATGAAGCGCCACCGCTTTGTGGGCGACTTCCTGTTTGGCATCGCGTTTATGTTCCTCTCGCTGGTGATGCTGAGTACAGCGGGTAAGGAGATGGACCTGGAGCACAACGAGGCGGTGGTGCGGTTCTTTGCTTCGTTCGACACCAACAGCTATTGGACGATTCTTGCCTTTTTGGGCATCGGTACACTGATTACCTGCATCGTACAGTCGTCGGCAGCCGTCATGGCTATCACCATCCTACTCTGCTCTACGGGCGTATTACCTATTTATTTAGGCATAGCCTTGGTGATGGGTGAAAATATCGG
>CAJONO010000008.1 GCA_905235905.1 uncultured Prevotella sp.
CAGTTATCCTTTCACCGAGGGCTACTACGTAGGTGGAGCCAACAGCATACGTGCCTTCACAGCACGCTCCATAGGCCCTGGCAGCTTCAAGGGCACTTACGACCGACGAGCTTCCTACATGGTGCAACACGGCGACATGCGACTGATTCTCAATGCCGAGTTCCGCTACCGACTGTTCGGCAACCTCTACGGAGCCCTCTTCCTCGATGCCGGCAACGTGTGGTCACGCGGACACCATATTGACCTCGAAGGTAATGAGGATGATGCACAAAAAGAGGTAATCAACATCTGGAACAAAGCATTCGAAGGTGCCAGTTTCAAGTTCAAGAACCTGTTCAAGGAACTGGCTACAGGCACTGGCATCGGTCTTCGCTACAACTTAGGGTTCCTGGTGGTGCGCGTTGACTGGGGACTTGGCTTGCACGTACCCTACGACACCAACAAGGCAGGCTATTTCAACATCGAGCGGTTCAAGGACATGCACACCCTGCACCTTGCCATCGGCTATCCATTCTGAGATGAGAGTATTAATTTTTGTCAAGCAAACGCAAATTCTCAATCCTCAATTATCAAATCTCAATTTAAAATGCTACTTTTGCAACAACAATTATTCTAACCCTTAAATATAAAAAAAACAATGAAACCTACACTATTCTTGCTCGCTGCCGGTATGGGCAGCCGCTATGGTGGACTCAAGCAGCTCGATGGTCTGGGCCCCAACGGAGAAACAATCATGGACTATAGCATCTACGATGCCATTCAGGCCGGATTCGGAAAGATTGTCTGGGTCATCCGCAAAGACTTCGAAGAGCAGTTCCGCACTCAGATTCTCTCAAAATATCAAGGTCAGGTGCCCTGCGAGCTCTGCTTCCAGGCTCTCGACGCACTGCCCGAAGGCTTCAAGGTGCCCGAAGGACGTGTGAAGCCCTGGGGAACCAACCACGCCGTGCTCATGGGCAAGGATGTTATCAAAGAGCCATTCTGCGTCATCAACTGTGACGACTTCTACGGACGCGATGCCTTCATGCAGATTGGCAAGTTCCTCTCTGGTCTGAAGGAAGGTTCGAAGAACGAATATGCCATGGTGGGCTTCCGCTGCTGCAATACGCTCTCCGAGAACGGCAGTGTGGCCCGTGGCGTCTGTGCCTATAACGAGAAGCGCCATCTGACCGACGTCGTAGAGCGCACCGAGATTATGCGCATTGCCGACAAAGGCAACGCCATCTGCTACAAGGACGAGCAGGGCGAGTGGCAGCCCTTAGAGGAGAACGTGCCCGTATCGATGAACATGTGGGGCTTCACTCCCGACTACTTCGAGCACTCTGAGGCCTACTTCAAGGAGTTCCTCAGCAATCCGAAGAACATGGAGAACCTGAAAGCCGAGTTCTTCATCCCGCTGATGGTCAACAAGCTCATCACCGAGGGCACGGCTACCTGCGAGGTGCTCGACACCACCTCGAAGTGGTTCGGCGTGACCTACGCCGCCGACCGTGAGGCCACGGTTGAGCGCATCAAGAAGCTGGTAGACGAGGGCGTCTATCCCAACAAGCTGTTCTAAGGCAAAAACAGCCTAAAATACGAGAAGAGGGTGTGCCCAAAAGGCGCATCCTCTTCTTATTGCCCTGCAATTGATGCTGAATTAGGCTGCAATTGATGCTGAATTAGGCTGTAATTAATACTGAATTACACGATAATTAATACTGAATTGCGAGGTAATTCAGCACGAATTGCGAGGTAATTCAAACAGCGTTATTTCTCAAGTTGCCCAACGTATTTCACCCTTTCGCCATCGCCCTTCAGCACATCGGCAAAAGCCTGTGGCCGAATGGTGACGGGGCCTCGCATGAATTCGGGGATGTTATAGCTCCTCATGAACTGGCGGTGATAGTCGGGATCGGCACAAGGCAGCTCGAAGGGCTTGGCGCCACGTCCGTCCTTGTCGATATGCGCGAAGAACGGGCGGGTGAAGTTGCCATCGTAGCGGCGACTGCTGAAGACCACCCATCGGCCGTTGCTCGACCAAGAGTGGTAGCTCTCCACGTCGGGGGAGTTCAGTTCCTCCAATGGTCTGGCCATCTTCAGGCTTCCCCCTTGAGCAACAGACGGGTCAGACAGGCTGTCGGCCTTCTCATCAAGGGGGAAGAGAGGGGCCATCCAGAGGTCGGCATCGCGGTGCCAGACGTGGAAGACACCGTATTTGGCAAGCGTGAACAAGAGCCAGCGGCCATCGGGCGAGACACGAGGCAGGGTGGCACTCTTGTCCATCGACACGGCATCGAACACCAGCTCGCGTGGGCCGAACTCAAGGGTCTCGGGGTCGAAACTCTTCCGGTAGATGTTGTATTTCACCTCACTGAAACGGTGCACGAGTTCCAAGCCGGGGTCTATGTCATCCTGATACTCATAGTGGGCACTGCAGTAATAGAGCGACTTGCCGTCGGGTGCCCAGCAGGGAAACACCTCAAACTCCAAGGGGTCGTTCTCGATGTTGGTCACCTCATTGTGCTCCACGTCGTAGGCTATCAAGTCGCTCTGCGTGTCGAACACCTCAATCTTGTCGGGGTTGGTAATATGGAAGGTCTGGAACGTCTTGTTGGTTGAATAGACGATAAGATTGAGCCACGGATGCCAGGCGGGATAGACGCCAGCGGAGAGGATGGAGTCGGAAGCCATGTTGATTTTCCGTATCTTCCCGTCGCAGGCAATAATGGTGCCACCCTGATTCTGACGGGCGTGGAACTGCATGCGATTGGGATTGTAGTTCTGGTAGTTATGGCAGTTGATGCACTGCCCCGAGGTAGGCTCCGTGCAGAGCATGTTGTCGTAAATGACGCTCTCGTCGTAATTCTCCAAGCAGCGCTGGCTGATGGTCAGGTCTTCGTAGGTGACATACGACGGTGCTATCAGACGGTAGCTGATATAGGGGTCGATGCTGTCGGGCGAAACGTAGATATTGAAGGGCTTGAAGCGCGTCCACTGCCCGTTGTCTTTGATGTAGACCTCGACCTTGACGGCCTTGCAGCTGTCCGAAGCACTCATAGCACTCTCGACAAGCCGTCGCCAGTCGTCGGCATCGGGCTGTATCTTGCTGCCCCCACAAACCACTTCTTCCTCACCAGAGGTCAGCCGAGCCACTATTGCTTCGCTCCTACCGTCAGCTAAAAAGGTCAGCGGAGCCATGTTGACGGGTATGGTGACATTGGTGTAGTCTGGATAGATGCGAGGCAGGTCGGCCGACTCGCTGAACGTTCCCGGTATCTTGTCGCCGCAGCCGGCGAAGGCTGCCACAACGGCGATGATGACAAGCAGTTTCTTCATATCAATAGTAAGTGATGTCCTTTAGGAAGAAATATTCGAAATAGTAAGTGTTGCCGTAGAAGGGGAAGAGAATGCGGCGCAGTTCCTTGGCAGAGCGCCCCTTGTTCTGCTGCAGCTGCTGCATGAAACTGTTGAAACTGTTCAACACGCTCTTGTCGGGCAAGTTGACGATGAAGTCCTGCTCCTGCATGTGTCCGAAAAGACAGGCTGCCTCCATGAAGATACGGGGCATCTTCTGGTTCGGACGCAATTGTGCATACCTGATGATGCGCGGCCAGAAATCGTCGGGATTGCGAGTCCACATGGCGGCGAGAACGGCCTGCTCCTGAAAGTAGGGGTCGTCGCTGTCGAGCCGCGACAGTATGTTCATCAGGTTCTTCTCTACATAGCCGTCGCCCTGGCTCTGAATGTCGTCGTAGTGCAGCATGTGGGTCACGGGACCCGTCTCGCGGTTGCGGGCCAGAAGCTCCGGGTGGTCGAGCAGCTCTTCCATGTGGTCGGCCCATTCGCCGTAGAACAGCGTCTGCCTGAGCAGGTTCAGGTATTTCCTGGCAGCTTGCGGCTCGTTGCCAAGCAGGGCGTTGCGGGCCATATACTGCAACAGCTCCGCGCTCCAGCCATACTCCACGCCCTGTTCCATGCACATGCGGTGGCTCTCGTTCAGCAAGCCATACTGGTAGTTGATCATCCTGCCAGCCACCGTAAACATGTAGATGGGCAACGGGGTGTTGCTACGCTTGGAGCCTTTCGGAAAGCTGTACATCTCGTCGCACTGCCGCCCCAGTCGGCTCAGGGCCAGGTTGTGCATCATGACGATGGCACGGGTGGGCTCGTCGGTCTGCGTCTTGCCCTCTTCTATCACGCCTTCCCAGTCGGCCTGCTCTATGCAGCGCGCCATCCGCAGCTCGTGATGGAAATTGGCATCCTTATACCAGAAATGCCATACGCCGGCCACCAGCACCGCCAGCAAGGCAAGCCTCAGCAAGAGTCCCACCCTCTCTCTTCCGCGAGAAGGATTGGGATTAAAGCCGGGAAGGAGGCATAGCCCCAGGAAGGAGCCTGCCAGCAGATAATAGGGGATATAGTAGAGGGGATGCTCCTCGAAGATGGCAAAAACGGGCAGCGCCGTCCGATAGATGTCGGCGAGGCTGGTCTGGTAATAGACGAACCGATAGTAGAGCAAGGGCACCGCCAACACGGCCAACAGGGCTGCGGCTGAGAGCAGCGCGTTCTGCGTGTGGCGTTTGGAGATCCGCCACGTCCAAACAGCCATCAGCAGGGCGGCGGCAAGGCCATAGACACCCATCAGCGGATAGGCTGCCAGCACCGTCAGCACCACAAAGACTATGCGCAGCCAGAGCTTCTCGGGCAACTTGCGGAAAGCCCATAGCAGGGCCACGGCGGCAGTCGTACCGATGGTAGGCACAAAGAACCATCCCTGAAGTTTCATCACATAGACCCAATAGCCCATACACATGTTCGTCGTAATCAGGACTGCCACGGGCACCAGCGCCACGACATTCCACCTGTCGGGTATGCCGAAGGCCCGTTTCGTCAGCCACAAGAGCAGCAGCCACCAGCCACACAGCATGACAACGCCCTGCCAAGGATGGAAGAAGAACTGGGTGAAGAACGTGCCCAAGTATGAGAGCATGCCGCCCGGCACAACCATCTGCTGCTTGAAAAAGAGCGACGAATAGAGGAAGAGGCTGTGCTGACCCACCTTCCACAGCAGGTCGGACTCAGCATACAACAGGGCACAGGCCACAGCTACAAGCACGCACAGCCACGGTGCTACGGGTTTTATTCTTTTCATTTGCAATGATTTGTTACTTCTTTCGTAAACTGATCGATGGTCTCAAACACCCAGCACCACGGCCGGGGCAATGTCTAACTTGATGCTCAAATCGCGAGCCACTTTCAGTGTGGGTTCGCTCTTGCCAGTGATGTAGTCGCTGATGCGCGAGGGACTCAGACCGAGAATCTCAGCCAGCTTCGATTGGGTAATGCCCAGTTCTGCCATGCGCATCTTAATGACATCGGCGAGTGTAGGCTTGCCAATGGAGAAGTTCTCCTCCGAGTAATCGGCCACCAAGTTCGACAGCAGCTCCAGTTCTATGCTGCTGGGATCGGTGCGTGGTGTCTCGTCGTCCACCAGTGGCAGCAGATGCTCTACACGGGCCACGGCCCACTCATACTGCTCTCTATTCTCAATCTTCGTCATAGTCACCTCCTGTCCTTATATGGTTTTTTCATATTCCTTGTGAGTGCCAATGAAACGGATATAGATGAATCCGATGGTGAATTTAACTACTGCCACTATGCGAAAGTGATTCCCCATGATATCGAACACATAGTGCTAGTTGCCCACTGCATCAACGGTATTGAAGTCTCTCTTGATATCAGCGAAACATGTCCATCGGCTACTTTTCACCACTGCCACCCAAACTTGTAGTGCTACCCGCGATTCCGGGTGCTCCTCTGCAAACTTCTTGATGGCTTGTTCTGTAAATATCCTCATATCAATGTCATCAACGTTGCAAAGGTATAAATAATTTTCGACACAACAAATTTTTTCCCTGAAAAGGTGAGGGCATCGTTGTTATTGTTGTGCGAATACGGTCATTGAAAACCTTCTGGAAAACACAATTGCAAAAATTTCAGTATGACTACCTCGAATGGTAGGCATTACCATTTCAACCAGTAGCACCGGGCACGCTTAGTGTCTTATTTCCAGATAGCGGTTGATGACATCGACCGACAGCTGCCGCGGCGTGGTGAGCAGGGCAAGAATGCCGTACTGACGCAGGGTGGTCACAGCGAGGTGCTGCTCGTAGGCATACTTGGCAGCAACGGCATGCTGGCAGTATTCCTCGGCGTTGCGGGCCGGGCTGTGAATGTAGTCGCGCTGTTCCTCGTCTTCGAAGAACACTACAAGCAGACGGTGGCGGACTGAAAGCTGGCGCAGGAAGGGCAGCTGCCGTCGCAGGGCGGCCATCGACGTGAACGAGGTGTAGAGGATGAGCAGCGAGCGACGGCTCAGATGGCGAGCCAGTCCGGCAATGAGTGCCGAGAAGTCGGTCTCACGAAATGTCGTCTGTTCGGCATAGAGTGCCTCTTGCAGCGTTTGCATCTGTCCGCTCTGGCGAGAGGCGGGGACAAACGTGCCAAACTGGTCGGAGAAGGTCACCAGACCGGCGCGGTCTTCCTTGTTGATAGCCACAAAGCTGAGCACTAACGAGGCATTGATGGCATAGTCGAGAAGCGTCATGCCCTGGAACGACTGCTGCATCATGCGCCCTTTGTCGACGACGCTGTAGACTGGCTGCGACCGTTCTTCCTGATACTCGTTCACCATGAGCGTATGTCGCCGGGCGGTAGCTCGCCAGTTGATGGTGCGGTAGTCGTCGCCTACGACGTAGTCCTTGATTTGTTCGAACTCGGTGTTATGGCCTATACGGCGCACACGCTTGATGCCTATCTCGGTGATATTACGGCTGTGGGCCAGCAGCTCGTATTGGCGCAGCATCTGATAGGAGGGATAGACCTTCACGTTCTTCGGGTGGCCCTGGGTGTAGCGGCGTTGCAGCAATCCTAACCGGGTGGCGACGAACACGCGTATATGGCCGAAGCCATACACTCCCCTGGCAGTAGGCGTGAGCTGATAGCGAATGGCCTTGCTGCCCTGCTTAGGCAGGTCGGCGCAGAAGAGCACGTCGCGCTTCTGGAAGACGAAGGGAATCTCGTCGATGGTCTCGGTCCTGATGGCAAAGGGATAGCTGCTCTCCAAGCGTATGATTACGTCGTTGGGATCGCCGTTCGAGAAGCGATCGCCCACCACGCGCTCGGCAGTGATGGCCTTCTTATGCCACAGCAGCAGGGCATCGGCCAGCACGGCACACAGGAACAGGAGCAACAGCAAGCGCCCCACAGTGTAGAGCGGGGGCAGACCGAAACCTGCAGCGATGAGCAGGATGATGACGGTCATGGCGAGGTAGAAACGGCGCGTCAGAAACAAATCAATATTCACGATTCATCATTATTTCGGTACTTCCACCTTGTCTATGAGGCGGTCGACGGCTTTCACGGGCGTCAGTCCCTCCATCTCGGCCTCGGCGGTGAGGATGATGCGGTGTTGCAGGATGCTTGGCGCCACGAGGCGTATGTCGTCGGGCATCACGTAGTCGCGCCCTTGCAGCAGGGCGTAGGCTTTCGCAGCTGCCAGCATGGCCACCGAGGCTCGTGGCGATGCACCTAAGAACACGGCGTGGCTCTGACGGGTCTGCGTAACGACCGAGGCAATGTATTGCAGGAGCGCCTTGTCGACAAACACCTGCGTGAGCATCTTCCGCAACTGCATAAGCTCGTCTTTGGTAATGACGGGACGGATGCCGTCGAGCGACGTGAGACGCTGGTTCTGGTGGTGGCGTTCCAGAATCTGCACCTCCTCGTCGATGGTGGGATAGCCTACGGTGATTTTCATCATGAAGCGGTCGGTCTGTGCCTCGGGCAGTTTGTAGGTGCCTTCCTGCTCTACGGGGTTCTGGGTGGCAATGATGGTGTAGATCTCGCCCATGCTGTGGGTCACGCCGTCGATGGTTGCCTGACGCTCCTCCATGACTTCGAAGAGGGCAGCCTGGGTCTTGGCAGGGGCACGGTTGATTTCGTCGACCAGCACAATGTCGGCAAAGACGGGGCCGGGATGGAAGTCGAACTGCGCGGTCTGCATGTTGAACACATTGGTGCCCAGCACGTCGCTTGGCATGAGGTCGGGCGTGAACTGAAGGCGGCTGAAGCGGGCATCGATCAGCTTGGCTATGAGGCGGGCCAGCAATGTCTTAGCCACGCCGGGCACTCCTTCTATGAGTACATGGCCGTTGGCCAGGATAGCAGTGAGCAGGAGGCCGACGGCATCGTTCTGTCCGACGACGACTTGGGCTATCTGTTCTCTGAGCTGACCGATGCGCCCAGTCAGTTCGGTCAGGTCGATACGGGGTGATGAATAGGTGTCTTGCATATCTATGGTTCTTTTGTTGTTTCACATGTTGTCTCATAGAGACGGTAGGTCTCGTCGAGCTTCTGCCCGATGTTCTTGTCGCGCTTGCCCCTGTGGTAATAGAGCGTTCCTATCAGGCGCACAAACTCCAGGTTGTTGTTCTGAGGCGGGTCGATGACGGGAATGATGCGCTGTCGGCGACGGGCGGTGAACAGCAGGAAGAGCACGACTGTAATGGCAGTCAGGTAGATGGCCAGACGTAGCGGCGGCTGTTCCAGAAAGACGATTAGCGGTGTGCTCGTGTTCCTGTGGTTATCGCTGAGCGTCTTGTCGATGCGCACCACGGGCAGGACTTTCAGACGATCGAGCATGCGTGTGGCAACGGGACGTGCAGCATCGTTGAGCAGGGCGTAGTTGGTGAAGAGCAGCGGTGCCGACGTCACCGTCAGTTCGCCCTCTCCTACCAGAAAACGCATAGCAATGACTACATCGTCCGCGTTTGTGTTGCTGGTGAGCAGTGGGATGCCCCAGCAGGAGTCGCTCTTCAGCGACGCTGTGCCTACGAGCCGCGTCATCACCTCGAAGTCGGCCTGACTGTCGGCATAGTCGTCATTCTCTTCTTCCCAGTGCAGGCAAGAGTGGAAGGTGGGGGGAAGAGGATGGAGGGCAGAGGGCGGCGCATGATGCGACAGCTTGCAGCGGAGCGTGTCTTCGAGCCACCAGTCGCCGTAGTCAATGAGCAGCAGCACTCGCCACCCCAGTCGTGACAGCTTCAGCAGCGCGTCGTAGTCGTCGCAGAACTGCTGATGGACGATGAGCGACTTAGGCCCGCTATTCTCTTTGTCTAATTGCCAAGGTGTCTGCGCCGTAATTGTATAGCCATGAGGCATCGATGTCGAAAGGATGCTGTCGAACAGGCGGCAACCGTATGGATGGCGGCTGTTGGTAGAGAAGCTTGCATCCCACGAGAACTCGTTGGGCATGCGATATTGCAGGAGGAACATGGCCACGGCGAAAAGCGTGATGCCTACCAGAAATTTCTTGTTCACAGGCAGTCACCTCCTTTCTGTATGGTCGCTTGCAGCAGCTTCATGTCCTGAAACAGCTGTTCGGTGGCCTCGAAGTTGCCGTAGCGCACCCGCATGAAGTGGCGGCTCATCAGGCTGAATGCCCCATTGCCTGCCTCACGCATGTACTGCGTAGGGGTCTTGTGCGGCTGCCAGTCTATGCGATGATTGTCGCTAAGCTAGGAGAGCGTCTGCAGGTAGAGCCATCGCACGGCCTGCCGATAGTCGGCCGAGGCCAGTGCCTGACGGATGTTTCCCTCAAAGTCGACGCCATAGATGGTGTCGTCGGCTACGTCGTAGTCGAGCACTCTCTTCTCACTTCGCCGCGAAAAGAGGCTGGGATTGTGCTTCCACACCTGCCAGGCGACGAACAGCAAGGCCACACCACCAAGAGCAATCAGCAAATAGGTCACGGCAGTGCTGCTGACAGTCGTGTCGAGAAGATCGCTCAGGAATTCCTTCAGGCGCTCCGTCAGCCAACTGAACACGCCACGGTCGTCGCTGGCAAGCTCACGGTCGTAGTCGTAACGGTCGTCGTGCTGCCACTGCGTAATGAGCTGGCGGTTGAGCGATAGCGTGTCGGGAATCATGAGTGTGATAGGGAATAAGTGGTAAGCGGCAATAGGTTTTCGTTAAAAGCCTTAGAGTCCCGTGGTCAGCGGTTTCCCCGCTGACTTATAGCGTTTCGAACGTTTCGATGGCCTCTTCGGCACTCACGCCGTCGAGCTTTTCGCAGGCATGCCCGTAATGGATGGTCAGGCCAACGGCAAAGATGGTGTTGAGCACCTGGCTGCCAAACACCATGATGACGGTGAGCAGATAGCGGCCAAACGCACCAATCACCGAGGACTCATAGTGGGCACCAGCCTTTTCAGCCGAAAACAGCTCTACAACCCAGGCCACGATGGCAGGGCCTTCGAGCAGCACGGAGAGCACCGTGACAATGACGCCGAGCACAAAAAGCAGGGCGAAGAGGCCGCCCCACGTGTGCCAGCCTAAGCGGAAGCCTTTCTTCACGGCCTCGAAAGGACCAATGCCGTTCTCACGCTCCATGATATAGACTATGGGCGAAAGCGACAGGGGAACGCCCAAGGCCACCGTGACCACGATAGCCAGGAAGATGACGAAGGCCACATGGACTGCCATGCTGAGAACAAACCCCAGCAGCAACATGACCAGAACATAGGCTATCATCAGGCCGGTTATCACAAAGCCCAGCAAGATGAGATGGCCCAGGTTAGCAAAGACGGGGTTCTGCAACTCCTTGAAAGTGAGTCCTTCTAATCGGTTCTCGCGCCTCAGATAGAACTGGACGAAGGTAAGGATGAGGGCAAAACTGAAGACACTGAGCAGGCTGTTGAGTATCGAGCTGTAGTTCGACGACAGAGCTTGCGTCAGGGCCGACTCGCTGTCACCCGACCTGGAGGTCATCAAAGCCTTGAACATGCTGTTGAACGATACAGCGCCGAGCAGGCTGAAGGGCAGGACGAGATAGACGTACCACATGGCGATGGGACGCCAGTTGTCACGCAGAAACGAAAAGGTGTCATTGACTTTCTCACCGAATGTGCGCTCTTTATAGAGCTGGAATTTCTGTTGTTGCATGGTTTCTGATATATGGTAAACAGACGAAATAATAGGCAATGAAGGTGGCCGACGCAAGGATTACCGCCAGTTGCAGACCGTCGGGCCATTCGGTGTGGCGCGTCATGAAGCTTTCGATGAAGCCGGCCACCACGAAGATGGGAACCGTGCCCACCACGATGCGCAGCCCGCGACGGGCACCACGGCGAAGCGACTGCATGCGCGAGTAGGTGCCGGGGAAGAGCAGGCTGTTGCCCAAGGCCATGCCTGCCGCAGTAGCCACGATGATCGACGATATTTCCAGGGTGCCGTGAAGCCAGATGGACAAGGCCGACTGCCACAGCAAGTCTTTCTGGGCGAAGAAGGTCTGAAAGGTACCTATCATAATGCCATTCTCGAAAAGGATGAAGCCTGGCCCCAAACTGGTGAGCATGCCCAATGCAAAGGCCAGAAACGCCACGCGTACATTATTATTAGTAATACCGATGAACATGAGGCCCTCTTCGTCGCTGTCGTAAACAGCCATTGGCTCGCCACGGGCTATGTTGTCGAGCGTCATCTCGACATAGCGGTCGCCCAGGATGATGCGGGCAAAGTCGGCATCGAGCCATTGCGACAGCGCACCAATAAAAACGCTGACCACAAAGAGCAGAAACGTGCCAAAGAGGATGCGGCGCTCACGCCACACGGTGTCGGGCACCTCGCGTGTCCAGAACGTCAGCAGGCGGCTCCACCGTTCGCGCTTGTAGCGGTAAATCTCATTGTGCAGGGCCGAGGCCAGCGCGTTCAGATAGTGCGTGATGCGCGCCGTAGCGTAGTGGGTCTGGGCAAAGCTCAGGTCGCTCGTCACGTCGATATAGGCATCGGCCAGTGCGTCGGGCGCAGCATGGGCAGCATCCTCGGCCAGTGACTCGGCAGCAAGCCACTTGTCGATGTTCTGACGAATAAACTGAACTTCTTTCATCGCCGTAGTAAAAGTTTCTGCAAAAAACAGGGCAAAAGTAAAGAAAAAATCTTAATTTTGCAACGAAAAAGCAAAAAAAATGGCAGACACAGGCATACTTACCGGACAATACGTGCGCATAGAGCAACCCACGGCCAGTGCGGGCGACCGCATAGTGGCCCAGCTCATTGACTGGGGTGTGCAGCTTTGCTATCTGCTGTTCATGATTTGGATGATAACCCTGTTCGACATAGAAACGGGCCAGACCATTTTTTTGGTCATCATCATGCCCATTACCCTCTACCCACTGCTGTGCGAGGTGCTGAACCAAGGGCAGACGGTGGGCAAGATGATTCGCCGAATGCGCGTGGTGATGCTCGACGGTGCCTCGCCGTCGTTAGGGGCACTCTTGCTGCGATGGCTGCTCATACTGGTCGACGGCCCTCTGCTGGTCTGGATGGGATTGCTCTTCATACTGCTGTCACGCCACCACCAGCGATTAGGCGATATGGCTGCAGGCACGGTGGTCATCAAGCTGCAGAGCTATGAGCGCAGCCGAATATCGCTGGGCGACTACGACTATCTGTCGCAGGGCTATCGGCCACAATATGCCGCAGCGGCCGAACTGACGCCAGAGCAGGCCGAGCTGATCAGACGCACACTCGAAAGCGAACATACCGACCACATTGACCTGCTGGCCGCAAAGGTGGAAAAAACGTTGGGCATCAAGCAACGCGAGACCTATACCGACCTGTTCCTGCAGCGCCTCCTTCGCGACTACCAGTACTATGCGCTCGATGCCGTGTAGCGCAACGCGCCATTACTCCTCCGACAGCAGTTTCCCCAACTTGTCTTCCAGCTCCTGGACATTCGGCAGGTTGCGCTCCAATATCTTCCCCTGCTTGTCGGCAACGGTGATGGCGGGAACGGTGGCAAGGCCCATCGTCTGCATGAGTGGCGTGTGCCACATATCGCCGGTACAGATGTTGGGCCAGGTGATGCTGTCGCGACGGAAGGTTTCACGAGAGTCGTGAGAGTTTGCATCGAGGCAGATACTGACGACGGCTATCTTGCCTGGGTGTTTCTTCTTCATGCTGTTCAGTTTTCGCAGCATGCCGCGGCTTTCAGCGTTCCACGAGGCCCACGCCAGAACCACATTGACGGGCGACCGCAGCAGACTGTCGCTCACCTTGCGGCCATTCATGTCGGTGGCGGCAAAGTGGGGCAACAGGCTGTCGACGGCTGTGGCGGCAAGCATGGATAACTGCTTCTGCAGTCGTACCAAGACACCGTTTTCGGGACTGGCATCCAAAAGCCGCCTACAGAAACGGGCGGCTTTTAGATAGTCGGGCGGAGATGACTGAATAAAATAATGCTTCAGCAGGTAGAAGCTGACTGGCGAGTCAGGATGGTCGCCGATAAACTCTTCGGCTGCCGCCAAGGCCTCAGGGGGCGTCAGCTGGTTGGTGCGCAGGCGGAAGGCCGTCATCTCCTCATTGGCCTCGGAGCCTTTCACTTCCACCTTGCGCAGTTGAGAGGCATCGCCCTCGATCGCTGCCTGCACCCCCGACTGCGCAAAAATGGGCAGCTCGGAAAAGTTGGGGAACACAAGCGTGAGGATGGTCGTGTCCTTCAATCCCGTTTGATAGCTGAACCGACCATCGCGCACGGTAATCGTGTCTTTCCATCCCTTCTCGGCATCGTATATGTAGAACTCGCCCTGATCCAGGTTCCTAAAACGCCCCTGTAGCTGGAAGCCACTATCGGAAGAGCCACACGATGCCAGAAGGAGGAAAAGACAGAACAGTATGCCTATGTGCTGCAGCCTACTTGACATTCTGCAGTTCCAGGTCGAGTTCAGCATACTTGCTGAGCGACGGGTCTTTGGCCAGCGCGGCCTTCAGAGCCTGGGCGGCATCGGCCTGCTTGCCAGTGCGGGCAGCAACGATAGCCTTCAGGTAATCGGTCAGGCCGTCGGGGTTGCCCACCTTCTTCAGGGTTTCAGTGGCCTTGGTGTAGTTCTGGTTCATGATTTGTGCCAAAGCGGCCGAATTAGTGGCGACATTGCCAAATGCCTGCTCGGCCTGGGCATACTTGCCCTGAGCCAGATACAGATTGCCCAGTGCCTCGGCAGCGTCTTGTGCCTGCGAACCCTTGGCAATGAGACTCTCAGCCGAGCTCGTGTTGCCCTGTTGCAGGGCCAAGAGACCCAGGTTGACGTTGGCCTCGGCCAGCTTCGGATCGACCGACAGAGCCTTCTGGGCGTAGGCACGAGCCTGGTCGTAATTGCCCTCGGCATAGGCCAGCGTAGCCAGGTTGTTATAGGCGCGGGCATCGTTGGGATAGAGTTCGGCTGCCTTCTTGTAGACGGCCTCCTTGGCTTTCGTATCGTTGTCGTAGAGAGTGGCACCGTAGAGCAGCTCCTCAAGCGACAGCTTCGACGGGTCTTCCTTAATCTGCGAGAGAATCTGCTCGTCGTCGCGACCGATAACCAGATAGTTAATGGTCATGCGAGAACGGCGCAGCTCGGGCAGGATGCCGTCGGCCAGCTCCTTGAACGCAGCAGAGAGATTCCTGATTTGCTGCTCACGCTCCTCGGGATCCTGATACATGGAGAGCACACGCAGAATGACATCCTTGTCCTGAATGTCGCTGGCGGCTACCAGCTCCTGGAAGCCTTCCCAGTCCTCGGCAGTATACTTCGTGTCGATGGGCGCATCGGCCTTCTGCTGCTTCATCTGCTTGCGCAGATAGTCGGCAGCCACATCCTGACGCTTGTTGGCAAGCTTCTCGTTGAAATCATATTTTCCCTCGGGCGAAGCGTAGGCCGACACTTCGACACCATCGAGAGCCAGATGCTCCTGATCCTTGGCAATATCGCCAATGAGACGCACAAACTCCTGAACCGAGTTGTTCTGAAGCTCGCTCTTGCGCAGCTGGGCCTGGGCCACAAGGAACTTGATGTTGGCCACCTGCTTCTTCTCGATAACACGCTGGAAGGCATCGGTGGCAGTGGCGGCATGGGCCGAAGTAACCGTCTGGTGGTAGAGCTCGCCCGTAGAGATGACGCCCGTGGCCACCTTCACTTCGGGCACCTCGACCTTCTTATTGCCTATCTTGGCGTCGAAAGTAAGATAGAGGTCGCTCTTCTGCATGTCGGGCTCATAGGCGAAGCTGGTCTTCATCGTATAGCGGCCACCCACCTGATAGCTGATGGTCTGGTCGTTGCCCTGCACCTTCTCGCCCTGGAAGGTAGCACTGCTACCATTGACCGAGCGCAGGCCATTGGCCGTCTGGAAGCGAAGCACCGGCGTCACGGTGACCACGGCCTTCTTGTTCATATACTTCTCCGGGAACATACCAGTGATGGTTGCAGGAACTTCGCCTGCCTGGGCCACCAAGGGATTGGGGTTCACGCTAAAGTTGTCAGCAGAAAGCGACTCCAGTTTTCCGGAACACGACGATGTCAGCAGCATAGCAGCAACTGCCACAAAAGGAATAAGTTTTTTATACATGCTATTGTTGTTTTAGTTTTAAGAAATCACAATTTATTATTTTCTTAGTGCCGCGAGCGGGACTCGAACCCGCACAACCTTTCCAGGTCAAGGGATTTTAAGTCCCTCGTGTCTACCATTCCACCATCACGGC
>CAJONO010000009.1 GCA_905235905.1 uncultured Prevotella sp.
CGCGTCAGGCCGTGCAACTCACCACTCTGCTCGTAACGATACACCGTACCGAACTCTGCGATACGCAGCGGCAGGTCGCGATACGAACGGGGCTTCCACGCAAAAATCTCGCAGTGGTGGGGGCAGTTCATCGGCTTCAGCATGTAGACCTCACCCTCCTCGGGGGTGGTGATGGGCTGGAACGAGTCCTTGCCGTAGTGGTCCCAGTGACCGCTGGTGATGTAAAGATTCTTCGAACCGATGTGTGGGGTGATGACCTCCTGATAGCCGAAACGCTTCTGCACCTTGCGCAGATGGTCCATCAGGCGCAGACGCAGCTCGGTGCCCTTCGGCAGCCAGATGGGCAGACCCTTGCCCACCTTGTCGCTGAACATGAACAGCTCCATCTCCTTGCCTATCTTGCGGTGGTCGCGCTTCTTAGCCTCTTCGAGCATGACGAGATACTCGTCGAGCATCTTTTTCTTCGGGAAGGTGATACCATAGAGGCGCTGCATCTGCTCACGAGTGGCATCGCCGCGCCAGAAGGCGCCAGCCACAGAGGTCAGCTTCACGGCCTTGATCTCGCCCGTGTCCACAAGGTGCGGGCCACGGCAGAGGTCGGTAAAGTTACCCTGCGTATAAGTGGTGATAGAACCGTCCTCCAGATCCTGCTCAATGTGCTCGCACTTGTAGGTCTGACCGTCGGCAGCAAACTCCTTCAGGGCCTGTGCCTTGGCCACCTCCTTGCGAACCACCGGCTCTTTCTTCGAGGCCAGTTCCTTCATCTTCTGCTCAATCTTTGGGAAGTCGCTCTCCTTGATGCTCTCGCCACCGGGCAGCAGCACATCGTAGAAGAAGCCGCTCTCTACGGCAGGACCAAAGCCGAACTGGATGCCAGGATACAACTCCTTGAGCGCCTCAGCCAGCAGGTGGGCAGAGGTGTGCCAGAAGGTGTGCTTGCCCTGCTCGTCGTCCCACTTGTACAGTTCAATCTTCGCGTCCTCATTGATGGGACGGTTCAACTCCACGGTCTCGCCGTTCACGCCGCAGCAGAGTACACTGCGTGCCAGAGCCGGCGAAATGCTCTCGGCAATCTCAAGACCCGTTACGCCCTGCTCATACGAGCGAACAGAACCGTCGGGAAAAGTTATGTTGATCATATCTACAATATATGTTTATGTTTAAAGCGACTTATTCCTCTTCGGGCTTCATGTTGGTATAGACGGTCTGCACATCGTCGAAGTCCTCGAGCCGCTCTACCATCTTGTCGATGGCCTCGCGCTGCTCAGGAGTGACATCTTTCAGGTCGTTGGGGATGCGGGTAAACTCGGCACCCGTCACCTCGAAGCCGTTCTCCTCAAGATGCTTCTGTATGGCAGCGAACGACGATGGGTCGCCATAGATGGTGATGCTGTTTTCTTCCTCGTCCTCGTCATACTCGTCTTCTACGCCGTAGTCGATGAGGTCGAGTATCATCTCGTCCATGTCGAGACCGTCCTTCTTCTTGAAGGTGAAGACGGCCTTGTGGTCGAAGAGGAACGACAGCGAGCCTTGTGTGCCTAGGTTGCCGCTGAACTTGTTGAACACCGAGCGCACATCGCCTACGGTGCGTGTGGTGTTATCGGTCAGCGTCTCTACGAAGATAGCCACTCCGTGAGGTCCGTATCCCTCGTAGTTCACTTCCTTGTAGTCGCTCTGGTCCTTACCCATTGCGTTCTTGATGGCCCGCTCGATGTTGTCCTTGGGCATGTTCTCTCGCTTGGCGTTGGCGATGATAGCGCGCAAGGCGGGGTTGTTCTCTGGCTCCGGGCCGCCAGCCTTCACTGCAATGGCAATCTGCTTGCCAATCTTGGTAAACGTCTTGGCCATGTGGCCCCATCTCTTCAGCTTTGTAGCTTTACGATATTCAAATGCTCTTCCCATTGTTTTTTATTTTTTTCGATATTTCGTTATTTCGATATTTCGATATGACTAGCGCAACTCGGCATTGAGCTGCTTTTTCAGATTTGCTATGAGCTTCTGCATCACGGCATCAATCTGCTTGTCGTTCATGGTGCGCTCCGTGTCTTGCAGAATGAAGTTCACGGCATACGACTTCTTGCCAGCAGGCAGTTTGTCGCCCTCATAGACGTCGAAGAGTTCAACCTTCTTCAGCAGTTTCTTTTCCGTCTGACGGGCTATCAGCTCTATCTGAGCAAACTCCACGCCATTGTCGACAAGCAAGGCGAGGTCGCGGCTTACGGCAGGATGCTTCGATATCTCGGTATAGAGCACCTCGTTCTTCTTCGTGGCCTTCATGAGCTGTGTCCAGTTCAGTTCAGCGAAATAGACGGGCTGGCTCAGGCCGAACATCTTCAGCACTCGCTTCGAGAGAATGCCTATCTCCATGAGGGTCTTACCGTTTCTGAGTTCCAGGGTAAGGCCAGCCGTGAAGACGGGGTTCACGCTTCCCTTCTGAACGACCTTGCCGTGTTCCAGACCTACGCGGCGGAGAATGTTCTCTACATAGGCACTTAGCTCGTAATAGGTGCTATCCTCGTTGGGATGTGCCCACGAACCCTCTACACGCTTACCCGTGAGCCAGAGTGCCAGATAGTTCTCTTCCTTGTAGGCCTGCATGGGATTGTCGTCGTTAGCCTTCTCAGGGTCGAAGAAGTAGCAGTTGCCGAACTCGAAGAAACGGAGGTTCTGAGCCTTGCGCTTCACGTTGTGCTCAATGCTCTCCAAGCCACCGTAGAGGAGCGTCTGGCGCATCACGCCGAGGTCTTGCGACAGGGGGTTCATGATTCTTACGATTTGAGGCTTGAGGTTTGAGAGTTGAGATTTTTCATTACCTCCGTTCTTCTCATAATATGCCGTCTTCGTCAGCGAATTGTTCAGGATTTCGTTGAAGCCAGCACCTACAAGCTGCTCTGAAACGATGTTCTGCAACTTGTGCTTGCGGTCTTCCTCGCCCTTAATAACGAGGCTCGACTTCAACTGGGTAGGAATCTCCACATTATTATATCCATAGATGCGCAGGATGTCCTCAACGACATCGCAAGGACGCTGCACATCAACGCGGTAGGCAGGAACTTCCAGCCGTAGGCCTTCGGGGGTCTCGGCAAGCAATTTCATCTCCAAGCTCTCGCAAATGCTCTTGATGGTGTCAGCAGGAATATCCTTGCCCACGAGCGAGTGTACATAGTCGTACTTCAAATCGACGATGGCATTCTCTATCTTCTCGGGATAGACGTCGCAGATGTCCATCGAAATCTTTCCACCAGCCAGCTCCTTGCAGAGCAGGGCGGCCTGCTTCAGGGCGTAGATGACGTCATTGGGGTCGATGCCACGCTCGAAGCGGAACGAGGCATCGGTAGAAAGACCGTGACGACGAGCCGACTTGCGAATCCACGTAGGATGGAAGTAGGCACTCTCCAACACCACATTCTTGGTCGTCTCGTAGGTGCCACTACCCTTGCCGCCAAACACGCCGGCAATGCACATAGGCTCTTCGGCGTTGCAGATGGCCAGATCGCGGTCAGAGAGCTTGTGCTCCACACCGTCGAGCGTAACGAAGGGCGTACCTTCGGGCATGGTCTTCACCACAATCTTATGGCCTTTCACCATGTCGGCATCGAAACAGTGCAGCGGCTGTCCGTAGGCCATCATAATATAATTGGTGATGTCGACGATATTGTTGATAGGGCGCAAGCCAATAGTGGTCAGTTTGTTCTTCAGCCAGTCGGGACTCTCCTTCACCTCGCAATCGGTGATGCTGACGCAGGCATAGCGCTTACAGGCATCGGTGTTCTCGATGACCACCTCGATGGGGAGGGAGTGGTCGTCGACGGGGAAGCCGTCGACCACGGGACGGTGAAGCGCTGTTTCATAGCCATTCTGCCGAAGCCAGGCGTAGAGGTCGCGGGCCACGCCCCAGTGAGAGAGGCCGTCGGCACGGTTGGCAGTAATGTCGACCTCGATGAGCCAGTCGCTCTCCAAATTGTAATACTCAGCTGCAGGGGTTCCCACTACGGCATCGTCGGGCAAAACGATGATGCCGGCGTGACTGGTGCCTATGCCAATCTCGTCCTCGGCACAAATCATGCCACAGGAATCAACGCCACGCAACTTAGACTTCTTAATCTGGAACTCCTTGTCGCCGTCGTAGAGCACACACCCCAAATCGGCAACGATGACCTTTTGGCCTGCAGCCACGTTGGGGGCACCACAGACAATCTGTGACGGCTCGCCCCTGCCCAGATCGACAGTTGTTACATGCAGATGGTCGCTATTGGGATGCATCTCACAGGTGAGCACCTTGCCCACGTAGAGTCCTTTCAGACCACCACGAATAGATTGTACTTCTTCGAGGGCGTCGACCTCCAAGCCTATCGAGGTAAGTGCATCGCACACCTGCTGCGGCGTAAGGTCGAAGTCGACGTATTCCTTCAGCCATTTATAAGAAATATTCATTCCTAAAAACTAAATAAAACCATTAAATTTCGAAATTCGTGCGCAAAATTACAACTTTTTTACGAATTAACAGCATTCAAAGGAAAATATTTGCATGTAAGGAAGACGAATAAGCAAAAAAATACTGGAACAAGAACGAGCAGCGCCGTTCCTGTTCCAGTAGAAATCAAAAAAATGTCGCCCATTACTCTGCGTCGCGGATGGCAGCCACGCCAGGAAGCACCTTACCCTCGATAGCCTCGAGAAGGGCACCACCACCAGTAGAGATGTAGCTCACCTGATCGGCCATGCCAAACTTGTTGATGCAAGCAACCGAGTCGCCACCGCCGATGAGCGAGAAGGCACCATTGGCCGTAGCCTTGGCAATGGCATCGGCAATAGCCTTCGAGCCACCGATGAAGTTATCGAACTCGAAC
>CAJONO010000010.1 GCA_905235905.1 uncultured Prevotella sp.
GATGAACGTAATTACAAAGACCCTTCAACTGGCTGATGGAAGGACCATCACCATTGAAACCGGGAAAGTGGCAAAACAGACCGACGGTTCTGTGGTTCTCAGAATGAACAACACCGTGCTCCTGGCCACCGTTTGTGCCGCAAAAGATGCAGTTCCCGGAACCGATTTCATGCCCTTGCAGGTAGACTATCGCGAACAGTACAGTGCCGCAGGCCGTTTCCCCGGCGGATTCACCAAGCGCGAAGGCAAGGCCTCTGACAATGAAATCCTCACATCGCGACTCGTGGACCGCGTTCTCCGTCCGCTCTTCCCCAGTAACTATCACGCAGAAGTATTCGTCAACGTCATGCTGCTCTCAGCCGACGGCGTTGACCAGCCCGACGCCCTGGCCGGCTTTGCCGCTTCGGCTGCCCTGGCCTGCTCGGATATTCCCTTCGAGTGCCCCATCAGCGAGGTACGCGTGGCCCGTGTTGGTGGCGAGTATGTCATCGACCCCACCTTCGAGCAGATGAAACAGGCCGACATGGACATCATGGTCGGTGCCTCTGCCGAGAATATCATGATGGTCGAGGGCGAGATGAAAGAGGTGAGCGAGCAAGACCTGCTCGGTGCCCTGAAGGCTGCCATGGAGGCCATCAAGCCCATGTGCGAGCTACAGGCCGAACTCTCCAAGGAGCTGGGCAAGGACGTGAAGCGCGAGTACAACCACGAGGTGAACGACGAGGAGCTGCGCGCCCGCATGAACAAGGAGCTGTACCAGCCGGCCTACGACATCACCAAGCAGGCCCTCGAAAAGCAGCAGCGCGCCGAGGCCTTCGAGAAACTTCTCGAGGACTTCAAGGAGAAGTTCTTCGAAGAGCGCAAGTCCGCGCTCAGCGGTTTACCCGCTGAGGAAGCCCCCGAAATCAGCGACGACGAGTACTCGGCCATGATGGACCGCTACTACCACGACGTAGAGCGCGATGCCATGCGCCGCTGCATCCTCGACGAGGGCATCCGTCTCGATGGTCGTAAGACCACCGACATCCGCCCCATCTGGTGCGAGGTGAGTCCCCTGCCCATGCCTCACGGAAGTGCCATCTTCACCCGTGGCGAGACGCAGAGCCTCTCTACCTGCACCCTCGGCACGAAGCTCGACGAGAAACTGGTCGACGATGTGCTGGAGCGCGGCTACATGCGCTTCCTGCTGCACTACAACTTCCCCCCGTTCTGCACGGGCGAGGCCAAGGCACAGCGCGGCGTAGGCCGTCGCGAGATTGGTCACGGCCACTTGGCTTGGCGCGGTCTGAAGGGACAGATTCCCGAAGACTTCCCCTACACGGTGCGCCTCGTCAGCCAGATTCTTGAGTCGAACGGTTCCAGCTCGATGGCCACTGTCTGTGCCGGTACGCTGGCCCTGATGGATGCCGGTGTGCCCATGAAGAAGCCCGTCTCTGGCATCGCCATGGGTCTCATCAAGAACCCCGGAGAAGACAAGTACGCAGTGCTCTCAGACATCCTTGGCGACGAGGACCACTTGGGCGACATGGACTTCAAGACCACCGGTACCCGCGACGGACTGACCGCCACACAGATGGACATCAAGTGCGACGGCCTGTCGTTCGACATCCTCGAGAAGGCACTCATGCAGGCCAAGGCCGGTCGTGAGCACATCCTGAACTGCCTGACCGACACCATCGCCGAGCCTCGCGCCGAGTTCAAGCCGCAGGTGCCCCGCATCGTGCAGATCGAGATACCGAAGGAGTTCATCGGCGCCGTCATCGGCCCTGGTGGCAAAATCATACAGCAGATGCAGGAAGACACCAAGACCACCATCACCATCGACGAAGAGGATGGCGTGGGCAAGGTGCAGGTGAGCGGCCCCGACAAGGAGTCGATCGACGCAGCACTGGCCAAGATTCGTGCCATCGTGGCGATCCCCGAGGTGGGCGAGGTCTACGAGGGAACGGTGCGCAGCATCATGCCCTACGGCTGCTTTGTCGAGATTCTGCCCGGCAAGGACGGTCTGCTCCACATCTCCGAAATCGACTGGAAGCGTTTGGAAACCGTCGAGGAGGCTGGCATCAAGGAGGGCGACAAGATTACCGTGAAGCTGCTTGAGATTGACCCGAAGACGGGCAAGTACAAGCTGTCTCACCGTGTGCTCATCCCGAAGCCCGAGGGCTACGTGGAGCGCAGTGCCCGTCGTGAGCGTGGCGAGCGTCCTGAGCGCGGCGAGCGCCGTCCCCGTCCTGAGCGTGGCGAGCGTCCCGAGCGCGGTGAGCGCCG
Source organism: uncultured Prevotella sp. (assembly GCA_905235905.1). Classification (GTDB taxonomy): domain Bacteria; phylum Bacteroidota; class Bacteroidia; order Bacteroidales; family Bacteroidaceae; genus Prevotella. The sequence goes on from CAJONO010000010.1 coordinate 2,269, forward strand.
GCCCCGTCCTGAGCGCGGCGAGCGTCCCGAGCGCCATTCCCGCACAGAGCAGGGCGAGGAAGAATATCGCGATCCGGCAGAAAACCGTGAGCCACGCGACTTCAGCGATGCCCTCGACCACATGGACTTCTGATGCGGAGCACGTTCCGTAACAGGAAGAAAACAACCAGACTACCCACAAAAGTGTTTTGCAGACTGAACAGATTGAAGCAGAATTTGTTCAGTAAGCAAAACACTTTTTGGTAGAAAACAACGGGAAAGCCCCTAAATGTTCAGTCTGCAAGACAGATTTTCGCCAAAATGTTTTGCAGACTGAACATTTTTTCTTATATTTGCACCCGTTTAACAACTGTCATGACAGACATCACCCAACATGGAATCACTCATTAGAAGACACCTGAACAGGATGCAGACCGCAAACCTCGATTTCGTCAGAAGCATGATGGACGAAATCGACTGGAACGAGCGCCTGCTGATGATCAAGGGACAAAAGGGCGTAGGGAAGACGACACTGATGACTCAGCGCATTTTGCAGGAGTTCGGCCCTGCAAACACCACAGACGTGCTGTATGCCAGTCTCGACAACATCTACTTCGGCACTCATGGCCTGCTCGACTTCATTGAGCAGTTTCACGCCAAGGGCGGAAAATACCTGTTTCTCGACGAGGTACACAAATACAAGGGATGGAGCCTCGAAGTGAAGAACGCATACGACGAATTTACAGACATGCACATCGTCTTGAGCGGCTCCTCGCTGATCAATCTCGCCGACGACGAGGCCGACCTGTCGCGACGATGCATTTCATACACCCTGCCAGGACTGTCGTTCAGGGAGTACTTGCAGATGTTCCATCAGAAACAGTTCAGCAAAAGAACCCTTCAGGAAATACTGACCAACGGCAACAGCATCTGTGTCGAAGTCAATGCGCAAGTGCGGCCACTGCAGCTCTTCGCTGAATACCTGCGCTATGGCTACTATCCCTTCTTGAAGGAAGGACAGAACAACTACTACCTGCGCATTGAGAACATCGTCAATACCATTGTCGAAGTAGAGCTGCCCCAGTTGCGGAAACTCGACATCGGCAACATCAGGAAGGTGAAGTCGCTGTTGGCACTTCTCTCATCGAACGTGCCCTACGCTGTCGACACGGTAAAACTATCAACGATGGCAGAACTGTCGCGCACCACCCTACTGCAATATCTCCAAAGCCTGGGCGAAGCACGTCTCATCATGCCGCTGTATTCCGATGCGACAAACATGAAGCGGCTGCAGAAACCAGACAAAATCTACATGGAAAACCCCAACATGCTACACGCCCTCGCTACGGAACGGGTCAACGAGGAAACAGTGCGTGAGGTGTTTTTCATCAACCAGCTGTCGGCGCGACACGTCGTGGAGTACAGCAAGACATCGGCAGACTTTACAATCGACCATCAGTACACGTTCGAGGTAGGAGGGCGAAGCAAGGATGGCAGGCAGATTGCAGGTCTTGACAATAGCTTTATTGCCTCGGCCGACGAAGAATATGTGCTTGGCAACAAGATTCCTCTCTGGCTCTTCGGATTCCTCTATTAGACGTTTTCCACATTCTTTAGGATATTCAGTAACAAATCACCACTAATTGGCACTAATTTTTATCCACAAATAGTCATACAGGTTCGTGGGAAGGCCACATTTGTGGCCGTATTTTTTTACGAACACGAATAACACGAATTAAACTTTTGAACATAGATCTCCGTAAATCTAACATAAATGGCTGCGCATGACAAGAATAGAGATTCGTCAGATTCGTGAGATTCGTGTTCGAGATATATGTTAAGATATTTGTGTAA
>CAJONO010000011.1 GCA_905235905.1 uncultured Prevotella sp.
AATCCCCAAAAATCATTATCCCGGTCGCAGCAAAATCCGTTCAATCCGCGTAATCCGTGGTAGAAAAGAACTTGCGGAAGTTGAATTGAATTATTTAATCATTTCAAATCCAGTGTAGGGAACGAGAGCCTTCGGTATGCGAATGCCATTCTCTGTCTGGTTGTTCTCTAAGAGGGCTGCGACGATGCGGGGCAGGGCCAGGGCCGAGCCATTGAGCGTGTGGCAGAGTTCGGTCTTCTTCGTGTCCTCGCGTCGGTAGCGGCACTTCAGGCGGTTGGCCTGATAGGTGTCGAAGTTGCTGACCGACGACACTTCGAGCCAGCGACCCTGTGCCTCGGAGTAGACCTCGAAGTCGTAGCAAATAGAAGAAGTGAACGACTGGTCGCCTCCGCAGAGCAACAGAATGCGGTAGGGCAGTTCGAGCTTCTTCAGCAACCCCTCGACGTGAGCCAGCATCTCCTTGTGGCTCTCTTTCGAGTGCTCGGGCTTGTCGATGCGCACGATCTCAATCTTTGAGAACTCGTGCAGACGGTTCAGACCGCGCACGTGGGCGCCATACGAGCCAGCCTCGCGGCGGAAGCACTCCGTGTAGGCGCAGTTCTTGATGGGCAGGTCCTTCTCGTCGAGAATCACATCGCGATAGATGTTCGTTACGGGCACTTCAGCCGTAGGAATCAGATAGAAGTCGTCGACCTCGCAGTGGTACATCTGGCCCTCCTTGTCGGGCAGCTGGCCTGTGCCGTAGCCAGAGGCAGCATTGACCACCGTGGGTGGCATAATCTCCGTGTAGCCACTCTTGTTGGCCTCGGCGAGGAAGAAGTTGATGAGGGCGCGCTGCAACTGGGCACCCTTGCCAATATAGACAGGGAACCCCGTACCCGTAATTTTCACGCCCAGATCGAAGTCGATGAGGTTGTATTTCTTGGCCAGTTCCCAATGGGGCAGGGGATTGTCGATGCCCAGCTTGGGATTTACGTCCCAGTTGCCCACGGTATCGCTGCCGTCGCATTCCTTCAGGTTCGATTTCACCACGCGGTTGTCTTCGGCTACAGCGCCTTCGGGCACCTCGTCGTAGGGGATGTTGGGAATCTGGTAGAGTAGTCGCGTCATCTCCTCCTGTGCGTCGTTCATCGTCTGTTCCAGTTGCTTGTTGGTCTCTTTCATGGCCGATACGCTTTCTTTGACAGCGTCGGCCTCGGCCTTCTGTCCCTGCTTCATCAGCTGACCAATCTGAGCGGCCAGTTTCTTGGCATCGGCCAGGTTCTTGTCAAGCAACTGCTGAGCCTCGCGACGACGCTTGTCAACGGCCAGCACCTCGTCGATGGCCTGCTTGGCATTCTTAAAGTGTTTCTTTTCAAGTCCGCGAATCACGCGGTCGGTTTCCTCTGTAATGAGTTTCAGTGTTAACATTTTGTTATTTACGATTTACGGATTTTCGATTTTTCGATATTTCGGATTTTCGATATTTCGAATTATCGAATTATCGATTTTTCGATGATTACTGTATGCCGTCGGCGCGCAGCTTCTCTTGCCAGCGCCAGGCCGTTTTCAGCACTTCCTCGGTGGGGGTGTCGGCTTTCCATCCCAGCACCTTGTTGGCTTTGTCTACGTTGCCCCATACCTTCTCTATGTCGCCTTCGCGGCGTGGTGCATACTCCCAGTTGACCTTTACGCCCGTAGCCTTTTCGAAGCCTTCGACCACTTCGAGAGTTGAGAGTCCACGGCCCGTGCCGATGTTAAACACCTCGACGGCATCGGTTTCAGGCTTGTCAAGCACACGCTCCATGGCTTTCACGTGGGCCTTGGCCAAGTCGACCACATAGATGTAGTCGCGAATGCAGGTGTGGTCGGGCGTGTTGTAGTCGTGGCCGAAAATTTTCAGCTGTTTGCGAATACCGATGGCCGTCTGCGTGACGAAGGGGATGAGATTCATGGGTACGCCATTGGGCAGCTCGCCGATGAGTGCCGTGGGGTGGGCGCCAATGGGGTTGAAATAGCGCAGTATGATGCTCTTGATGGGTGCGCCACTGTGTATGTAGTCCTGTATGATTTCTTCGTTGATCTGCTTTGTATTGCCATAGGGCGAAAGTGCCTTCTGTATGGGTGCATTCTCGGTAACGGGCAGGTTCTCTTCCGAGGGCTGACCGTAGACGGTACACGACGATGAGAAAATGATGCCTTTCACGTCATACTTGGGCATGAGCTCTAACAGGTTGATGAGCGAGGTTAGGTTGTTGCGATAGTAGAGCAGAGGCTTCTCGACACTCTCGCCCACGGCCTTGGAGGCTGCGAAGTGAATGATGCCTTCGATCTTTGGGTACTTCTTGAACACGCCTTCCAAGGCTTCCATGTCGCAACAGTCAATCTTTTCAAAGGTGGGCCGCTTGCCCGTAATCTTCTCAATGCCGTCGACAACAGCAGCATTCGAGTTGGAGAGATTGTCGATGATGACTACTTCGTAGCCTGCCTCTTGCAGCTCTACGGTGGTGTGGCTACCGATGAAACCAGTGCCGCCAGTTACCAGAATGGTTTGTTTCATAGTTTGTAAGATGTAATAAATGGTAATTATTGTCTTTTCTGTGCAAAGATAAGAAATTTCCTTGATAGATTGTTATTATTAACACAGATTAACTGAACAAGAAAGCATGGCTGAATGTCAGGTGTTAGTTTCCTCGATGCTGTCGAGCATGAGTCTGATTTCTGTGTCGCTGATGTGATGATTGCTGAGCAGTGCATGTTCCTGCTGCATGAACTCCTGTTCGAAGGAAAACTGAGCGTCCTGTTGCTGGGCGGAAAACAACTTGAAGGCGGCAACGGCTCCCTCTATGTTGCCCGATAGCCAGAGGCAGTAGCCCTGGTTGAGACGGTCGGTGGCTTGGGCGACAGGCAGGGACGTAAGGTGGTCGTAGTACCGGCGGGCTTGCTCATATTTTCCACTGACGGTAAGCGTCCACGCCATGACACGCACCACATTGTCGTTGGCAGCATCGAGGTAATTCAGCTTGTAGAGCAGTTTCAGTGCCTCTTCGTAGCGCTCCAGATGGGTGAGGCACACGGCGGCATTGAGCTCGGCGGTACGACTGTCGGGTACGAGTAGTAGCAACTGCTCGTAGGTGTGAAGCGCCCGTTTGTAGTCTTGAACCGTGAAGAGGGCACGGGCAAGCCCCATGAGTACACGGGTGTTATCGGGGTGTGCGTCGAGTGCTTTCTCGTAGGATGCTATGGCCTGTCTGGCCGCTTCGGGGTCTTGTGCCGACTGTCGCATGAGCAGTGTGGCCAGAAGCAGATGGTAGGCGGCATCCTGATGCTGGGCACTGATATTGCGCAGCACTCGCATGGCAGCATCATATTGCCGGTGCTTCGACAGAAACGATGCCACGTCGGGCATGCGGCTTTCTAAGTTGGTGCTACTGAAAAGAGGACTGGCAAAGAAGATGCTCGGCTGTTCGCTGAAGATGCTCACGAACTCGTTTCGCTGCGGATAGAGACGGAAGAAGCGGTAGAGGTTCTGCAGGTAGAGCCTTCGCATGAAAGCCGGTTGCCGCTGCTCTTCCGGGTCAATCTCGCCCCCGATGGGCATGGGTGTCGCCTCGCCCTGCTCTACCAACTTGAGCACCGACTGCGGCATACGGCTAAGCACCTGGTCGAAGGCCAGCACAAAAGAGTATTTGTCGCTGTCGCAGAAGGCGCCCATCTTCATGATGAGGTGGAGAAAGCGCTGATGCTGCGACTGCTTCCATGTGTGGCTGATGCCTGGATGCTGGGGGTAGAAGGGCACGAACCAGTTGCTGGTGTCGGTAAAGAACGAGAAACGCTTCATCTGGCTGAACCCTGCGAAGTAGATGTCGCTACCCTGCCGCTGCATGTCGACCATACGGCGCATGCTCTGCTCCATGCGCTCCATGTTCTGTTCGTCGGCATCGGGATGGAGAATATCTTCCAGCGTGTCTTCCTCCTGTTCTATGATTCCTTGTCGGGTGATGCGCAGTCGGCCTGCCTTCATCAGTTCGGGCATGATGTCGTTCTGTATGGTTTGGCGGTCGTCCTCGGCATTCATACAGAAGAACAACTGCATCTGTAGCTCCTTGAGCTCGTCGGCCACGGTCTCTTCGGCACATAGCGTTGCTACTATGCGGCTCATCTCCGGGTAGAGTGCCCTCTTCTTGGCATCGGCACTGAACACCCAACCCACGAGTGCCCTTTGGCGTAGCGACGCGTCGGTGGTCTTTCGGTAGACGTTGGTTAGGAGGTGGAACTTCTGGAAGTCGAAGGCATTGACGGCGGCAATAGTGATGGCGCTGACCATGAGCTGCTGGTCGACGGCATCGATAGTGGGTGAAAGCAGCATCTCTTCGAAGGCATCGGCCTGAGTATCCTTCCATAGGCGCGACGTCCAGATATAGTCGAACAGGTCTGCCATCAGTAGTTGGTGGTCGCTGTAGAGCCGTTCTTCCTTGGGCTGTCTTGTGTGCTCAGGTTCTAAGGATAGCATGGCTACATCCTGCACATGGCTTTCGAGCAGATGGCGGATAGTGGTCAGTGACCAGTCCTGGCGCAGCTGTCGCGGACGCTGCCGCATGGCTGTGAGGTAGCGGCTGCTACGGATGCGCTGGGCAATAGCCATATTGGCATTCAGCTCGTAGAGACGGCGTTGCAGTTGGCTGTACAGCTGTTCGCGTTGTGGGTCTTCGTAGCCGGCTCGCCAATAGTCGGTCATGAGCCGGTAGTCGTTCTTCAAGGCACGAAGGGCATCATAATCGCCCTGGCGCGGATTCATCAGCAGATGGTTCTCCAGCAGGGTCATCGCCTTGAAGAGGTTTCTTCCTACAATCAGTTTCTCAGCCTCAATGAATATTTCCATTTTTTTCCAGCTATTTCCTTTTTAAAACTTGTGTTCTTTTGGTGGAATGCGGTGGGAAAACCACCGCACACGGACTGCCTTTTCGGTGGATGCGGTGGGAAAACCACCGCACACGAACTTTTTTTATCTTTTCACCTCGTCTGCTTCTTGTTTGCGCTGCAGCCAGGCTTTTGCCCTTTCCACGTCGTTAGGGCGGGGTGGGGTGGTATGGCGGAAAGTGATGGGGGGAAGTGAGTCGACCGTTTGTTGCGTTACCCCCATTCGTTTCACGATGATGTTGCTATATGCTTTCAGACCTTTGGCGTTCAGACTGTCGCATGCCTCGTTGTAGGCACGGCGAAAGGCATCGGTCTGAGAGACGGAGAAGGCACTGTCGCGCATGGCGACAACCCCCAGCTGCAAGCCGAAGCGTTCCGACACGTCGGCAAGAGGATAGGCCCGCATCTGGCGCGATGCAGTAGCTTGTGGTTCAGGCATCATGGCGGCATCGATGATGTTGGTTTGGAGCATGTTGAGACGTATGCCCACATCGTTTATCTGAATGCGATAAACGTGCTCGTCTTTCAGCTTGGCAGAATCGATGCAGAGTGCTGTCAGCATGTCGGTAGCCGAATAGCGGGTCATAGCCACCATGCGGTCGTCGAGTTGGGATAGCCGTTTGATGCGGGCTGTTCGGCACGACTGCAACTGCCATGAGGCATTGGTAGCCGTGATATAGGACAGCGGCACGTTGTTTCGGCGTAGCCGCTCTGCCCGCACGAGGTCGGTGGCCAGTGCCACGACAGCTCCTGAAACCAGTGCCGTGTCGCAATCCATCTGGGCTTGGTAGCACCTGAGGCTAACGTCGATGCCGGCTTTCCTGAACATGCCTCGCTCACTGGCCAGAAAGAGCGGCAGGCAATCGAGCGTGGGCATCACGGCCACTCGCAGTGCCGCCGTATCGGCCTGCGAAGAACCTTCGGCAGAAGAGGTCTCGTTCTCTGCACCACTACAGGAAAAAAGCAGTAGCAGTGCTATGGCAAGTGAAATAATCTGTCTCATTGAAGTGCAAAAGTACGCAAAAGTTTTGTAACCACAAAAATTATTACTAACTTTGTGGCTTGAAAAAGTCAAAACAGTTTTCTTGCCATGACAAAAGACAAAATAGAATACGTCTGTGAGAACTGTGGGCAGGAGTCGGCCAAATGGATTGGCAAGTGTCCTGCCTGCGGACAGTGGAACACCTTCAAGGAAGTGAGGGTGGCGGCCGAACAGGTGCGCCACTCTGCCACGACTGCTGCAGCCCAGGCAGGGCATGCGCTGAGAAAGCAGAAGGCACTGCGGCTGCGCGAAATAAGCGACCATGACGATCCACGTATCGACATGCACGACGAGGAGTTGAACCGAGTGCTGGGTGGAGGGCTGGTGCCGGGAAGCATCATCCTGCTGGGTGGTGAGCCTGGCATAGGCAAGAGCACCCTCTCGCTGCAAACCATGCTCCACTTGTCCGAGAAGCGTATCCTATATATAAGTGGTGAGGAGAGTGCCCACCAGCTGAAGATGCGCGCCAACCGCATTCCCCATGAGCCGACCGACAATCTTCTGATTGTCTGTGAGAACTCATTAGAGAATATCTATGAACACGTCAAGGAGGAAAAGCCCGAGCTGCTTGTGGTCGACTCCATACAGACCATAGCCACCGACGAGCTTGATTCGAGCCCTGGCTCTATTGCGCAGGTTCGTGAGTGTGCCTCCAGTCTGCTCCGTTTTGCCAAGACCAGCGGTGTGCCCGTCATTCTCATCGGCCATATCACGAAAGAAGGCACACTCGCCGGCCCCAAGATTCTGGAACATATAGTAGATACCGTCATACAGTTTGAGGGCGACCAGCACTACATGTACCGCATACTACGGAGCATCAAGAACCGTTTTGGCAGCACGTCGGAACTGGGCATCTACGAGATGCAGCAGACGGGCCTCCGTCAGGTGAGCAACCCCTCTGAGCTACTTCTCTCGCAGGAACATGAAGGGTTGTCGGGTGTGTCAATCAGTTCGGCCATCGAGGGTGTCAGGCCCTTTCTCGTAGAGACTCAGGCCTTGGTGAGTAGTGCTGCCTATGGTACGCCGCAGCGCCAAGCCACTGGCTTCGACCAGCGGCGGCTGAACATGCTTCTGGCTGTTCTGGAAAAGCGGGTGGGATTCAAGCTGATGCAGAAAGACGTGTTCCTCAATATTGCCGGTGGCTTGCGTGTCACAGACCTGGCCATGGACTTGAGCGTCATTGTCGCCGTCTTGTCGAGCAATGTCGATACGCCTATAGAATCGGGTTGGTGCATGTGTGGCGAAGTGGGGCTGAGTGGCGAGGTGCGTCCTGTCAATCGCATTGAGCAGCGTGTGGCTGAGGCCGAGAAACTGGGTTTTCAGCACATCATTGTGCCCCGCTACAACCTGCAAGGGCTGAGCGCAAAGAAGTTCCACATCGAGTTGCATCCCGTGCGGAAGGTAGAAGAGGCATTGCGCGCCCTCTTCGGTTAGTGGTGAAAGCGTATTTCCCGCAAGCCGTGACGGCCCATGAAACGACTCTTGTCTACATAGCCCGACACCCCGTTGATGCGTCCCCTGCACGTGTATTGCCACAGACAGATGTCGTGACCGTCGGCCAGTTCGGGTTCCTCGTCGGTGTACATCGCAATCATGAGCCGGTAGTCGTCGACTTCTCCTTGCAAATACTTGTTATAGAAATTGCGCCCTGTGTAGATGAGCGGCCGCTGATGGTAGGCATTCTCCATGAGGAATAGGAATTTGTGGAGCGAGTCGCAGAACTGCTCTACGCCCATGCCGCCAGTGCTTTCCACGTCGAGCATCGGCACCAGGTCTTGTTCGCTTGGCAGACACTGTTCCTTGAAATTCCTCAGTTGTCCAAGCAGGTCGGTCTTGGGCCTGAAGAAATGGTACGACCCCACCTTCAGACCATGACGGTGTGCCATTTCTATGTTGCGCTCATAGCGCTCGTCTACCCGGTCGCTGCCTTCCGTGGCTTTTAGGTAAACGAAAGCCATACGTGTGTTCTCGCCTACAGCTTCCCAGAATACCTCGCCCTGATAGTGGCTCAGGTCTATGCCATGCACATGCTCGCAAGTGTCCTCGCAGAGAAGAAAGGGGTTCTCATGGATAGTGGGTTTGGGCGCAGGCTTACGTATGCGCACCTTTCTTTTCTTTTTCTTTACAACCCTTTGGGTTCTGGCCTTTGGCTTGCGCTTAGACCGTTGTGCGTCGGCACCACTTCCTAAACAAAGTGTCAGTAGCAGTACCATCAAAAGTATCTTTTTCACAATCTTTACCTTCATTCACTTTTCAATTCGAACACCCCTGTAGGCATTGTGCGTTTCAGCACTTCCAGCTCTATGTCTTTGCCCACTATGATGCCGTAGGAGCGGAGCATCGTCTCTATCGTCTTGCGGGCAAGCTCGGGATGATTGTTTTCCTCCGACAGATGACACAGCCACACATGGTGCAGCCCTTCGGTCATGTGCTCGGCAATTGCCTTGCCACAGTCGGCATTGCTCAGATGTCCGGTCTTGCTTTGTATTCTGTTCTTCAGGTGTAGCGGATAGGGACCCTGTTTCAGCATTTCGACATCGTGGTTGGCCTCGATAACCAGATAGTGGGCACGACCTATGTAGGAAGCCATCTCCTCAGTGACGCATCCTGCATCGGTAATGATGCAGATGTTGGTGTCTTCTGCTTCGATGAAGTAGCCCACGTTGTCGCTGCTGTCATGTGGCACAGCAAAGGGCGTTACCAGGAACTCGCCCAACTGTACGCGTTCGCCTACAATAAGATAATGGCGCAGATCGGCATTAACCTTGCGCTGAACGCAGTAGTTGCGGTCGATGCCTTTATGAACTACTTGTGTGGCATAGACAGGCAAATGGTAATCATAACTGATACTGCCTACCGACTTAATGTGGTCGGCATGGTCGTGCGTGATAAGAATCCTATGGACCTGCGAAAGACTAAGCCCATAGTCCCTAAAGTCCTTCTTCAGGGATCGAATTCCTACGCCGATGTCAATCAACAGACCGTCGGTTTCGGTATATATGAAATAGCAATTGCCACTGCTGCCACTGCCAAAGGATATGAATTTGAGCATGTTCTTTTCTTGCCCTTTTTTGAAAATTTGCGCAAAGGTAGCAATAAATTCTTAATTATCAAAGAATTTTTAAATAAATTGCGTTTGTTTTATACACTTTATCGACCCTCTGTCGACAGGATTGAAAAAGACGCAGCCACTTCCCACCAAAAGGAGCGGCTGCGTCTGGTATTTCTGTGCGTTCATTTATTTGAGTCCGGCGCCTTTCAGAAGCTTGTCAGCACCTTCGTTCACCTTGTCGTTCAGTTTCTGTGCACCTTCGTTCACCTTGTCGGCAGCGGCCTGCTTGGCCTCGTCGGCTTTGTCGATGGCGGCCTGCTTGGCTTCGTTGGCCTTGTCGATGGCGGCCTGTTTCATTTCGTTGGCTTTGTCGGCAGCTGCCTGCTGTGCGTCGGCGGCAGCCTGCTGTGTGCTTTCCAACTTGGCGGCAGCGGCATCCTCAACATTGCCTACTGCGCTCTGAAGGTTGCTAATGATGCTGGAGGCAGGTGTTTCGATGAGCGTTGAGACGGCAGTGGAAACGATGGCGTTGTCGCCTACCATATCCTTGATTTTCTCAGTGTTTTCCTTCAGGTAAGTCTGAACAGACTCCAAATACTGCTTGGCAGCTTCGGGATTCTCCTGCAGCATCTCAGCGGCCTTGGCTTTAACAGCCTCTATGGCCTCCTGGAACTTGTTCACGTCGCCGGCTTCCAGCTGTGTAGCAATGTCAGCTGTGGCATTTTCTACGTCAATGGTTGCTACTTCTGCCTCGGCCTCATTCTGCTGGGCGTTCTTGTTTCCGCACGAAGTGAAACTGATGGCCACTGCGGCCATTACCATAACAAAAAGTTTCTTCATAATTGTCTTGTTTGCTTTATTAAATAGGAAATAAGTGAATAAATTTGTTGAATTCGGGGGCAAAATTAAGAAAATAAGTTGAAATGTGCAAAAAAAATTGATAATCTTTTGGATAATAAAGAATTATTTACTACATTTGCCCAATCTTATCCTAATGTCTATGATTCAAAATTCTTTAAAGACCCGTGTTGTTGGAATTGATATTGGCTATGAGACCACAACGTTTGCTGTGGTCGATGTTCGTGGCAACGAGCTGGCCGAGAGTTCTTTCCCCACTACCGATTTTTCCGATGTGAACAGTTTTACGTCGCATCTCAGCGAACAAGTTGTGATGCTTGTCGAGGCCAATGGCGGCTATGAGAGCATCCGCTCGGTGGGCATCAGTTCGCCCAGCGGCAACTATCTTACGGGGTGCATTGAGTATTCTCCCAATCTGCCTTGGAAGGGCGAGATTCCGTTGGCAGCCCTGATGCGTGACCGCCTTGGTCTGGCCGTCGCTGTGGGCAATGATGCTCATGTCATGGCGCTGGGCGAGGCCACTTTTGGTGTGGCCCACGGCATGAAAGACTTTGTCTTCATTGTGCTGGGCACTGGCGTGGGCAGTTGTGTGTTCTCCCATGGTCATCCACATCTGGGCTCGGAGGGCTTTGCCGGCGAGATAGGTCACACCTGTGTTGAGTATAATGGTCGTGAGTGCGGTTGTGGTCATCAGGGTTGTTTGGAGACCTACTGTTCGGCGAAAGGCATTGTTCAGACGGCACGTGAGCTGCTCGCCTCGACCAACGCCCCGTCGATGATGCGTGATGCCGAGCGCCTGTCGCCACGCATCATTACAGAGTTCTGCGATAAGGGCGACGAGCTTGCCATAGAGGTGTATAAGAAGACGGGCTTCGTCTTGGGAATGGGCCTGGCCAACTATGCCTCGGTTGTCGACCCTGAGGCCATCTTCATCTCTGGTGGCATCTCGAAAGCAGGAAAATGGCTGCTCGAACCCACTGATGCCTCTTTCGAGGAGCATGTGTTCCACAATATTGAGCATAAGGTGAAAATCCTACCGTCGACGCTCGACGTAGAAAGGCATGCCGTGCTTGGTGCCAGTGCGCTGGCATGGAGCGTGAAAGAGTATTCTTTGTTTAAGTAAGCAGAAAAATCAGGCTATGGAACAGAATATCAAGAGTAGAGTTCTTGGCGTGGACATCAGTGTGAAGAGCACTACCTACGCCATTGTCGACGTTCGTGGCAATATTATTGCACAGGACAGCTTCCCTACGAGCGACTATCCTAATGTCAACGAATACGTCTCGGTGCTCAGCGAGAAGGTCATCATGCTCACCGAGGCCAATGGCGGCTATGAAACCATACGCTCCATGGGCATCAGCTCGCCCAGCGGCAACTTCCTCACGGGGTGTATTGAGAACCCGCCTAACCTGCCATGGAAAGGAGTGGTGCCCTTGGCCGCTATGCTGCGCGACCGTCTGGGCATCTCGGTGGCCTTGGGCAACGATGCCCATGTCACGGCCTTGGGCGAGTTTACCTTCGGTAGTGCCCATGGCATGAAGAATTTCATCATTATCTCATTGGGTCACGGCATAGGTAGCTGTATCTTCTCAGACGGCGAAGCCCATCTGGGGGCCGATGGCTTTGCCGGCGAGATAGGCCATACCTGTGTAGAGCATAATGGTCGTGAGTGCGGATGTGGACGGAAAGGTTGTTTCGAGGCATACGTTGCCGAGAAAGGCATTGTGGCCACGGCACGAATCCTGATGGAGAAAGACCCTTCCGACAGCCTGATGCGCTCGCTCGACGAGCTGAACCCCAAAACCATTTGCGACTGTTGCGAGAAGGGCGACGCCATGGCCATCGAGGTCTACAGGCGCACAGGCACACTTTTAGGAAGGGTGGTGGCCATCTATGCTACCATTGCCGATCCCGAGGCCATCATCTTCACGGGCGGCATCTCGAATGTGGGCCACTGGCTCTTCGACCCTGCCCACGAGGAGTTCGAGAAGCAGGTGTTCCATAGGAAGAAAGGAAAGGTGAGGTTCCTGCGCTCGGCCATCAACGACCGGGTGCGCGATGTTCTGGGAGCCAGCGCACTGGCATGGGGCATCAAGGAGTATTCGCTCTTTAAATGAGTTGAGGGTTGAGAGTTGAGGATTGAGATTTGAGAATTAATGAATGTAGATAGAATCCAGCGGATTATCAACGACAAGCCTAACTTGAGTACCGCCCTCGGAATGGAGTTTCTTTCCACTCCCGAGGACGATACGTGTTTGGCCCGTATGAAGGTTGACGAGCGCAACCGCCAGCCCTTCGGCTTCCTGAGTGGGGGCGCCTCGCTCGCTTTGGCCGAGAATGTGGCGGGCGTCGGCTCGTCGGCGCTCTGTCCTGGATGTGCCTGTGTGGGTATCGAGGTAAGCGGAAGCCATGTGAAGGCGGTGGCTGAAGGCGACACCGTGACTGCCTATGCGCGACTGCTGAACAAGGGAAAGACACTGCATGTGTGGCAGATTGACATCAAGGACACGGCTGGCGAACTCATATCCTCGGTGCGGGTCACCAATTATATCATCAAGCACTCATGAGCTGCTTTGCCCAATACAGACTTCCCTTTGCGCAGAACTATACAAGGATTGAACAGACGGGGGGAGAGATTGCACAACTGAGTTCATGCACTCAGTTGAATGCTACACGGGGCTTTGTCGTGGCCCCCTTCCAGATAGGGCCTGACCACCCCATATTGCTCATACGCCCCGACCGCATCAGCACATTGCCCCTGCCAAAATCCACCCCTCAACCCTCAACCCTCAACTCACAACTCTCAACCCTCAACCCTCAACCCTCAACCCTCAACCCTCAACTCTCAACCCTCAACCCTCAACTCTCAACCCTCAACCCTCAA
>CAJONO010000012.1 GCA_905235905.1 uncultured Prevotella sp.
AGGGGAGTGCCTCACGGAGTCCCTGCGGCGGGCAAGGCGGTAGCCACTCCCCTCCCTTGTAGGGGAGGGGCAGGGGTGGGGTCAGTAACTTAATCATACCAAATTATTTTTTAACGGTTACTAAAGGGTGGGGAAGCTTCAGTCTATCAGCTTCATATATTCGTCATAGGTGATGTGCCGTCCTCCCATCGACCTGAACAGAGGGGTTTCAAACTGGCAGTCGATAAAACGCCCGCCAATCTGTGCCATTGCCTTTGCCAAATGAATCAGGGCCAGCTTTGAGGCATTGGGAACCAATGAGAACATGCTCTCTCCGAAAAAGGCATTGCGAAGGGTGACACCATAGAGTCCACCGACGAGCCGTTGGCCATCCCATACCTCCACGCTGGCGGCATAGCCAAGCCGATGCAGACGGGTGAATGCCTCGATGATGTCAGGCCCAAGCCAGGCACCATTCTCCTCGTTGCGCCCCTGAGCCACGGAGCAACCGCGAATCACGCCGTCGAAATCTTGATTGACGGTTATTTCGTACTTTTGCTGTTTCAGCAGTTGACGCATGGAGTGACTGATGTGAATCTCGTCAGGGAAGATGACATAGCGGTCGAGCGGACAGTACCAGTGCGGCTCGCGCTCCATCTGGTAGGCATACCAAGGGAAGAAGCCGTTGCTGTAGGCCAGCACAAGACGCTCTGGCGACAGGTCGCCACCAATGGCTACCAGGCCATCCTCTTCACCCCAGCGGGGGTTGGGGAACCATAATTCTTCATCCAATTGCCAAACCATAGGGAGTTGAGGGTTGAGGGTTGAGAGTGCAATCGTCCGATAGTCCAATTTCAATGCTTCCGCCTTGTTTTAAGCTGCCGAACAGAATTTCGCGCATCAGCAGCGGCTTCAACCGATGGGCAATGACACGATCCATCTCGCGGGCACCATACTCCGGCGTAAAGCCTTCCTTCAGCAGCTGCTCGAAAGCCTCTGCCGTGAGCGTCATCTTCACTCGCTTGGCATCGAGCTTCGCCTCCAGTTCGCGTAGTTTCTTCTTCAGAATGAGCGTTGCCATCGCACGGTCCATATCGTGGAACACGACGGCACCCGACAGACGGTTCAGGAACTCTGGCTTGAAGGTCTTCTTCACCTGTTTCATCATCGCCTCGCCACGACTGACGCTGCTGTTGAAACCGATGCTTTGCGAGGCAAACTGCGCCCCGGCATTCGAGGTCATGATGAGCACCACGTTGCGGAAGTCGGCCTTGCGCCCCTTGTTGTCGGTCAGTCGGGCGTAGTCCATCACCTGCAACAGGATGTTGTATATGTCCTGATGGGCTTTTTCTATCTCATCCAAAAGCAGTACGGCATTGGGCGTCTTGCGGATGGCATCGGTCAGCAGTCCGCCGTCCTCATAGCCCACATAGCCGGCAGGCGAGCCAATGAGCTTGGCAACGGTGTGCTTCTCGGTGTATTCGCTCATGTCGAAGCGTAGCAGTTCGATGCCCAGTTCCTTGGCCAGCACCTTGGCCACTTCGGTCTTTCCCACACCCGTAGGCCCGACGAATAGCAGCGAGGCCAGCGGCTTGTTGTCGTCCAACAGTCCTGCCCGCGACATCTGCACGGCCTCGACCACCTGACGGATGGCTTCGTCCTGCCCGTAGATCTGCGAGAGCATCCTTGGTGCCAAGGTCTCTAACTGCTGGTAGTCAGAGTCCTCGGCCACAGCCAGCGCGTCTACCTTGCAGGTCTTCGCCAGCACGTCGGCAATGTCGGCCTTAGTAATGGCCCTCCCTCCAGCCCCCGAGGGGGCTTCTATAGTTTTGTCGGGATCTATCGTATTCCCCTCGGGGGACGAAAGGGGGGCTACTTCCTTTGCTGCACCCGCTTCGTCTATCAGGTCGATGGCCTTGTCGGGCAGGAATCGGTCGTTCACATGCTTGGCACTGGCTTCTACGGCAAAGTCGATAGCTTCGTCGTCATATTTCACCTTGTGGAATTCCTCATAGCGAGGCTGCAACTGCCGCAGGATATGCTTGGCTTCGTCGATGGACGGCTCTGCGATGTCTATCTGTTGGAACCGGCGTATCATGCCCTTCGAACGGGCGAAGTGGCGATTATATTCCTCGTAGGTCGTGGAGCCGATAAAGCGGATGTTGCCCGACTCTAAATAGGGCTTCAGCATGTTCGAGGCATCCATCGCCCCCTCGCCGGTAGCACCGGCACCTATTAGCGTATGTATCTCGTCGATATACACGATATTATTGGCGCTCTCTGCCTGCACACCGTCCATAATCATCTTGATGCGATTCTCGAAGTCGCCGCGATACTGTGTGCCGGCCAACAGCGTACCCATGTCGAGCTGATAGATACGACTGCCCTTCAACCGCTCTGGCACCTGTCCTTCCTCAATCATCCGTGCCAGTCCCCACACGAGTGCCGTCTTTCCCACGCCCGGCTCGCCCACATGCAGGGGGTTGTTCTTGTCGCGGCGGCACAGCACCTGGATGGTGCGCCGCAGTTCCTGTTCACGTCCTATAAGCGGATTATGTTGCCCATAGAGGTCGTTCATGCAGGTAACCAGTTGTTTCCAGGCTTCGTCATGTTTTTGTGTGCCAGTGTCCTCTTCCAGGTGATCCTCAAAGTCGTAGGCACTGATGAGCTGACTCATAAAGTTGCTCTCCTCATTCACCAAGGCATCCTTCAACAAATAGCAAGCCCACGATTCTTTCAGCTGTAGAATACCCATCACCAGATGTGGTATGTCAAGGGCCGTGGCACTGCTGTTCACCACCTGCTGACAGGCAATCTCAATCACCTGCCCGAGTTGAGTCGATGCCTCTGGCTCATAGTCCTGTCCCTCTGGAACAGTCTCCGTGTCCATCATTTGCCGGAACAGCCTGTCTGCCAGTGTGTCCGGTCTGTAGAAGATGTTCAGTACATGCACGAAAGTGTCATCACGCATCATAGCCATCAGCAGATGTTCTGGCGTGACGAACTCATGCCTGTCCTTCTGACAGTATTCCATCGCAATGTGCAGAATCCTTGATGCACGTTCTGTCTGTCTTATCTCTGCCATAATACTTATTCCTCTTCTACGGTCAGTCTCAGCGGATAGCCCTGCTCACGAGCCATATTTGTTGCCTTGCGAGCTTTTGTCACGGCAATGTCATAGCTGTAGATGCCCACCACCGCCTTGTCGGAGTGGTGTACCTGCAGCATCAGTGCCTCTGCCTCCTCCTCGCTTTTGAGAAACACCTGTTTCAGTATCATCACCACAAACTCCATCGTTGTGAAGTCGTCGTTGTAGATGATGACCTTGTAACGTCGCGGCTCCTTCAAGCCCGTCCTTTGTCGCTCCCTCAGTCCTGCCTGTTCCTTTGCCATATCGTTTGTTGTCTTGTAGATTCAAGAATGCCCTGGCATCCTTCCAGCACATCGTTCCATGTGGCCTCGAAGTTTCCCGTGTACCAAGGGTCGGCCACGTCGCCAGGCCTGTCGGTGAAGCCCATCAGCATGACAATCTTCCCCCCTGGGTCGCCGCCACAGATGTTTCGCATGTTGCGGATGTTCCATGAGTCCATGCCTACCAGCATGTCGAAACGGTCATAGTCCGAGCGAGTCATCTGCCGAGCCGTCTTGCCCTGACATCCGATGCCATGCTCGGCCAGCTTCCTGCGGGCAGGAGGATAGACGCTGTTGCCTATCTCCTCCGTCGATGTCGCAGCCGACTCAATATAGAAGTCATTCTCCTGTCCGGCTTCCCTTACCAGATGCTTCATCACAAACTCTGCCATCGGACTGCGGCAGATGTTCCCGTGGCAGACGAAGAGGATTTTCGTTATTCCATTGTTATTCAACTCATTATCCTTATTCATATATCAAAAGATGTTCGCGTTTTGTGCTAAGACTTGTCTAACAGGGGACAAAGGTACAAATAATATCGCATTTTCCTATCAATGACAGACATTTTTTTCTGCTTCCATCTGCTTTTCATGACAAGACTTTTCCACCGAAACAGATGGAAAAGGGGTGGAAAAAGAGTAGGGAAATGATTGAAAATCAGCGGGAAAGGGATAGAAAGTCGATTTCCACCCTTTTCGCTTGTAGGGGTCGGGAAATAGCCGTACCTTTGCAGCAACAAAACGAAAAAGAAGATGAAAAAAAAGACAGTTGGAATCATCGTCACAGTGCTGGTGCTGGCCTTGGCGGGCGGCATCGGGTGGAACTGGCGGAACATGCCGCAGAAGCGGTTGCTTCGCGCAGCAGAGGATATGGTGTTCACCGATGCAGACAGCGCGGCGCGGCTGTTGGCACAGGTCGATACGACACGGCTGACGGAAGACTCGCGCATGCTCTTCGACCTCACACGGGCGTTGGTTTATGAGGAACGCTGGTACCTGAGTCATGCCGACACGGCTTCCTGCCTCTCGGCAGACGAGTGGACGTGGTCGTTCAATCGGGAAATGGCCATTGAAGAATCGGACGACCATGCCGCTCCCGACGACTCCGCCCTCCTGCGCGTGTACCGTTATTATGAAGAGGAGAGCCTCGGCGGCACTATCGACGACGAGGACGCCCTGCGGCGCTTCGGGCGTATCTGCTTCGTGCTCAGTCGTCGCCATAATGACAGTATTGTGCCTATGCAGATCAACCAGTTGTTCCATCTGGCTATCCACTGCGCTGAAGCTACCAATGACCACGCCTTGGCCTACCGTGCCTACGATAAGTTCTTCAATCGTATGCCTTTCCACAGCACGGCTCAACCCGAATTCTACCTGCGCCGTGCCTTGGAGCATTACCGCCTGTCGCCCGACCAGCCGCGCTGGCTGCTGACGATGCTCAACGACTATGGCTACACCGTACTCCTCCGTTCTCCTTTCGACCTGCACCACTTCGGCTCCTTGGAACGTATCACCGCCCTTGTGGCCCGACATCTCGAAACGACTCCGTCGCCAGCGGTTATCGCCGCTGTCTATCAGTGTCTGGATTCCCTTTGGGCACTGCCACACGACGACTTTACCTATATGTGTACCTTGCGTGTGTCTAAATCAACGTTCACTTTCGGAGAGGTCACCGTGCCTGTAGGCATGTATGAGGAAGCCCAACAGGAGCACCGCGAAGATGACACAAAGCATTGGCATCCATCGTATGAAAGCGAGACGAAGAAGGAAGAAAAGAATTTTTCCATCAACCGCGACACCTACCTGGCACCAGGCTATGTAAAGAAGTCCGCGATGTTGCAACGGCGGCTGATGACGACGGTCATTATCATCCTCGTGCTGGCCGTGGCCGTCCTCCTGCTCGTCTTCCGCAACTGGCGAGTCGGCGTACTTCGCCGGCACGACGCGGAGCAGGCTGCCCATCGACGCGAAGCGGAGCAGTTGGCCGATCGCCTGCGGCAGAAGGACGCGATGATTGCCATGCTGCGCGGACACATCCTCGACAAGAGCGAAATACTCGACATGCTTGAGCCTACCGAAGGCAAGCGCACCGTCATCAACGCCCGTAACTGGCGCGAGATTGAGGCGACGCTCGACACTGCCGACGACAGTTTCGTGAGCCGTCTGCGCAGCGGGCACCCTGAGTTCAGCGAGGACGACATCCGCCTCTGCATGCTGGCACGGCTGAAGCTCTCGAACACCGCCCTCTCGGCCATCTACCTCATCTCGGTCTCGGCCGTGCAGCACCGCAAGCAGAAGCTGAAGAAGGACGGTTTCGGCGTCAGCGACCCCGCCGTGACACTTGATCAGATTATCGCAAATTTTTAGTAAAGTTAGTAAATAATATGCCCTGGGCTAACACTGGAGGCCGCAGGGATGCTCCCTCCAGTTCCCATTTTTGAATGTTTGATGCACTCTGATGTCACGTTTATGTATGAACGGCGGTTATAACAATAGTAAGGACAAATAATTAGAATCGAAACAATGAATAAGCAAACCATCATCACCGCACTGCTCGCCATCATCCTCCGCGGGATTACTGCCAGCGCCGACATTGTCAAGGGGCGTGTGGTGGATAGCGAGACGAAGGAGCCGCTACCCGAAGTACAGGTGAGATATGCGCAGCAGCATGGTGATTACGGCTGGTCTATTATGACTACCAAGACAGACTCGTTGGGTATGTTCACCTTCATCGCCTCTGGGCGTGGTAGCATTGAGGTTTCCATGCTGGGCTACTACAACAAGACGAAGCCTGTGCTGGCTTTCAGCGATAGCCGCAAGGACACGCTCGACGTGGGTGACATAGCGTTGAAGATGTCGCCACAGATGCTGAAAATGGTGGAGGTGACAGGCCGCGCACGTCGTTTCACCGTCAAGGGCGACACGATTGTCTTCCACCCCGAAGCCTTCCACTTGCAGGAAGGAGCGAGACTCGACGAACTGATTAAGCAGCTGCCAGGCGTACAGGTGAACGATGATGGCAGTCTGTCATGGAACGGCAAACCCATCCGCATCACGATGGACGGCGAGAGCCTGATGGGAGGCGATGACTTGGTGAAGCAGTTACCTGCCGAGGCAGTGGAAAACATCAAGGCATACAACAAGCAGTCGGAGCTGAGCGAACGCACGGGCAAAGATGACGGCACACAGGACATGGTGCTCGACCTGACCATCAAGCCCGGTTTCCTCGACCGCTGGTATGGTGACGTGAAGGCGGGCTACCTGTCGCCGAAATATTACGATGGCGAGCTGATGATGAACCGATTGTCGAAGACCGACCCCGTGATGGTCTTCGCCAATGCCAACAACGTCGACAAGCACTGGCGACGCAACATGAACGGGAGTACGGCCAACATGGGCAGAGGCTTCGGAAAGGAGCACGGTGCTTCGGGCGGCTATCAGCACAACTGGCAGCGCAAGGAGGGCACCCACGACCTGAAAAGCTTCTACAGCTTCACAGGTGGTGTGGCCCACGACGACGACAGGCGCAACAGTAGCCAGGTGACGGAGAACTATTTCCCTAACACCGTTGCCACTCGCACCAGTTCGGAGAACTACCAGAGCAACCGCAAGCTGGAGCCGAGGGTGGTGGCCGACCTCCGGTGGGTGCGCGACACGCTGAACACCTTTTCGCTGAGAGTCAGCGCCGAGCACAGCAACAGCCGTTCGCACAGCCGACAGACCACTGAGCAGAGCGAAGTCATGGCCCCCCTTTCGTCATCCGAGGGGGACACTATAGACTCAACCGGCAAAACTAATGAAGCCCCCTCGGGGGCCGTAGGGGGGGCCACACCTTTATTGTCGCAGCTCACCGCTACCCACACCGACGGCCACCAAACCAAGCTGAACACCCGCGCCAGCTGGGAGCACTACGTCAAGGACGGTGCCCTCGGCGCCAGCATCACACTGAACTACCAAGACGGACGTACCGACGGACAGACCGACCGCACAATAAAATACCTCAAAGCCCCCCTGTCGTCCCCCGAGGGGGACACTATAGACCCAACAGGCAAAACCAATGAAGCCCCCTCGGAGGCCATAGGAGAGGCTTTCTCCCAAGCCTACGTCTCGCCCACCCGTCAGTTCTCTACTACTGCCGAGGCACATCATGCCCGCTGGCTCACAAAGATATGGATGATTCAGGCGCAGTACTCGCTGACCTACAACCGCAACCGCAATGACCGAGACTTCATGACCGACGGCATGGCCGATGCAGCCAACAGCTATCAGAACTTATATTCTCGCCACGAGCATCGCCTGCGAATGTCGCATACCATCAACCTCACGCCCCTCCAGCTCATGCCTGACATATCTGTCCGCTGGCAGCGCGAGAGTCAGGACTACCAGCGCGGAATGCTCGACACCGCCGCCGTGCGCCGCCACTTCTTCATCGACCCGTCATTGAAGGCGACATGGAAACTGAGCAAGACGGCAGGTTTCGAGCTGAACTACAGCTTTACGACCACCCAGCCCGAAATCCTACAGACCATCGGCTACCGCGATCTCACCGACCCGCTCTTCATCACCGAGGGCAATCCTAATTTGAAGGACACCCATGCCCACGACGTGAAACTAACCTACAACATGGTACTTGCCCGCAGCCAGACCTCGCTCAGTGCTACCGTCGGCTACAACCAAAGCGACCGCGAGACCACGACCACCCTCAGCTACGACCCCACGACCGCCATCTACCAGAGCCGCCCCGAGAACGTCCGTGGTAGCCGCTCTTGGAACTTCCGCCTGAACTTCGACCAAGGTCTCGGCGACTATCTCCGCCTGCAAAGCGACTTCAGACTGAACACAAGCCAGCGCTACGGCTACCTAACGAAAGTTGTAACCAATCTCCCCTCCCCTGGGGAGGGGCAGGGGGTGGGTCTTCAGGAGGTGGGTTCCCTGAATCCACGCGAGAATCTCACCCTCTCGCTCGACTACAACTGGCTCAAAGCCTCCGTCTTCGCCGAAATCAATGCCGACCGTCTGCGCTACTCCGCCTCGCCCGAGCAGAACACCACCCACTGGAACAACCGCTTTGGTCTGCGTACCGAGGCCACCGTGGGCCACTTCGTCTTCGGCTCCGACCTCACTGAGCGCACCAGCCGGGGCTACACCATCGGCAGCATGAACCGCGATATCCTCGTCTGGAATGGCTACGTCGGTTGGAAAATCCTGAAGAACAAAGGCCGCCTCGCCCTTGAGTTCGACGACATCCTGAACAACGAGGACGGCCGTTGGAGCCAACAGACTGCCTACCAGCAGACTACCTCATGGCAGGATTTCCGTCACCATTACGTCGGCCTCCGCTTCACCTACCATTTGGATGCGAAGAAAAAGGAATGAAAACCACGCCAGTTCAGATGTTTCCCAAACGGGAACATATTGAATTACCTTGCAATTCAGCATGAATTGCCGCCTAATTCGATATGAATTGCGAGCTAATTCAGCATGAATTGCAAGGTAATTTGACTTAGTCTGATAACCGTTTGATTATCAGCCGTTTGCTCAGTAAGCCCACTTCAGATAGACAGCTCCGTGGACGAAGCCAGCTCCGAAAGCAGTGAGAATCAGATTGTCGCCCTTCTTCAGTTGCTGCTCATACTCCCAGAGTGCCAAGGGTATGGTGGCAGCCGAAGTGTTGCCGTAGTGCTCAATGTTGACCATGACCCGCTCCATGGGTACCTCAAGGCGCTTGGCCACTGCCTCTATGATGCGCATATTGGCCTGATGGGGCACTATGAAGGCGATATTGTCCTTGTTCAGTCCGTTGCGCTCGGCAATGAGTGCACAGTCGTCGCTCATGTTTGTCACGGCATAGCGGAACACGGTGCGCCCTTCCTGATAGGTGTAGTGCAGTCGGTGGTCGACGGTGAAATGGCTTGGCGGACATACGGAGCCGCCGGCTTTCATGTGGAGGAAAGGCAGGCCGTTGCCGTCGGTGCGCAGATAGGAGTCCATGAGTCCTATGTTCTCTTCCTCGGTAGCTTCGAGGAGCACGGCGGCAGCACCGTCGCCGAAGAGCGGACAGGTCTGTCGGTCCTTATAGTCGGTGACCGACGACATCTTGTCGGCACCGATGACGATAATCTTCTTGTAGCGGCCGCTCTGTATCATCGACGATGCTATGTCGAGCGAGTAGAGGAATCCGCAGCAGGCAGCCCAGAAGTCGAACGCCATGGCGTTCTTCAGTCCCAGTTTGCCCAGCACGATGCTGGCCGTCGACGGATACTTGTAGTCGGCTGTTGAGGTCGAGACGATGAGGGCATTGATGGTATCGGGGTCTACACCCGTCTTCTTGATGAGTTGCTTGGCGGCCTTGCGCGCCATATAAGAAGTGCCGAGACCCTCTTCGTTGAGGATTCGGCGCTCTTTGATTCCGACACGCGTCATTATCCACTCATCGTTGGTGTCAACCATGCGCGACAGCTCCTCGTTCGTAAGGATGTAGTCGGGCACATATCCGCCCACGCCGGTGATGATCGCGTTAATCTTGCTCATTCTCTTCAGACTATTCTGCTACTTCTTCGTCCATTTTGACAGCCACCTTCCCACGATAGTATCCGCAGGTGGGGCATACGGTGTGGTACACATAGTAAGCGCCACAGTTGGGGCATACGGCGAGCGTGGGAGCTACGGCCTTGTCATGAGTACGACGCTTGGCGGTACGAGTTTTCGATTGTCTTCTTTTAGGATGTGCCATAATGATTTACGATTTTAATAATTTAACTGTTTACAATTATTTGTTCACTAATTCTGCGAGCTTGCTCCATCGTGGGTCTGCCTCTTGGTTGGCGTCCGCATCGCTGCTTCGGGCAGCCGAATGCTCTGTGAGCATCCGCATCATAGCATCGTTACAGTCGCCAGGTTGATGAACGTGCTGGATGGGTACCGCCAAGGCTATCGACTCATAGATGAGCCACGACGTGTCGAGCGTTGCTTCACGCTCGTCGACGACGATGGCGTCATCGTCCTCGGAGTATTCGCTTCCTAACTTCACTGTCTGGTGAAGACTTGTCGCAATGGGCAGGTCGATATCATCAAGACAGCGGTCGCAAGGAACGCAAACTGTGCCGCTGATATCAAGGTGGAGCTCAAAAAAACCGACGGCCTTGCGTATAGACCCCGACACATGCACTGAGCCCCGTTGGATATCTGCGTCGTCAAGAGCCTCGAAAAACTGGTCGGAAAGCTCATAGTCCAAGGGCGTGATGTCCTCGGCCAGTGCCTTTAAATCAATCTTAAACTGCTCTAAACTACACATTTACTCGTTTTTTGGGCTGCAAAGTTACAAACTTTTTTTGAAAAAGATAATATAAACCACCTTGTTTTTTTCTTTTTTCACATATAAGCACGTCTCTATTTCACACATTAAACGGTTTTGTGCAAAAACACAGGGCGGAAGGCAAGCCACACGGAGGCCTAACGGCAAACGGGAGTGACGCCGTTGGCAATCATGGTTGAGCTACCAATGGTTTATGGGCTGAAACTCAACGGGTTAAAACACAGAATTGACAATTTTGAAAACCAAATAACGACAAAAGTTTTCCAAAAAATTTTACAAACATTTGATAATCAGGCGTTTGACATTAATTAACACGAAAAAAGTTATCCGAAACATACAACTAACAAAATTTTGTATTAACTTTGCACTCGATTTCGAAAAGAGAAAGATAACACCTAAATAACACCTAAAAAATCGTTTTTCATGATACAAACAGTTGTGAAGCGCGACGGTCGCATCGTGGGCTTCAATGAGCAGAAAATCATGGCCGCCATCCGCAAGGCCATGATGACTACAGACAAGGGCGAGGACGAACGCTTGCTCAGTCAGATAACCGACCATATTGCCCAGCGCGGTCAGACGCAGATGACCGTCGAGGACATACAGGACCTCGTTGAGATGGAGCTGATGAAATCGAGCCGCAAGGACGTGGCCCAGAAATACATAGCCTACCGCCATCAGAGGTCTATTGCCCGCAAGGCCAAGACTCGTGAAATCTTCCTTGACATTGTCAACGTGAAGAACAACGACATCACCCGCGAGAACGCAAACATGAATGCCGACACGCCTGCGGGCATGATGATGAAGTTTGCCTCGGAGGCTACCAAGCCCTTCGTCGACGATTATCTGCTCTCGCCCGAAGTGCGCGACGCCGTCAACCACAACTACCTGCACATACACGACAAAGACTACTACCCCACCAAGTCGCTCACCTGTGTGCAGCACCCCCTCGACCACATCCTGAACTGTGGGTTCATTGCCGGCCATGGCGCTTCGCGGCCTGCCAAGCGCATTGAGACCGCAGCCGTGCTGGCCTGCATCTCGATGGAGTGCGCCCAGAACGAGATGCATGGCGGTCAGGCCATTCCCGCCTTCGACTTCTATCTGGCCCCCTTCGTGCGCCTTTCCTATATAGAGGAGCTGAAGAATCTGGAAGACCTGAACGGCGAAGACTACAGCAGCCTCTACGAAGAGCCGCTCATGGACTACCTGAAACTGCCGCTCGACGGGCTGACGGGCGTAGACCGTGTGCGCCAGCATGCCATCAACAAGACGGTGGCCCGCGTACATCAGTCGATGGAGGCATTCATACATAACATGAACACCATACACTCGCGTGGCGGCAACCAGGTGGTGTTCTCCTCGATCAACTACGGCACCGACACCTCGGCCGAGGGACGCTGCATCATGCGCGAGATACTGCTCTCTACCTACGAAGGCGTGGGCAATGGCGAGACAGCCATCTTCCCCATTCAGATATGGAAGAAGAAGCGCGGCGTGAACTATCTGCCCGAGGACCGCAACTTCGACCTTTACCAGCTGGCCTGCAAGGTGACGGCCCGCCGGTTCTTCCCCAACTTCCTGAATCTCGATGCCTCGTATAACCAAGATGCCGAATGGCGCGCCGACGACCCCTTGCGCTATGAGCACGAGGTGGCTACGATGGGATGCCGCACTCGCGTCTTCGAGAACCGCTTCGGCCCCAAGACGTCAATAGGCCGTGGCAACATCTCGTTTACCACCATCAACATAGTGAAGCTGGCCATCGAGTGCATGAAGACTGAGGATAAGGAACAGCGCATAGCACAGTTCTTTGCCCGCCTCGACAGTATGCTCGAGATTGCGGCCAAGCAGCTCGACGAGCGCTTCCAGTTCCAGAAGACGGCATACGCCAAGCAGTTCCCCCTGCTCATGAAGAGTCTTTGGATAGGTGCCGACAAACTGGGTCCCAACGAGACCATCGAGAGCGTCATCAACCAGGGTACGCTCGGCATCGGCTTCATCGGACTGGCCGAATGCCTCGTGGCCCTCATTGGCAAGCACCATGGCGAGAGCGAGGAAGCACAGGAGCTGGGATTGAAGATTGTAGGCTATATGCGCCAGCGCATCAACGACTTCTGCGAGCGCTATCATCATAACTACTCGGTACTGGCCACGCCCGCCGAAGGTCTGGCAGGCCGCTTCACCAAGCGCGACCGCAGGGACTTCGGCAAGATTCCCGGCGTGACCGACCGCGACTACTACACCAACTCTAACCACGTGCCCGTCTACTACAAGTGCTCAGCCCGACACAAGGCCGAGGTAGAAGCTCCCTATCACAAGCTGACGGGCGGTGGCCACATCTTCTACATCGAAATAGACGGCGATGCCACCCACAATCCGCAGGTCATTATGAGCGTGGTCGATATGATGGACCGTCTGGACATGGGCTACGGCTCGGTGAACCATAACCGCAACCGCTGCATGGACTGCGGCTACGAGAATGCCACGGCCGACTTGAAGGTCTGTCCGAAGTGCGGCAGTACTCACATTGACAAGCTACAGCGCATCACGGGCTATCTCGTAGGCACCACCGACCGTTGGAACAGTGGCAAGCTGGCCGAGCTGAACGACCGCGTCACCCACATTGACGACGGGGAGCAAAAGCTGTTCTAAAAAATGATCTCAGTACTATCAATCATAGAAGACACGATGGTCGACGGGCCGGGCTTCCGTACGTCCATCTATTGTGCGGGCTGCCGCCACAAGTGTCCCGGCTGTCACAACCCACAGTCGTGGGATTTTGACGGTGGCCACGCCATGTCGACCGACGACATTATGCGTGTTATCGAGGCCGACCCTTACGCCAACGTGACCTTCAGCGGCGGCGACCCGATGTATCAGCCCGAAGGCTTCACCGAACTGGCATGTGCCATCAAGAGCCGCACACAGAAGAACATCTGGTGCTACACGGGCTTTACCATCGAGGCATTGATGACCAACCCCCGCCAACGGGCCTTGTTAGAACAAATCGACGTGCTCGTCGACGGCCCCTTCGTCAAGGCCAAGCGCGACGAGAGTCTCTGTTTCCGGGGGTCCAGCAACCAGCGCATTCTCGATGTGCCGGCCTCCCTTCGTGCCGGCTGCGCGGTGGCCGTCGGGTCATTGTTCCTGGAAATCTAAGTCGGCCTGAACCACAAAGAACACTTCGTCGGCATCGAACTTGTTGCGACCAGCCTTGCCGGCCTCCTTGCACACATATTCGGAAATGGCGTCAAGGTCAATGTCTACTTCGTCGTCGCTTGTTTCCAGAATACCGGTAGAAAAGAAATACTCCCCGATGGTGTCCATGATGAACAGCAGATCATCGTCGGAGTATTTCTCTTTTAGCTCGCTTGGCAGCTGTTCACGTATGAACGCCATCTCGCGCTTGTTCTCTTCCTCGTCCATGAGGAATTCTTCGTCAAGAGTCATAGCAGGGCTTCGAACTTTTCTTCAAACTTTGCCTTCGGCATGGCACCTACCAGTTTGTCGACAATCTCTCCGTTCTTGATAAACAAGATGGTAGGAATGTTGCGGATGCCATATTCTGCAGCCAGGTCGTCGTTCTCCTCTACGTCGCACTTACCCACTACAATGCGGCCGTCGTACTGCTCGGCCAGTTCCGAGATGATGGGGGCCACCATACGGCAGGGACCACACCAAGTAGCCCAGAAATCAATAACCAGCGGTAGGTTGCCGCTCTTCAGACTTGCAATGTTCTCGTTTGTGATTGTTACTTCCATAAAAATGCTGCTTTTAAATTGTGAATTATGTTTGCCGTGCAAATTTACGAAAAAATCTTGTAAAAAGCAACAGATTTGGGAAGATTAACGCTTAGTAATGAAAAAACAATCACTTGGCACGATTTAAAATGGTTACTTCTCGTTTCCTAAAAAACGCTTGCCAGAGCAAGAATTCGGCCCAAAATAAAGGCAAAACGGGGAGGCTCCGCATAGCGTCTGAGCACCTATTAGAGAAAGAGAGACGCGAAGAACGAGGCCCCACGGGCTGAGCGGGATTCCGCGGAACTACACGCCGAGGGAATGTGAGCTATGTGCT
This sequence comes from uncultured Prevotella sp., assembly GCA_905235905.1. Classification (GTDB taxonomy): domain Bacteria; phylum Bacteroidota; class Bacteroidia; order Bacteroidales; family Bacteroidaceae; genus Prevotella. Next base: position 14,785 of record CAJONO010000012.1, read on the forward strand.
GGTGGAACGCAACACCGACCTCGGCATGGCCGATGTGTCTAAGCGAGCCGGTTTCGGCTCTGCCAATAATCTCTATCTGACCTACAAGCGCGAGTTCGGCATCGCCCCCGGCGAGCATCGGCAGAAGATTCGCAAGGAAGGGAATGTGGGGAGGTATAAGGTGTAAGAAACGAATTTCATTAGATGAAAACAGGCAAACTCTCATAGTTGGGTTCTCCCGTTAGGATGTGTAAAGCTTTCTCTTGCCAAGTCCTGCTCTTAAAGTTGGGCGCATGAGCCATCTTAATATGCAGGTTACGAATATTAATCCGATAGGGGAATGCCAACATGCAGCAGCGTTCCCTGATGTCGACGACCATGTTGTCGCGGTCTATATCGTAAAACACATTGCCGATGACAATGGCCTTCTTGGTGAAACGCATGGGAATGGGGAGGTTGTCGAGTATATAGTAATAATCATCGTTGCGGGGGGAGTAGCTGTCAACGCCTACAATGGCCGTATATCCACCTTTGTCGTTCCCATGCATCTTGGTGGCTCGTGTACGACTGCCAATTGACGGAGCATCGGCATCGGTCAGCATTGTTGCTTTCACCACATCACCAGTATAGATTTTCTTGCCCTTATCATCTTTATAGCCAGTATAAGTACCAGCATAGACTACAGGAAAGATCTTTATATCACCAAAGATTCTCAGGATTTCAAGAGAACCATATAGTTCAAAGTCACTAAGTGTCAAATGCTCTTTTGTCGTGCATCTCTGCGACCAGTAAAACATGCGGTCATGGTAGAAGAACAAATCACAGACGTAGGTATAACCGAACGACCCGTCATCATTGATGAACCGCACTTCTACGTCCTCACCGAAATGCTCTATCTCTTCATCACTTCCTGATATGCAAACTTCCAAGAACTCATTGCACATCTGTTTCAACTCTTCCAAACTTAATACTCTTGCCTTCATAATCATTCCTTTTTGGTTATTACGATGCAAAAATAAAGTGCAACGCGGCAAAAATGTTGCACAGTCTGGAAATAAATATTTAATCTTTCATTATTTTCCTCCAAGTAACTATACTGTCTATAGAGCTGTTTGGTAATGGATTAACAAATGCTTCATGTTTCTCATTTTCTTCTTCCCCCTTTCCTTCAAGCCATGACACTTTGACTCCGCATGCACTTTCAAGATTGGTGGTTCTACCATTGCGATGCCACTTGTTTACATACCAATCGTTACTTTCATAGATAAGCTTTATAATTTCTTGTCGAGACAGAATATAGAATTTGAATTCCATTTTTTCTCCTTCACCCGAGACATGCACAAACACCCAAGGGCCAACGATTTTCTTTTCCAGTTTTTCTATGGTACAATCTTTTAACTTCATGCCAACAGGTATGTTGTCCCCAACACTTGTCTTTACTTGAACGAGGGCTGTCTTACCAGTAGATGGGTCAACGCAGATAATGTCGTATGACTGACAATTGTTAATGGATTGGTTTGCAGCAATAGCATCCCATCCGTTCTGCAACATACGAACAGCAACCATGTTTTCACCGATGGCACCCAATTGTGCCTTAGTTTGTTTTTTAATATCTTCCATTTTTCTTGCGGTATTATTGTTAACGATGCAAAGCTACAACATTTATTTTACATCCAATCACTTTCTTTAGATTATTTAATCATCATCTTCTTCATCCCAGTCATCATTATCTTCCCTGTCGATAATACGAAGTACCTTATGGCATTGTATTTGAATAACATAATAAGTTATACCGAACCTGTCATCTTCAATTTGGTGCTTGTTGACAAACAATTTCAGTAATTCATCTGAATTATCCTTTTTAAAACTAATACGTGCCAAAGTTATATTATGCAAGTGAGCAAGTTTTTCCATCTCTGCGATTGTTTCATCTGTGGAATATTTGTGACGTAGATTGTGTGCTAATATGACCATCTCACGAACGTCTTGGGGAGAGGAAAGATTATAGCATACCGAGAAATGCCATCTGTATCTCATGCTATTACCATAATACTCTTGATAGGAATAATCAGGAAATGTCTCCATATGTCTTTTGTAGGCGCACATTTTGATTTCATAAAAAACACCATCAATTTCAAACGTCAACCACTTGGGATCTTCTCTAATAGAAAGCCTTTCAATGGGTGTCTTCAGAAACATCACTTCCATTTTGGTTGATGAAAAGTAGTTAGTCAGTTTTTCGTAAATTTGTTCAGCGTAAAGTGCGCAATTATTTCTGTTTTCACGCCTCTTTCCTTTTTTGCTGATTCCGCTCATTGTCTTTTTCTTGTTCATAATGTCATTTGTTTGTTTTTTTGCAAAGGAACGAAAAGAAGTGGCAAAAACGTTGCACAGTCTCGAAGAAAATGATTACTTTTGCAAAATAATTAGGATCCGTATGTCAAAGTATCTGTTAGCACGCTACATTTGGGAGGTGAGTACCATACATCGGGCACGTCGTATCACATTGAAGGAAATAAACGAGCGGTGGCGCGACTCGCCCTACTATGACGGAAAAGATATTCCACGGCGCACATGGGATTATCATCGCAAGGAAATAGAAATGCTCTTTGGGGTCAACATCGAATGTGACAAGCACGACAACACCTATCGCATAGAAGGCGATTCCCTTTTTAGGAATGATGACCTACGGCAATGGCTCATCAATACCTTTTCAACGACCAACGCCATTCGCGAGGCAAGAGACATGGAAGAATGTATCTCGTTAGAGAGCGTCCCTTCAGCCGAACCACACCTTTCAACGGTGATACTTGCCATTCGTGAAAGGGAAACGCTCAATATGGAATACCAGAGTTTTGAACGTGAGAGTTCGAAAGCTTACGAGTTAGAGCCATACGCTGTGAAACTGTTCCGGCAGCGGTGGTATGTTGTTGGCAAAATAAGGAACAAGGAAGGAGTGCTGATTTTCGCGCTGGACCGCATCTTGCACCTTACTAAGACCAACCTGAAATTCAACTATCCCAAGCAGTTCAACGTTCACGATTACTATCACGATTCGTTTGGCATCGTTATAGAAAAAGGTGTCGATCGCCAACGTGTCCGTATAAAGGTGATGAATGGTCAGGCAAAGTATTTCCGCTCACTACCCCTACATCATTCCCAGAAAGAAGTAGAAACCTGTCCAGATTATTCAATCTTTGAATATTGGTTGAAGCCCACCTACGACTTTGAGCAGGAACTATTCTCCCATCGTGAAGATATAGAGGTGTTGGAACCCGCTATACTTAGAAAGACGATGAAAGAAAGCATCGAGAAGATGTTGTCTATATACAAGAATAAGAGATCAGACATAAGAAAGTATCTAGCATGCCTTGATGAAGATGGGTGGTCAGAACTTATTGATTCAAGATGGAAGGATGAGGTAAAGGAAACACTGCTGGCCAAATTCCCAGACATGACTAACGAGGAATGGGAACAAATGTCCAGTGTTGTGTTCTGGTGAAGATAAAAAAACAAAAGAAGGATGTGTGAAAAACCCCTCAAAAGTTTTGTCGTCTCACATATTCTGTGTAAGTTTGCACCCTACAAATGAAGTTACGAGGACATCATGCAGACATCGTTAGGTTGGCGGTACCCAGTATCGTCTCAAACATAACCGTGCCGCTTTTGGGCCTTGTCGACGTAACGATGATGGGCCATATAGGCGATGCCCGGTATATAGGGGCGATTGCCGTGGGGTCGATGATTTTCAATGTTACCTATTGGCTCTTCGGCTTTTTGCGCATGGGCACCAGCGGACTGACGGCACAGGCCTATGGCGCACAGACCGTCGGGCAGAAAGGCGATGCGATGGCTGTGCTGCCTGCCGACGTCTTACGACAAAGTCTGACGGTAGCGCTGTGGGCGGGCGTGGCGCTGCTCCTGCTGCAATGGCCGCTGCGCCTCGTGGCTTTCTGGCTGATGGGTGCCACCCCCGACGTGGAGTTGCTGGCCCTACCTTATTATAATATATGTATATGGGGCGCACCCGCCGTGCTTGGCCTTTATGCCCTGACGGGCTGGTATGTAGGCATGCAGAACACGCGCATACCCATGGTGATTGCCATTGGCCAGAACGTGCTCAACATTCTGGCATCGCTCTGCTTCGTCTTCCTGCTCGACATGAAGGTGGAAGGGGCGGCACTGGGCACTGTCGTGGCACAGTGGGCGGGATTCCTGGCTGGCATGTGCTTTCTCGGTCGAACGGCTGCCGTGGGCGAAAAGACCACGCTGAGGTCGCTATTGGCTTCGAGCTATCCCGACAAGCACCTCTCTTACTCCCGTTTCTTCCGCTTGAACCGTGACATTTTCCTGCGCACCCTGTGTCTGGTAGCCGTCAATCTCTATTTCACTTCGGCTGGTGCCCGGCAAGGGGCCGTGGTACTGGCGGTCAACACGCTGCTCATGCAGCTCTACTTGCTCTTCAGCTATTTCCTCGACGGCTTTGCCTTTGCCGGCGAAGCCCTTGCCGGCCGCTACTATGGGGCTGCCGACAAGGAAAGTCTGCGTGGGGTGATAGGATGTCTTTTCGGCTGGGGCCTGCTCATGGCCGCATTATTTACGATCCTTTACGCCTTGGGGGCCAACCTCTTTCCGCGACTGCTCACCGACGATGCAACGGTGATCGAGACCGTTGGCACCTATTATCTTTGGGCTTTGCTCATCCCTATCTGTAGCATGGCTGCATTCATCTGGGACGGCATCTACATCGGACTCACCCGTACGGGAGGCATGCTACTGGCCTGCTCTGTGGCAACGGTAGTGTTCTTTGGCGTGTGGCTATTGCTTGAAGGGGCTATGGGCAACCACGCGTTGTGGCTGGCACTCGTGCTCTATCTGTTGACGAGGGGCATTTTGCAGACGGCACTCTATCGTCACTTCCAAAGTTCCTGAAGCACTTGCAGCGAGCGCAACTCGGGAAAGGCGGGCAGGTGGAGCCGATAGAACTGCAGGGCCACTTCGAGACAGCGGTTGCGCTGTGCATGGTTGAGGCGGAAAAGGTGCATGGTGGGCAGGTCCATGCGCATCAGCAGCTGCACCATTCCGGCTTCTTGCGGCATGAGAAAGTCACGATGAGGGGGCGGCGTATTGCAGAACGATGCTGCCCGCAGGTCGAAGTATGGATGCTCAGGCCCAGCCAGGTTCGGGTAGAAGCCGAGAAATCGCGTCAGATGCATAAGAAACACCAAGTGGAAGTTGGCATACTCCTGCTGGCGGCCGTCGAGCCACTCTACCGCCGAGCGCAGATAGTCGAAGAGCGGCTCGTTCTGCTGCTCACTCTTCAGGGCATGGTAAAGGAACTCGGCCAGGAAAAGACAGATGGACAGCTTGGAAGGGTCGCAGAGCAGGGAGGGCAGAGGCGTAAGAACCGAAACGTCACGTAGCTTCTGTAGCTGTGCCTGTGGCCGTATGTCGCACTCTAAGCGCAGGAGGGTGAATGGTTGGAAATACTGCTTCTTCAGCTTGCCTTTCAAGGTCTTGGGCAGGGTAACCAGAAAGGCCACCCGACCATGCTGACGAGTGAACATGTCGACAATCATCTTCGACTCGCTATATTTGAAAGAATGAAGCACTATTGCCTCCGTTTTCTCTAACATGGGTGCAAAAATACATAAAATTCAGCGACTTAACGCATTTTTTTCAGGAAAAGTTTGGCCAAACGGAAAAAATAACGTACCTTTGCACCCGCTTTAAAATATTTTATATGTTATTTAATATTTAGCGAAGCGCAAGGGGTCCCTTCGTCTATCGGTTAGGACGAGAGATTTTCATTCTCTAAAGAGGAGTTCGACTCTCCTAGGGACTAC
>CAJONO010000013.1 GCA_905235905.1 uncultured Prevotella sp.
AGTATGTCAAAGATCGACGAGCCGAATGCAATGGAGCTTGCTCCAATTGCTGAGGCGAGGATGATCTTCGAGCGAAGCTCAAAGAACTCTTTTTTCTTCGTCCACGCGGTGGGGGGGAGAATTGTTTCTTGCGTGGCCTTACGGCGAGAAGTGTCTGTTTCATGCTTCAAACGGTTGTTTTAGGAGTTAAACTTAGAGTGAATTATAAAACTTGTTTGTTATTTCTTGCGTCAGCCGCAGCCCCCGCCGCCAACCATGTAGGGAATGCACGGAACAGCCACGAAAAGAGGATGTGCCTATTTTGACACACCCTCGGCTATAATGCAGGGATTATAAAAAAAGATAAATAATTGGTGGCGAGTGCGCGGCATTCAGAAAAAAGATGTAATTTTGCAGCCGAAACGTTTCAAACATCATAATTATGGTAGACTTGAAGAATGCAAAGATGGAGGATTTCCGTATTGTCAGAGTGTATCAGCGGGAACTGAATCCAGACGAGAAAGTGCGCTGCACGTTCTATCGTCTGAAGCCTGGCACCGATACGCCGAAACAGCACAATTACCGTCACTCCCACATTCCAAAGGAGATTCTCGATGAATGCTTTCGTAAAAAAGTATGACCGCAGGGCCGAAGCCATTCAAGTATCAGATACCTATATGGTGTACGTGGGTTTGTCGAATGGCGACTTGATAGGAGAAGCGAAAGTCTATTACCAAACGAAAACAAATCCACCCATCATGCTTATGCTCTCCCTCCCCCTGACATATCGCCCTGATGCGACGCGCTGCCGGACTTACGGCGGCGGGATAGTAGGCAATGCCTCCAAGCGTTGCAATGCTGGGACTGTCACGCTCGGAAGCGTGACCCACTACGAGCTGTGCTGGCGGCGGACGCGATGCGGAAAGTGTGTGAGACGATAGGATTATTTAACGCGGAATAAGTAATTACTATGCCTACAAGAAACATTATTGTCATATTACTATTAGGCGTGATGGCTATCGCAGGTTGCACGAAGCCAGACCGCAGCGAAGAGGCGAAACAGCTGAAAAACGAATTGCAGGGAATGCTGTATAAGAACCCCGAACAGGCATTGGCGCGGGTGGACAGTGCCGAGCAGGCGGGCGTGTTCTCAGAGGCTACGGCCAACCTCATCAGAACCAATCTGTACGGAAGCATGGGACAGATGCGGTTGGCTCTATTCTACGGCGAGCAGATATTGAACGTTCCCGAACTGAAGCGCGAGGGCGATATCTATTATTCGGCCCTTCTCATGGTGAACGGATTATTAGAGAGGAATGGCGAATGGGGAAAGGCTCTCCGACTATCTGATGAGATTATTGCCGACGTGGAGAATGAGAGGAAGCAAGGTGGCGGAATGTCTGGCATCAGCGAGGAGGTGGCCTTGCGGGTGAAGAGCCGTGCGCTGACCTCTAAGGGCGATTGCGAGAAGGATTTGGGACACCCCAACGAGGCCGAGCGCTTTTATTTGGAGGGCATCGACCTGATGATGGACGGCGTGACGCAGTCCGACGATTACTGGGTGATAGATGCCCTGGTCATGGCCGTTTTAGAGACAACGGAGTTCTATTTGGAGGTGGACAGACCGGAAAAGGCACTGCCTTTGGTGGCGAAAGGCGACACGGCCCTGGCACGTTTAGACCGCTGCTCCAATGTGCCTGACCGAGTTTATCACTTACGCCACAACAACATCACCATCAACCAGGCCTTGGCCTATGCCGCAAATGATCAGCGCGACAAGGCAGAGACCCTCTACCAGAAGCACCGGCAGGCTGAAAACCTGGCAGTTTATGACCTTGTTGCCGAAGCCCGTTATCTGGCAATGACCGACCGTTACGACGAGTCCATCCGCATGTTCCATCAGGCCGACTCCCTATATTTTGCACAGGGTAGAGCCATCAACATCGTGTATATCCAAAACTACTTGATGAGTCAGTACAGGGCGCTGCAAAAGGCTGGGCGTAAGGATGAGGTACTGGCTCTGGCCGACCGCATGCGCCAACTGACTGACTCCATCCACTTGCAGGAACGGAAGATTGACGTGGAGCAACAACAGGAAATCCGTCAGAAGGAGGCAGAAATTGCTACCCGTCGCCAGTCGCTCGTCATACACCGCATCATCCTTGTGGCCTCCGTCCTTATCATCCTGCTCATTGCCTATTTCCTGTGGCGCTCTTATAAATACAATAAGGTGCTGCTTGAGAAGAACCGCCGCCTGGTGGCTGAGATTGAGCAACGTGAACGGGAAGAACAGCAGGAGCGTGCGTCGTGGTTTGCCCGCGACGATCTCAACGCCGAGCAACAACTCTTCCGCCGCCTCTGTACGCTCATGACCGACCAGCAGCCCTACACCGATGAGACGCTGAACCGCGACGCGCTGGCCGCCCTCCTCGGCACCAACGCCAAATATGTGGAGCAAGCCATCCGTGAGTGCTCGCATGGCGAGACTGTCAGCGACTTCATCACCCGTCACCGCTTAGAGCACGTCGCCCGTCTGCTGAAGACCACCGACGACCCCATCAGCCTCATCGGCGAACAGACGGGCATTCCCAGCCGCGTCACCCTTTCCCGCCTTTTCCGCAACGCCTACGGCATGACCTGCTCTGAGTACCGGCAAGCAGCGCGGGCAGAAAAGAATTCTGGGGAATAACCAAATTATTCACTAATTCGTGATTCAATTCAAATAAATTGTGTAACTTTGCACTGTCGAAAACAATAAATACAAGACAGATATGGAAGCAACGGTTAGAAAAAGACGTACCACCCGCCCCATCAGCCACTACTGGGGGTTGGTGAAGGATATGGAAGACAATCAGATGCTGGAGCTTGCCTCTTTGCTCGTAAACTATGTCCGTATGCACCCCGCCGGAATCAACGACGAGGAGGAACGTGAACGTGGATTCCGCAGCCTTGCTGGCTGTTGGGCCAACGATCATGGCGACGATGACATGGAAGCCATTATCCGTCAGGGGCGTGAGAGTCGCCGTGGCAATCGCATTGTTCCGTCTTTTGATGAATAGTCATGGCAAAGTACATCTTAGACACCAACACCTGCATCGAGTATTTCAAGCACCGCAACGGAGTACCCGAGAGAATGGACAGCATCAGCCGTGATGACCTATGTGTCAGTGAGGTAACCATAGCTGAGTTGGTCTATGGAGCCGTACACAGCAAGAGTGTGGAACGTCATCTCAGAGAAGTGCGCGAACTGCAAAGCGACATTTCTGTACTTCCCATCAGCGATGTTATTGACGACTACGCAGACATCCGCCATACATTGACCTCGCAGGGCATAACCGTGGAGGACTTCGACATCCTTATCGGTGCCACGGCCAGGCACTATGGCCTCATTGCAGTGACGGATAATTTGAAGCATTTCAACCCAATGCCTGGCGTAGAGGTTGAGAACTGGATTGTGCGGGAATCACAAGACTAATTCCACACATTAACGTGAAGCGACCGCCGCCGAGACCCCGAAAGGAGCCTCGGCGGCACTCTTTTTGCCCCTTTGCTGCAGAAATTCCTAAAATGAAACATATTTTTCCTACAGTGAAACATCCGTTTTGCTGGCTTGCAGTACCTTTGCAGCGTCCAATCAGGGAACGCGGGCATCCTCGCCCGCATCTTTGGCGGGCGGGGTCACCCGCGCTCCCTGATCCAAAACCAACAGCAATGGAAGCAGCATTCGTCATAGCAGTAGCACTGGGAGTCGCCATCGTCGTGGTGCTCCTCGGTCTCGTGGCCACATTATTATACTATAGGTGGCGCATCAGCGACAACAACGTCCACTTGGAGAAGTTCATCACCGAGAACATGGAACTGCGCGACAAACTGCGTCGCGCAGGAATGCTGTAGAATGAAACATGAAAAGAAACAAATGATACAAATTTAAAACTCAAATAAAAACGTGAACAAGAAACATTACATGCAAAGACTGGCGCAGGCGACCCGACGGCTGACCCGCGCCGCAGGAGCAAGGGTGGCCATGACGCTACTGCTCCTACTCGTGGCCTCCGCCACGGTGTGGGCTCAGAACAGTGTTGAACAAGCTTTGAAGCAAGCAGAGCAGAAAGCGAAACAGGCCGACAAGAATCCTCAGAACGGCAAGATACAGTATCAGGCTGCTATGGGTTTTATCAACGATGAACTGGGCGAGAAGAAGGATTTCGACCGCGCCCTGACCTACGCCAACCGCGCCCTGAAGATTGCCCGCGAGCATCCCGCGCCCCAGGATACGCTGCAGGGACTAACCTGCATGGGACTCGGAATGATTTATTATGGAAAAGGGAGCTATGAAACAGCCTTAGACTTCTTTGAGATGTCGATGGATGCCCTGGAGGTGGAACTGGGTCGTGACAATCCCGTGACCAACGGCACCAAACTTGTCTATGGCGGCATGATGCTGGGGCAACCTGTTCGCGCCTTCACCAAGATTCAGGAGGCCATGTTTGACAACAGCCTCGCCCCGAAAGACAAGCGCATCGAGAACATGGAAGAAGCCAATGTTTTACAGGAAATGGCCTTGGAGATGCTTCTTGCCGACCAGACCCGGCGCTATCGCTATGCCCTGCCAATGATTACCATCGACGGTAAGAAGTACGTCGTTGTACAGACGCCCGACTGGAACATGGAACGCCCGCTCGTGGGATGGAAGTTGCAGAGCCTGCTGCGCACCGATGAGGAGCGTGAAGCTTTCAAGGGCGACGACATCATCATCTGCGATGACAACATCCAGTTCACGGTCTTGCCCGACGAGGATAAGGAAAAGCGGCAGATGACGTTCAATTTCAGGCAAAAGTTATTGAACCCGCGCCATTTGGATAGCGATGAAGGCGATGCCCGCATCTGGTTCCTCACCCCCGCTGCCTACAATAACATCCTTGCCAAGTACCGCGAGTACAAGGCTGCGAATAAGTGAGTACAGAACACATTCAGTCATCCCTAAGAAGAAATGAACGTGAAATTCAAAATGCCGAAGTTCGGCAGGCACCTGACTGGTAGAGGCTGGCTCAAGGAGTTGGGGCTGACCTTCATCGCAACGACCATCTCCATCGTGCTTACTTTCGGCACGGCGCACTACTTGGAGTGGAGGCAGAAGGTGGCCAATGGCCGACTGATGGCCATGATGGTTATCCACGACATGGACAATACCATCGAGACGCTGACGAAGCTCGCAGGCGAGCAAGCCGCCATGACCGTCATGGCCCAGTATATGAAGGACAATCAAGACAGGCTCGATTCCGTCTATAAAGACTCGTTGGAGAATGTGTTGAACCATATCGTTGCCGCCGACAACTCGCTGCTGACGTACCGTCTCGACGAATCGACCGAGAAGGTGTTCCTCAGCAGCCAGGACTCATGGAAGAACATCGACAACGCCACGTTTATCGACGAGGTGCAGCGCTTCTACGTCAACCGCCACGAGCTGTACGACCACATCAATAGTTCGTCTCGCTGGCGCAAACCAGTCAGCGAGGACGAATACAATGCGTGTTTGCTTTCCGACCAGATATTTGAGGCATCTTCGCTTTTGCGGAAATTCCTTAGTATGCCCAGCGTCAACTCCTACCTGTCTTTGGCCGACCAGCGTCAGCGGGAGCTGAACCTCGCCGCCTTACGCTTCAAGCAGATCAGCGACAGATGCAAATTCACCATGGGCATTACCGACGAGGAGCTGACGGCCTACATCGAGTCCCGCGAGCGCACCGGCAGAAATGTCAAAGTGTACGAACTCATCGGGTCGTGGATTTTGATGCAAAACGCCGAGTACGACTACGTCATTGAATTTGCCGCCGACCACAGCTACACGCAGACCAGCATCACGCACCAGCATGAATCGTCCTTCAATGGCAACATCGACATGAAGTTCATCTCTGTCGGCACATGGGAGCTGCGCGACGACTCCCTTCTGATGGTCCTCCAACCTGGGATGAAGCTCGAAATTGACGACAGCCGCATCACCCCGAAACCTGGCAAGGAGCAAGAGGTCAAGGACTTCATCGCCTACCTCGAGACTTACGGCAAAGCTATAAGGAAGGAGAATGACCAGCAGAAAGAGCGTCCCCGTAGTTACGCGGCCTCCATCGACCGCACCGGCAACAAGATGGAGTTGATGTGGACGGAACCCGATGCCGATGGCGACGAAATCAAGCAGGCCTATTACCTGACGAGGCCTAAGGATTAAGCGACTTAGAAATAAGGAAAGATACATTAAATCCAAAAAAGTAAATGAGAAAGTATTTATTGACGCTCGCAGCCGTCCTTTGCTGCGCAATGACAGTTTCTGCCCAGACGGACAGGAACCGGACGTACAGAATTACGCTGGGCAATGTGCAGTATGCTCACCACGACGAGAAACTGTCGGCAGGCGATGCCGTGGGTAAGATTCTAACAGGTGTACTGACTGGCCAGACTTCGGTGCAAGCCACGAAATATGAGGAGGATGTAAAGGCTGCCATCATTAAAGGATTGTCTGGTGCCTATCGCTTTCGTTACAATGACGGACTTCTTCAGATAGACGATGTCGCAGAGGAAGGAAACCTCGTGGTCGATGCCCTTATCACCAACATCCAGGCGAAATCGAGCAGCCACTCATGGAAAGACAAAAACGGTAAGACACAAGTTAACACCTATTATACAGGCGTGACCGAGGTTGTGCTCACGCTGAAAGATGCAAAGACGGGTGAAGTAATGGCCAACCCCACAATGAAGGGGCAGGGTTATACCACTTCCAGTTTCTCTACTTCCGATCAGGCTGTCCGCGATGCCATCGGAAAACTGTCCAGCCGTATCACCACCTGGCTGAACAACTACCGTCCGCTTCAGGCCAGCATCATCGAGGGTGCTGCTGCCAAAAAAGACAAGCAGAAAGAAGTCTATATCGATTTGGGCAGCAGTGAAGGAGCCTTCGGGGGACTGCACATGGGTGTCTATATCGTCAAGACCGTTGCTGGGCGTGAGGCAAAATCGCAGATAGGCAAACTGAAAATAGAGGCTGTCGAGGGCGACGACATCAGCCGTTGCAAGGTACAGAGCGGCGGTAAGGACATCAAGGCAGCCATTGACGGGGGCGAAAAGTTGTTAGTAATCTCCATCGACAAATAATTAACCATAAGCGATACAAATATGAAGAATATTCTATTGGCGGCAGCGGCCATAACGCTGATGATGACAACATCGTGTACTGACAACGACGACAATGCGACACCACAGCCTTCAGGGACGACAGAGCAGCCGACGGAACAGACCGAGGATGCCCTCGCGGTGAAGTATGACGGAAACTACGTGGTGTATGGCGAACTGAACGACGGCATTGCCGCCGCACTGCAACGCCGCTTGCAGGGCAGCATGACGTCGCCCATGGATGCCGACTGCTTCGTGATTAATCCCACTGGGCTGGGGCAATTGGACATGAGCATGGAGGAGTGGAAGAGCCTGGTGCGCAGGATTGGCACCGGTGAAGCCTCCGTCGTGCTGACGCAGTGCTCGTTCATCAACTTCTATAATTTCTTCACCGCCTACTTCTCCACCTTGTTGTACATGGAGCAGGAGAACTATCAGGGCGACCCCGACGCAGAAGCTCAGGCACGGGCGCAGGCCAGTCGGCGTATGGCCAACATCGTCCGCAACGCCTACATGGCGGGCGGGCAGGCCGACGGTGCCGTGACTCGCGGCACGGAGGTGAACGGGCAGGAACTGGACTGGGCGCACATCGACCAGTGGCCCAAGGAGAAGCAGATGGCCACGATGTTCGATGCATACGCCTTCAGCGGGGGCAACGAAATCTATGTGCTCAACGCTGAGGCCAGCAAATACCTGAACGAGGAAGTGCCCGAACAGCCCAACAACGACTACGAGTGGGGCCAGAAAGCCGATGCCATGGCCGACTGGCTGAACCGTCAGGGCAAGGACGATGCCGAGACCCGCGCTGGAATGGCCGACTTCAGCCGTGCCGTGACCCGCGCTGGAGGCAGCACTGCCATCAGCGACCTGATGAATGCACAGACCAAGGAATTTGTGTTCGACTATAAATATCCTTCCTTGTTTGACACTTCGGTTGCGTCCGCCTATTCTGCCATCAAAGTGCAATATTCTGTCTATGGAGCCTACGACTTCAGCGGCAACGTGGAGTACTATCAGGTACGCCAGAACATTACGGTGATGAACGACAAGTTATTTATCGACCCTGGTGATCGTTGGTGGGGCAGAAGCAACGATGGCAGATGGACCCTTGCCCGTGGTGCCTATATGAAACGCATTGACACGAAGTTGTGGCTCGAAGGCAGCGGCACGAAGTCCGTCGTCTCTGCGGCTCCCCTCAACGAGAACGGCAGCAGCAGCGGCAGTTCGTCGAGCGGAGGCGGAACGACTCACACAGAGGGGGGAAGCGATGGCTACTCCATCGGAGGGTCTGCCGGAATGTCGGGCCTTAATCCTACATTCTCGATAAGCGGAAGCTATTCGCACACGAAAACATACTCTGATGCCACGAGCACCACATGGAACACCACAACCAACTGGAGCACCAAGGACCTGACCACTGTCTTCACACAGGGAAACGACGCCAACGCCACCGTGACGTGGAAGCACACAGGCTATACGCCAAAGACAGGAGACGATGCCCATGTGAGCAAGCTCAAACCGCTGCTTAGAAGCACCTGCGTTACCGACGAGCAGACACTCTGGAAGGTGCAGGACCCGTCGGGCAGCTACACGCTGCGGGCAAACCTCAACGTGGTGGCAGAGATTTATAAAATCGCCTGGACCGGTTCGAGCTATGACGGCAATCGCCCCACTCAGGACAACCCGCACGACATCAGCTTCGAACTGAACGCTCCCAACCGTTATAAAGTCAAGTGGAACAACGTCATCTACGACTACGGTACGAAGCCGGACGATATGTCAATGATTGAATACAGCGAATATATCGACCGTTTTATTGAGAAGACCTACGGCTGCGGAAGCGCCAACTTCTGCTGGGCAGGCCTGTTTACCTCGACCGAAGCCACTGCCGACGGCTCTGAGAATGCCTGTGCCGTGTTCCAGACCTTCAAGAACAGCATTCGCGGCATGAAGCAGCAATTGCGTGCCAAAGGTGTCAAAGGCAGGATTGTGTTCGGTCTGAAGCACGACGGCGTGGAGGATGAGAAACTGGTGGACCAGATCATCCTCGCTCTCGACGGTACTGGGTACAATGAAGGTGATATGTTCACAGAGAAACTCAACGGCTTTGACCTCACCTACAAAGTAACGAAGAAGGGCGAAGAAGTGATGCTCTACAAAGTGCCAGACAACTTCAGCGGAGAACTGAATATTCCAGCAACGGTCAACGAAGGTTTTTTCAAGGTGACCTTCATCGGAGCAAGCGCCATTCTCGGTTGTAACAAAAGCAACAGCATAATCATTCCAGAGGGGGTCACCTCAATAGAAGCCTTTGGCATTAGACTTTGCCATGGTTGCACAGACCTATACCTGCCAAGCACATTGGATACATGTGGCGATTATGCCCTTACGAGCAATTATCACCTGCAGAACATACACATCAAGGCCTCCACTCCGCCAACAATGGGGAAGGACGTGTTCTTTAGGTGCCGAGAAATAAAGACGCTCTATGTCCCCAAGGGCTGCAAGGATGCCTACGCCAGCGCCAAGGGATGGAAGGAATTCAAAAACATCGTAGAGGAATAAATATTGCTACTTTAAGGACTTTATTCATTAAAAAAAATATGAAAAAGATTATAATGGCGGCAGCGGCCATAACGCTGATGATGACAATGACGGTGCTGACTTCGTGTACCGACGACAACGAGGACAACCCCGTGGTAGTGACCGACGACAAGCCGTTTGGCTACGAGCAGTATATTGATACCTCAGTACGACCGGGTGATGATTTCTTCCGCTACCAGTATGGCAAATGGCTCGACGACAGCCAGCTGCAGTCAATGACTACTTTACTCTCTACAAAGTTGTTAAATATAGAAACAGAAGTGCTGACCAGCTCCAACGACCCTGCAATTGCGGGTATAAGGCAGTTGGCAGAGGCCAGCGATGCTGACGACTCTGCCGACATGGCACTGCTGAAAGAGCGCATAGACTACCTCACATCCATCACGACGCAGGAAGAACTGCTGGCAGCTTTCCAACAATTACAAGAGTGGGGATACACTCCGGTAGTACGGCTGGTGCCCCTTGGCAGTGAACGGATGATAGTTCCGCAGTTTACGTCTGAAATGCCACCGACGATTCTTACCGATGTCTTCAATGCGGAAGACGAGGAAACGCTGGACGTTTACATTAAGAAAATATGTGAACGACTCAGCAACTTTGGCATCAGCGACGAGCGCATAGCGGAAATTGCAGAGAATGCGCTGGTTGTGGAAAAGATGGAGATGAAGGCATACGACAGTGGTTTCAACAGGATTATGCACCCCCAGGCTGCGACAACCCGGACGATGACTCGCAGTGCTTCAGCTGCCTATATTCAGGTATGCCAGTTGATGGGCATCAGCGACATGGCCGACAGGATATCGGAAAGCTATGAAGAGGAAAAGGGTGAGGCTATAGAGCAACTCATGGACCTGCTGCTGGAGGGCAGTGAGAAGAGCGTGGCAATGATGCGCGACTACATGATAGAATACGTCATCGGATCAGACCTGTTCTATGTTCCCACCTTGCTGCCCGGCCTGGCCACTACGAATAGGGTGAAGTTCGCCATGGCATACGCCAAATATTACATGTTCCATCTGCTGGTTGATGCCATTGGCAGGCAGAACATCAATAAGGACCGGTGTGTTGAAATCATGGAAGAGTTCCGCAGTATCCTCCGCGAGCGCATCGGTAATCTCGACTGGATGAGCGACGCCACGAAACAGGCCGCCCAGAAGAAGTTGGACAATATGAGTTTCTTCATCGGCTATCCCGACAAGTGGCACAAAGAGATGACTCCCGTCATCGAGGGTACTACGCTGCTCAATGCCGTATGCAACCTGCGCAAGCAACAGGCAGCCACTTTCCGCAATATGATTGGCAAGAGCTTCGACACCCATGGCTGGGACTTCTGCTATTCCTTCATGTCCTTTACGACGGTCAACGCCTCCTACAATAAAATGAACAACCAACTTCTTATACCACCCGCATTCCTCATAGCACCCGTTTTCGACGTTGCTCAAAGCGAGGCTACACTCTACGGCACTGCCAGCATCTTTGGCCATGAGATGTGCCACGGATTCGATGCCGGCGGTTCGCAGTATGACGAAGTGGGAACCTTGCGTGACTGGTGGAAAGCAGAAGACAAGGCCGCCTTCCAGGCAAAGCAGCAGAAGCTCATAGACCTCTGGAACCAACTGGAGCAGTATCCCGGACAGCCTGCAGATGGTGTGAAAACGCTCAGAGAAAATATGGCCGACTATGGAGGGGCTACGCTGGCCATTGAGGCCTACAGCCGTCGCCTGCGTCAGCAGGGCTTTACCGGAGAGCAATACGATGAGCAGTTGAAGAAGTTCTGGCTCGCATACGGAATGCCTGTTGCAGTGTCAGAGGATGAACGCAATTTGGAAAGACTGAAACAGCTTCTCTTCATCGACCCACACTCGGCCGGACACAATCGTGTAAATGGTATTGTACGCCTCTTCGATGACTGGTACCGCCTCTACGACGTCCAGCCCACGGACAAGCTCTACCTCAAGCCCGAGGACCGCGTGAAGATTTGGTAGCTGAAGTTTCCCATCCCTTTTTGCTTGCATAATCATTCATTTTGTAGCTTTACACGAACAGGTCTGAAATTCATGCTGCATTCCAGTGCAATTCAATTCAAATTGTGTTGTAATTCAGCATGAATTGGAACATAATTCAAGCCGAATTGCAACACACTGAAAACCAATAAGTTAACGTAATTATCAAAGTGAATATATATTCATAATCTGTTATGATTATCCGCAATCGTACCACCAATGGCCTGAAAGGCCAATACCTCATAGCCCAGGGCAACGCCCTGGGTACAGGGATATGGG
>CAJONO010000014.1 GCA_905235905.1 uncultured Prevotella sp.
GAACCATCTGGAGCAACATCACCATCTGTTCCTCCGTCCTGTCATAGTTGTAAAGCGTATGACCAAGATGCCAGTCACTTGTATGTAATATTTTCACTGCTTATAGTTTTTAGAATTCGTTGGCAAAAATAAACATCTGTTGTCTCATTTCGTGGCACAGCTTGTGAGAAATTGCCATCTTAGCGGCAATCGTCATCTACGGACTCTCAGGATTCTTCACGGAGTAAACGAAACGCACTCCCCTTCATCGCAGGAAAGCGCGTTTCGCTGTTTCTGTCATACTCTATAGCCGTGCTATCTCGTCGACCGTGAGGCCTGTCATGTCGATAATGTCATCTATTGGCATGTTCTTGGCTTTCATCTTTCTGGCAATTTCCTTGGCTTTGTTCTTGCTGCCTTCTTCCCGGCCTTTCTCCATGCCTTCTTCCCAGCCTTCTGCATATCCGTCGGATTTGGCGGTCTCGAAGGCATCCTGAGTGGAATAGACGCTGACCATGAAGTCCCTGTAGGCCCTTTGCTCCTCTCGAGTCATCTTCATGAAGTCCAGCTTGCGACGGGCTTCCTGCAGGCCGGGGTCTGTGGTATCATCGTTGATGATACCGTCCTTCAGGTAGGCCATCCACTCCTCAATGGGAGTCTTGGCCACCTCGTTGAACTTGTTCACAATCAGCAGGAATATCTCGGGGAACACCTCTTCCGGCGGGGTGAGGCGCTTAGCGTTCTCACGGATGTATTTCTGCTCGTTGCCGTTGTTGAACTTCAGTATTGAGCCGGTCTTGGTCATGCCATGAAAATCCATATAGCCATGGTAGGCATAGTCGTCACCCTCGCCGAAGTCGAAATAGAGAATGTTGATGGAATATATCTTCTTGATTACCTGATAGTCCTGCCCCATGTCTATCTGGTCGTTGATGGCCGTGGCCGTACCGAAGAGGATGCGCTGGAAGAAATCGGCCTCGCGGCTGAGCTGTACCTCGACGATGACGATCTCGCCATCCTCCATCTTGGCCTTCACGTCCACGCAGTTGCTCTTGTCCTCCTTGCGTATCTTGTTGCTCCCGCTCTCAATGATCTCGATTATCGTCACGGACTTCCCCACAAGCACCGAGATAAGACCCTCAAGCACCTTCTTGTTCGTTTGGTCACGGAGGATGCGCTTGATGGCCCAGTCAAAACGGATATATTTGCTGTTCTTCGTCATCTGTCTGTTCATAGCCTTTTCTCCTTTCGCTGTGCAAAGGTAGCGATATTTTCCCTAATAGCCAAGAATTTAGCCGATTTTCTTGTCTTTGTGTCCCCACCACTCCCCTCAGACTCGTCGTCGTTCTTCTTTAGTAGCCTTGATTAAAGGGAGAAGAAAGCTCCATAGCGGGGCAAATAGCCTATTATACAGGGATTAGAAGCCTTTATTTTTGTCGTTTGCGTTGGCCCAAACAACCGTGCGCGTATACCCAAACAACCGTACGCGTATACCCAAACAACCGTGCGCGTATGCGCAAAAGCTATGGTCGAATTTTTGTCATTATCGTCTACAGTCATACGCAGCACTGGTTTCTCGTCAATGGCTGCCGATATACAGGAAAATCATACCCAATAGCACCAGGGCCAAGTCGAGTGCCTTGGCCTTCAGGTTCTTCTCGCG
This sequence comes from uncultured Prevotella sp., assembly GCA_905235905.1. Lineage (GTDB taxonomy): Bacteria > Bacteroidota > Bacteroidia > Bacteroidales > Bacteroidaceae > Prevotella. The sequence goes on from CAJONO010000014.1 coordinate 1,643, forward strand.
GAAGAACATGGCTCCGCAGAGGAAACTTACGATGACCGAGCCTCGACGTATCATGGACACTATGCTAATCATGGCTGAGGGTAGCGAGAGCGAATAGAAATACATGAAGTCGGCTGTAGAGAGGAACAAGCTGACGCCAATAATGGCCCAGTCCCAATGGAAGGGCGTGGTCTGCTTGTGCTTTGGCCACCACAGGAGCATCATCATGACCAGCATCATGAAGCACTGGTAAATGTTGTACCACGACTGTACCATCATGCGGTCAAGGCCCACGCCGCCCTCACTGCAAGGTGCCATCAGGTATTTGTCGTAGAGCCCACTGACGGCGCCGAGTGCCGCCGCGCCCACAATCATATAGATCCAATGGTCGTGCTTGAAGTCGATGCCCTCCTTCTTGCCACTACGGCTCAACAGCAGGAACGACACGACGGCCAGCAAGACACCCGTCCACTGCCAGCCGTTAAGCCGTTCGCCGAAGACGAGCAGTGCCCCGACGAGCACCATCACTGGGCGCGTGGCGTTGATGGGGCCTACGATGGTGAGCGGCAGATGCTTCATGCCAAAATAGCCCAGCACCCACGACGAGAGTACGATGAGTGCTTTCAGCACGATATATTTGTGGACTTCCCAACCGCCGCTGCCCACTTGGAAGATACTTCCGTCGAGCACCGTAGTAGTACTGCTGAGCACGATGAAGGGCAGGAAAAGGAGCGACGAGAACAGGGTGTTGAGAAACAGGATGGGGATGACGGCATTGTCCTTCAACGCCTTCTTTTTCAGCGAATCGTAGACACCGAGAAAGGCTGCCGACATGAATGCGAGAATTAGCCACATAAAACAATTATCTGTGAAAACTTCAATACTCTATGCGTTCTAAAAACAGGGCGTTGCCAGGCATTGACTCGCCGGCATCGCTGCGACGCTTGCCTTCGACCACCCGACGGAAGTCGTCGACCGACAGCCGCCCGCGCCCCACTTCTATGAGTGTTCCTACCACGGCCCTCACCATGTTGCGCAGGAAGCGGTTGGCCGTAATCTCAAAATACCACGTGGTGGCCGACGTCTGATGCCACTCGGCGGCAGTCACCTTGCAGAGGGTCGTCTTCACGTCGGTATGGCTCTTGCAGAAGGCGCCGAAGTCATCGTAGTCAAGAAGCAGGCGCGCCGCCTCGTTCATCTTGGCAAAGTCGAGCGGATAGGGAATGTAGCAGGCATAATGACGCTCGAAGGGCGACTTCCGCATGTATATATAATAATGGTACGTGCGCGAAGTGGCCGAGAAGCGGGCATGCCAGTCGTCGGGCACGTTTCGGATGTCCTGAATGGCAATGTCGCCGTGCAGAAGCCTGTTGAGCTTGTAGGTCAGCTGTTGCGTGTCAATGTTTTCATTGGCATCGAAGTGGGCCACCATCATCCGGGCATGGACGCCCGTATCGGTGCGCCCGGCACCAGTCACAGGCACGTCGCGGCGCAACAGCAACGAGAGTCCGCGCTGCAGTTCTTCCTGCACCGAAGCACCATTTGGCTGCACCTGCCAGCCATGATAGGCCGTCCCGTCGTAGCTGAGTGTGATGAAATATCTCATAATCTGGTGTGCAAAGGTACGAATTTTTTACAAATAAGCAGACCTTTTACCACAGAAAAGCCATTTGTTTCGCAAATTATTTGTAACTTTGCACACTGTATGAGATACTATACCGGATATAATCGCGAAGGCGAATACGAACACTACGAGGTCAAGGAGCCAATGGGGCTGCTCGACTTCCTGCTTGCCAACGTGCCACAGAGCCGCTCTAAAATCAAGGCAACGCTCCAGGGCCGAGGCATCAAGGTCAACGGCAAGACCGTCAGCCAGTTTGACTTCCCCCTCGAACGGGGCATGAAAGTGGCGGTGAGCAAGACAAAGCGCAACCAGCAGTCGTTCAAGAGCCGCTATGTGAAGATTGTCTATGAAGACAAATGGCTCATAGTGGTCGAGAAGAACACAGGCATCCTGTCGATGGCTGCCGGACACTCGTCGCTCAACGTAAAGAGTGTGCTCGACGACTATTTCAAGAAGTCGCACCAGAAGTGTACGGCCCATGTTGTGCATCGTCTCGACCGTGACACCAGCGGCCTTATGGTCTATGCCAAGGACATGGAAACGGAGCAGATTCTGGAGCGCCACTGGCATGAGATTGTCTACGACCGGCGCTACGTGGCCGTGGTGAGCGGCGAGATGGAGCAGGACGGGGGCACCATAGAGAACTGGCTGAAGGACAACAAGGCCTACATCACCTACTCATCGCCCGTCGACAATGGCGGCAAGCTGGCCATCACCCACTATCATGTACTCGACCGCCGTACCGACTATTCGCTGGTAGAGTTCAAGTTAGAGACGGGACGCAAGAACCAGATACGCGTACACTCGGCCGACATGGGGCATCCCGTATGTGGCGACCCGAAATATGGCGACGGCAACGACCCGCTCCACCGTCTCTGCCTGCATGCCTGGCTGCTCTGCTTCACCCATCCCGTGACAGGTGAGCCTTTGGAGTTCGAGACCCCCGTACCAACCGTTTTCCGACAATTATTCAAGTAAGCACAGCATGGGAAACATTCATTATTACATTTTCCTGCTCGTGGCCATCATCGTGGCATTCTTCATTATCAAGCGAGTGGCCAGCTGCCTTGTCAAGACGGCGGTCATCGTGGTTGTTGTGGCCATTCTGGCCTATGTCTATTTCTTCTTGCTATAACAAAACCTATGACGACAAACGACGAACAGCGCATTGCTCAGCTCAGAAAGGAACTGCACGAGCACAACCACCGATACTATGTGTTGAACCAGCCCACCATTGCCGACCACGAGTTCGACATGCTCATGCACGAGCTACAGGAGCTGGAAGCCAGGCATCCCGAGCTCTACGACCCCAACTCGCCCACACAGCGCGTGGGTAGCGACATTTCTGCCGAATTCAGGCAGGTGGCCCATAAATATCCCATGCTCTCACTGGCCAATACCTATAGCGAACAAGACGTAAGACAGTGGTTCGAGAGCGTGAAGAAGGGCCTCGGCGGCGAACGGTTTGAGGTTTGTTGCGAAATGAAATACGACGGCCTGTCAATCTCGCTGACCTACGTCGACGGACGACTGACGCAGGCCGTAACGCGAGGCGACGGCGTTCAGGGCGACGACGTGACGCAGAACGTGCGCACCATACGCGCCATTCCGCTGGTGCTCGAAGATGGCGACTACCCGAAGGAGTTCGAGATACGCGGCGAGATACTCATGCCGTGGGCTTCGTTCGAACGGCTGAACCGTGAGCGCGAGGCCGCCGAGGAACCTCTCTTTGCCAACCCGCGCAACGCCGCCAGCGGTACATTGAAGAGCCTCGACTCACGCGTGGTGGCAGCACGGCAGCTCGATGCCTATCTGTACTATCTGCTCGGAGAGCAACTGCCCGCAGAGGGACACTACGAGAACCTGGAGGCAGCCCGCTCGTGGGGCTTCAAAATTTCCGAGGGCATGCGCAAGGTGACGACCGTAGAGGAGATTATCGACTTCATCAACTACTGGGACCAGGAGCGCAAGAACCTGCCCGTGGCCACCGACGGCATCGTGCTGAAGGTGAACAGCCTGCGACAACAGCGGGCACTGGGCTTCACGGCCAAGAGTCCGCGCTGGGCCATCGCCTACAAGTTCAAGGCCGAACGCGAATGTACGCAGCTATTAGAGGTCACCTACCAAGTGGGACGAACAGGAGCCGTGACACCCGTGGCCAACATGGAGCCGGTACAGCTGGCAGGAACCACCGTGCGCCGCGCCACTCTCAACAACGAGGACTTCATTAAGAGCTTCGACCTGCATATAGGCGATTATGTCTACGTGGAGAAGGGCGGCGAGATTATTCCCAAGATTGTGGGCGTCGACATTGACCGACGGCCCATCATCGCCCAGAAGGTTGAGTTCATCCGTCGCTGTCCGGAATGCGGCACAAGGCTGGTCAGATACGAGGGCGAGGCAGCTTGGTACTGTCCGAACGATAGCGGCTGTCCGCCACAGCTGAAAGGAAAAATCGAACACTTCATCGCCCGCAAGGCCATGAACATCGACTCGCTGGGCCCCGAAACGGTCGACGAGTATTATCGTAGGGGACTCATACACAACGTGGCCGACCTATATGACATTGACGTACAGCAGATAAACGGTGACGGAAGCCGCACCAAGTCGGCTCAACGAATCGTCAACGGCATACAGAAGTCGAAGGAGGTGCCCTTCGAGCGCGTGGTCTTCGCCCTTGGCATTCGTTTCGTGGGCGAGACATCGGCACGGCTGCTGGCCCGCCACTTCAAGAATATCGATGCTCTCATGGCTGCCGGTTTGCAGGAACTACAGGAGGTAGAGGGCATTGGCGAGATCATGGCGGGAAGCATCATTGGCTATTTCCACAACGAGCGCAACCGCGAAATAGTAGAGCGACTGCGAGGATATGGCCTGCAGATGTCGCTCTCTGAGGAGCAGACCGCTGCGCAGAGCGACCGACTGGCCGGACAGAGCATCGTCATCAGCGGAGTATTCGCCCACCACAGTCGCGACGAATACAAACTGCTCATCGAGCAGAACGGCGGAAAGAACGTTGGCTCTATCAGCGGAAAGACGTCGTTCGTCCTTGCCGGCGACAACATGGGGCCGTCGAAACTCGAGAAGGCTCAGAAGCTGGGGGTGAGGATTGTCAGCGAAGACGATTTCCTAAAGATGATAGGTGAGTAAGACCAGGGATGCGCCCGACTGAACATGCAAAAGGAAATGTATAAAAATGCAAAGTAAAAATCGTCTAACAACTTGGTTTCCAGTCGCTTGTAATTCACGCTGAATTGTGCCGTAATTCAATACTAATTAGCGCGTAATTCAGCACGAATTGCAGGGCAGTTAAGCATGAATTGCAACAGGGGGTGTCACATCTCGTGAAACTGTATAGATATGCAAAGGCCAAAGAACGCACGGAACCACCAGGCAAGCAATGGGCGATAACAGTAAAAAGAAAACGATGAAGATTGTTGTTTCGCAAGAGATAGAGAATGTCTGCCCGGTATTTGTGGGGGCAGCCGTAGAGGCAGAGGTAAGGAATACGGAGTATTCGGCAGAACTATGGGGTGAGATTCATGCCATGGAAGAAAGGTTCCGGCATGAGCTAACGACAGAGTCGCTGAAGGAACTAACCAGCATTGCGGCCACAAGAGCGGTCTACAAGAAATGCGGCAAAGACCCATCGCGCTACCGTCCGGCAAGCGAGACACTCATACGGCGCATGCTTCAGGGAAAGGAACTCTATCAAATCGACACACTGGTCGACCTTATCAACCTTGCCTCGATAGCCTATGGCTACAGTATCGGCGGATTCGACGCATCAAAGATTATGGGCGACACACTGACACTGGGAATAGGCCGCGAAGGCGAGCCATACGAAGGCATAGGAAGAGGCATGCTCAACATTGCGGGACTGCCCGTCTATCGCGACACGGTGGGTGGAATCGGTACACCGACAAGCGACCATGAGCGCACGAAAATCACACTGTCTACCACTCGGTTGCTCGTGCTCGTCAATGGCTATGACGGTAATGAGCAGCGAGTAGCCGAGAACGCCCGCTTCATACAGCAGCTCATTCGCAAATATGCCTACAGCGACGGCGGCAGCATGCAACTGTATCGATAACCGTCACGCTACTGCCTGCAGCAGCTGCCGTCTGCCGAAGCCTTTCACTCCTGGGGAGAAATTACACCTGGCTGGTAACGAGCAGGTGGCGGTCCATAGACCACCTTGCGCATCTCCTCCTGTCGCTTCAGCTCTTTGAGCTTCTGTAGCTGAATCACCTCGTTAATACTGTCACGCTCATGCAGCTCACGCTGAATCTGCCTTTCGTTCTCAGCCTGCTCACGGAGCGCCTCCTCGGCCTGGGCCTTCTTACTGCTCTTGCAACTGCTGAAGCCTAACATCACAAGCACTGCAGCAATACAGAGATTCATAAAGGAAAGAACTTTTTTCTTCATATCACTCATTTTTTTCAATTACGGTCTGTTCAATTTCTCCATGTGACACAGTATCAGCTGCCCTTCATGATTGCGGAGATGCATACCGTTGCCCTGACAGTAACGCCAGTAACGGCAAGTCTTACAGTCGCTGGTGCGCATCCATTCGCGATGGCGGTGCGGATGATAGCGCTTTTCCCAGACATCCATGAAATCGTCGTCATAGATATTGCCCTGGTTAAAGTCAGAGCGGATGCTCGCACAGGCGGCAATGGCACCATCGGCCATGACCGATCCTATGGTGATGCCTGCCTGACAATGGAAGAAGGTGTCGCGAACGTCGCCCTCATAATTGCCCAGAAAGCCCTCACAGCCGTAAGCAGCATCTATCTGCCCGCCCTTGCGAGTCTCGCGAATGAAGTCGAGAAGTCCACGGAACTGATTGCCCGACAGCTGCAACTGAGGGTCGGTAGCAGCACGGCCAACAGGGAAAATGGTGTAGAGCCGCCAGGCCGGCATGCCTTTGGCCACAAGGAAATCGCGTATCTGCGTCAAGGAAGAATAGTTGCGCTGATGAACACAGGTCACCACGTCGCTCGTCACCTCAGGCATGCCCACCAAAGCATCGATGGCATTACTCACATGGGCAAAACTGTCCTTGTTGCGCCGAAGCCAGTTGTGGTCGGCTTCCATACCGTCAAGACTTACGGTAAGACTATGGAGCCCGGCTTCACAACGCAACCGTCGCAGCAGGTCGGCAGTGAGCAACTGGCCGTTGGTCACCATACCCCAAGGGAAGCCCCGCTCATAGATGCCGCGACCACACTCAATAATATCCGGACGAAGCAACGGCTCACCGCCAGTGACGATGACAAAAACTTGGTGTGGATCAGTCTTTTGGGCAATGCTGTCGAGAACCCGGAAGAAATCTTCACGAGGCATATCGCTCACGCCAGACAGTTGCTTACAGTCGCTGCCACAATGACGGCACGACACATTACAGCGCAACGTGCTCTCCCAGAACAGTTGCCGCAAAGGGTGAGCCTGCTCAATGTTGCGGCTCATCACCCTATGCAATTCCAAACCAATCCGCTTCCGTAAGCCTATTCTCTCCATCGTATAGCAAAATACTAAACTATGCACAGCAAGCATTCAAAAACACCGCTGATTCCGTTCAATCGAAAAGTTTCTGCGAATTTACATGTTTCTTCCGACAATTGCAAGAAAAAGCATCTCTTTTTTATGTTTTTTAGTGGATTAGTCCATTTTCCTACCTGCCAACAGGCTACATAACCAGCCAACACGCTGCATACTGCTACCCCACAGCCAAAAGGCTGCACAACCAACTAACAGCATGCAGGGAACGAACCGACCGACCGGCCAACACGCAGCATGACCAACTCACGCTGCATGCCGGGAAAACGAACGGGAGGGAGGGGGAAAGGGGAAAAAGAAAAAGGAGCCCCGTCCCTCAGTCAGGAACGGAGCTC
>CAJONO010000015.1 GCA_905235905.1 uncultured Prevotella sp.
ACCAAAACTGACGGAATAACCAAGCCGAAGGGCAACTGTTCAAAAGAATTGGGATAAATTCTGATTAGTGGAGGTTATCTTTGCAAAATTAAAACAACAATAGAAACCAACGACGATAATTATACTTGACTAAACAAAAAGGACATGGTGAAACAGAGAAGCAACTACCAGCGCATGACACCGTTTATTGAAATCATGGACTCCACTCTCCGCGACGGCGAGCAAACCAGCGGTGTGTCGTTCCTGCCGCACGAGAAACTGATTATAGCCCGCAAACTGCTGAGTGACCTCAACGTAGACCGCATTGAGGTGGGGTCGGCACGGGTGTCGGAAGGCGAGAAAGAAGCCGTAAGGATGATTAGCCGCTATGCCCAGCAGATGGGGTGTCTGGATAGGGTAGAGGTGCTGGGCTTCGTCGATGGCCATATCTCGGTCGACTGGATAAAGGATGCGGGCGCGCAGACGTTGAACCTGCTGGTCAAGGGCTCGCTGAAGCATTGCAGGGAACAGCTTGGCAAGTCGCCCGAAGAGCACATTGACAATATCACCGAGGTGGTCGGCTACGCCCGGTATCAGGGCGTCAGCGTCAATGTCTATTTGGAAGACTGGTCAAGTGGCATGAAAGACTCGCCAGAGTACGTCTACCAGCTGATGGATGCACTCATCGGCCTGCCCGTCAGGCGGTTCATGCTTCCCGACACGCTGGGCATCATGAACCCCTTGCAGGTAGTGGAGTATTTCCGCAAAATGGTGAAGCGCTATCCGCAGGCCCATTTCGACTTCCATGCCCATAACGACTACGACTTGGCCGTGTCTAATTCGTTGGCAGCAGCACTGAGTGGTGCCCGGGGGCTGCATGTAACGGTAAACGGCCTTGGCGAGCGTTGCGGCAATGCACCCCTGTCGAGCGTACAGGTCATCTTGAAGGACCATTTCAATGCCCAGACAAACATCGTCGAGAATAAGCTCAACGAGATAAGCCGCCTCGTGGAAAGCTACAGCGGCATTGCCATTGCGCCTAACCAGCCTATTATTGGCGACAATGTGTTTACCCAGGTGGCCGGAGTCCATGCCGACGGCGACAACAAGGGCAATCTCTACCAGAACGCGCTGATACCCGAACGCTTCGGGCGGAGGCGAGAATATGCCATGGGCAAGACCAGCGGCAGGGCAAACATAGCACGTAACCTACAGGAACTCGGGTTGGAACTCACGCCAGAGCAGACACGGCGCGTAACCAGGCGAATCACCGAACTGGGCGACCGAAAGGAGGTGGTCACCTTAGACGATCTGCCCTTCATCGTGAGCGATGTGCTGAAGCACGACGTGGCCGAGGACAGGATAAAGCTCGTCAGTTACCAAGTGTCGCTCGCCTACGGTCTGAAGCCCCTTGCCAACGTGAAGGTCGAGGTGAATGGCATGCAGTATGAAGGCCATTCGTCGGGCGACGGTCAGTATGATGCCTTCGTCAAGGCCATGCGTATGATTTACAAGGAGAACTTGGGCCGCACCTTCCCCCTGCTCGAAAACTATGCCGTCACAATTCCTCCCGGTGGCCGTACCGATGCCTTGGTGCAGACCGTTATTGCCTGGAAACTTGACGATGGGCGGCTGCTGCGCACTCGTGGCCTCGATGCTGACCAGACAGAAGCTGCTATCAAGGCCACGATAAAGATGCTGAATATCGTTGAGAACGAGAAGAATCAGACCAATGTTTCACGGTGAGGTAGTGCCGTCCGGCAATTCGTGCCAAACCATCGCCTAATTCAGCATGAATTTGAAGACAATTCAGCACGAATTGCAGCCTAATTCGGTATGAATTACAACTAATTGAAAGTCAGTTTGTTAGATGGCTGTTCTCCGGCGCGTGAAACATTTCTTCCATCCGCTCCACCACGTCGCCACGGAACTGAACGGCAACCAAGTGCAGCCGGGTATTGGCTACGAGCAGGCGCACCTTCTCGTCCTGCACATAGCGGCGCAGCTGCTCTTCGGCCTCCTGCCACTGCGCGCTGGCCACAGCCT
>CAJONO010000016.1 GCA_905235905.1 uncultured Prevotella sp.
GTCGGTCTGTTTTGCCACTTTCCCGGTTTCAATGGTGATGGTCCTTCCATCAGCCAGTTGAAGGGTCTTTGTAATTACGTTCATCTTTTCGTTTAAAACATCTAAATATAAAAATAAAAAGTCGTGCAAAATTACACTTATTTCTCCGAATACGAGCATAAATGCCTATTTATTTACTATTTTTTATGATTTTCCCGAAAAAAATACGTACCTTTGCAGCAAAATTGACACAGAATGATGAAATATCTGAGATTGCTCGCCATGTGCGGGCTGGCAGTGTGGGTGACGACTGCCTGCCAAGAGAAAACGTTTACTGTTAAGGGCACCATTACCGATGCCGCCGACTCGACGCTCTACTTTGCCAACGTCGGCTTAAAGGGCCTTGAGACCCTCGACTCCGTGCGCCTTGATGCCGATGGCCGCTTCTCGTTCAGCGAGAAAGCCCCCGAAGCTCCCGACTTCTATGTCCTGCGCATTGGTGGGCAGATTATCAATATTGCCATCGACTCTACCGAGACCGTCACCGTGTGTGCTGCCTTCCCCCGCATGGCCGCCGACTATGAGGTCGAAGGGTCGGAGAACTGCATCAAGATCCGTCAGCTGGCCCTCATGCAGCAAGACCTGCTGCGCCTCGCCTTGTCGTTGGAGAAAGACTACAGCCTCAGTCGCACTGAGGCCCGTGACTCGCTGCAGCGCATGGTCGATGCCTATAAGAAGGACGTAGCGCAAAACTACATCTTCACCGCTCCGCATCAGACGCCTGCCTACTTTGCCCTGCTGCAGACGCTTGGCCAGTGGCTCATCTTCGACCCGCAGGCCGACGGCATCGACGACAAAGCCTACCGTGCCGTGGCCACTTCGTGGAATACGTTCTATCCCGAAGCACAGCGCACGAAAAACCTCTACAGCATCGTTGAGGAGAGCATCAACCGTCGGCAAGACATTGCCCTTCGCAATAACCGCCAGTTGGACGACAGCCAGATTATAGAGTCGGGCGTTATCGACCTCAGCCTCGTCGACAATCATGGCCAGGAGCAGACGCTCACCGGCCTGAAAGGGCAGGTGGTGCTGCTCGATTTCCACTCCTTTGCCATGAAAGACTCTCCCCAGCGCATCCTGATGCTCCGCGACCTATATAATAAGTATCACACGCGAGGACTGGAAATCTATCAGGTGTCGATAGATGCCGACGAGCATTTCTGGAAGCAGATGACCCGCGAACTGCCCTGGATCAGTGTGCGCGATGCCGAGGGCGCGAGTGCCGTGCGCTATAATGTGCTGTCGGTGCCCGAATATTTCCTGATCGACCGTCAGAACCAGCTGCAGAAGCGCGGCGAGCAGATAAAGAATCTGGACAAAGAGATCGAGAACCTGCTTTCCTTTCGTCCTTGACAAGACCCACGACAGCCTCTACCACCTGAACGGATGGCGGCTGCCCTATCCCGTCTATCGCTTCTGTGTGGGCGATGTCGACGGCGACGGACGGGCAGACGCGCTGGTAGGGGTGGTGAAGAGCACCCGCTTCCACCCCGAGAAGGGACGGCGGCTGTTCATCTTCAAGGAAGTGAACGGCAAGGCTCGTCCGCTCTGGTTAGGATCGCAGTTAGGAGGCACCTTGCAAGACTTCCGCTATAGCGACGGTGCCGTTATCAGCCTTGAGGCATCGGCCGACAGCCTCTACTCCGTGGCCGAATGGCGATGGAAGGATTTCGGACTCCGTTTCGAACGGTTCCTGATACACCGTACCGACAAAAAGACCGCAACTAAATACTTTGAACTATGAAGAAAACAGTTTTTGTCCTGCTCTCCGTGTTGCTGACCTTTCAGGCCTGCAAGCAGACTCAAAGCCGCGAGACCAACGGCGACGAAGCAACTCAGGCACTCACGCAGATTGACGTGGAGAGCCTGATTGACAGCATCGACCTATCGATGGACCTCTCGAAGCTCTCCGTTGCCGACCTGCGCATCCTGCGCCATGCCTTTGCCGCCCGTCGGGGCTATCCCTTTAGCGACAGCTATCTGCGCAGCGTCTATCTGACGACCTCGTGGTACGACTCCCTGATGTGGGCGTTCGACGACAATTCCGAATATTTTAACTTTGTGGAAGACGACTACAAGACGCCTTGGCGTGACCAATACTACAACGCCATCAAACCCGAAGTCCTCGTCTTCACTCCCGAAGAGCAGGCTTTCATCAACCGGGTGAAAGCCCGCGAGGCCGAACTGCTGAAAGACAACTTCAAGGCCGGCAAGGGCTATTTGGTCAACATGAACAACCTCGTCAATCCTGGCGTTCTGAAGACCTTCGACCCCGACTTGCAACAGTATCTGGGGCGTTACGGCTTTGCCGTCGTTCCTGCCCAACACCAGCAGCTGTTCCATGTCTATGAGCAGAACGACTATCACCAGTTCCCGTCGTTTGTCACCACCGACCTCTTCCTGCAGCTCTACCACCTCTATTTCGACGCACTGCTGCGCGATGCGGAGGAACACAAGTTCTACGACCTGCTGGGCAAGTTCTGCCAGGGAACGCGGGAGGTCGTGAATCGTTTAGCTGTGTCGAGCAAGGAAGCGCAACAAGAAAAGGATTGGCTCGATACCTATTTCACGGTGGCTGTCGCCCTCTTGCTGGAGAAGGAGCCCACGGGCAATGCAGAAGCCCTGCACGAATACCGGCAGGTGATGAAGAGCGAGAACGACGTCTCTAAGTTCCTCGGCTACGAAGAGGCGATGTTTGAGTACAGCCTGTTCCGTCCCCGTGGCCACTATACCCGCAACGACACCCTGAAACGCTACTTCCGCTCGATGATGTGGCTGCAGACCGTACCCTTCCAGACCGACAAGCCGCAGGATATGGAGAAAGCCTACCTCTTGGCAAACATCATCGGCACCGACAAGCGGCTCACCGACCTTTACAAAAAGCTTACACTGCCCATGGACTGGCTCATGGGCAACCCCGACGATGTGAGCATCATGCAAGCGTGGGAGATTATCGACAAGTACGACGTCGACGTGGCAGGACTCACCCGGCAGGTCAATGCACTGGCAGAGAAGCAGACCCGCCTGCGTCCGAAGTTCCAGCGCACCAGCCGCAACAAGGTGCGCCTGATGCCGCAGCGCTATCAGCCCGATGCCGAGGTGCTGCAGGAGATGGTCGACTACGACTCGCCAGAGACTAAGCGCGGCCTGCCTACCGGACTTGACGTCTTCGCTGCCATGGGCGTGAGCCGGGCCGAGAAGATTCTTGCCGAAGAGCTGAACGAGCCGAAGCGCTGGGACGGCTACACGCCGACGATGAAGCGCATGAAGCAACGCATGGACTCCGTCAACTGGAACGACAACGTGTGCAACGTGTGGCTGTCGGCTCTGAAGATGCTCAACGACAAGGAGGCCAAGGCCCCCTACTTCATGCAGACGCCCCAGTGGGGAAAGAAGAACCTCAATGCTGCCCTCGCATCCTGGTCAGAGCTAAAGCACGATGCCATTCTCTATGCCAAGCAGCCCATGGGGGCCGAATGTGGCGGAGGCGGACCTCCCAACCCTGTGGTCAAAGCCTATGTCGAGCCTAACGTGAAGTTCTGGAAGAGGGCACTCTCCCTGTTAGAGTCAACGGAAGCCTTGTTCAATACTTACGGTCTTGCTACCAAGCGCTCTACGATGATTACTACCGACATCAAGGAGATGGCCGAGTTCTTGCTTCGCATGAGCCATGTCGAGCTGGCAGGCAACCAGCCCACCGACTCGGAGTACGACCAGTTGAAGGCTATCGGCGCCACCTTCGAGAATATGTCGCTCGAACTGCTCCGCAATCCCAAACAGGAACTGTGGGAGTGGGGCGACGTGCAGGGACCGGAGCGCAACCTTGCCCTCATTGCCGATGTCTATACGGCCAATGCCGACAATAATCCCCAGAAATCCATTCTCTACGAGGGCGTAGGACAGGCCGACGAGATTTATGTGGTCGTTGAGATTCAAGGCTATCTCTATTTGATGAGAGGTGGCGTGTTCTCCTATCGTGAGCTGACGCGCCCCTATGGCGAACAGCGCATGACCGACGAGGAATGGCAAAAGAAACTTGAGACCAATCCGCGCCTCGGCGTCCCTGTGTGGATGGAGGAGATTACCGTACCGCTGAAGGAGGCTCCCGTCGACAATGAAGAGGTGTTCTATTCTTCTGGCTGTTAGCCTGTTCTGTTTGCTGCCTAACTACGGCAGCAAACAGACTACGACCCTTGTCTTCACGGGCGACATCCTGCTCGACCGCGGCGTTCGGCAGTTCATTGGGCATAGAGGGGCCGATGCCCTTTTCACACCTGCCATCGACTCGCTCTTTAAGGCAAGCGATGTGGTGGTGGGCAATCTGGAGTGCCCGGCCACTCGCATCGAAGCCCCCATGCAGAAACTGTTCATCTTCCGTGGCGAACCCGAGCACCTGTCAGTATTGAGAAAGCACGGTGTCACCCATCTGAACCTGTGCAACAATCATTCGGTAGACCAAGGGCGGGCGGGGCTTATGGACACGAAGAAGAACGTAGCGAAGGCCGGTCTCGTCCCCGTCGGTGCCGGTCGTAACATGCAGGAAGCCGCAAGGCCCACACTCCTGGCCGAGGTTCCCCGTAAGGTGTGGCTGCTCACTTCCTTGCGACTGGCCTTGGAACATTATCCCTATCTTCCCGACCGTCCTTGCGTGAGCCAGGAACCCCTCGACTCGCTCATAGCTCGTATCCGGCACATCAAGCGCCTCGATCCGAAGGCGGTGGTCATCGTCTCACTGCATTGGGGCGGCGAGCACACCACGAGGCCGGTGCCAAGTCAGCGGTTAGACGCCCACCGGCTGATCGATGCCGGAGCCGACGCGCTGGTGTGTCACCATACCCACACGCTGCAGACCATTGAGCACTATCGGGGCCGGCCCATCTACTATAGCATAGGCAACTTCATCTTCGACCAGACGAAGCCTCTCAACAGTCGTGCCTGCGTGGTGAAGATTGAAGTTGCCGACACCGCGGTCGGCTACAGCACCATTCCCATAGAAATAAGAAGATGTGTGCCCCACATCAGCACGTCGGCAACCCGCTGACAATGGCGGGCAGAACGACAGACCGACTCTCCATTTGTTAATAATTACTTAATCTTCGCAAGTTTATTTGGCCGTTTCGATAATTCTTTATACCTTTGCACCCGATTTCAAAAAGTCGGCATAGCTCAGTTGGTTAGAGTATCACCTTGACATGGTGGGGGTCCTTGGTTCGAATCCAAGTGTCGACACAACAAAAGAGTGGCAGGAAACAGCCACTCTTTTTTGAATAAGGAATAGGTAGTGAAGAACCTGAAAGAAGATTTTGACATGACCATCAACGAGAGACAAGACGAGATTATTGCAGAGTTTCAGGGCTTTGACGACTGGATGGATAAATACCAGTTGCTCATTGACATGGGTAGCGAACAAGAACCGTTGCCTGAGAAGTACAAGACAGAACAAAACCTGATAGACGGCTGTCAGAGCCGTGTGTGGCTGCAGGCCGACTACACCGATGGCAGGGTTTATTTCTCTGCCGAGAGCGATGCGCTTATTGTGAAAGGCATCGTTACACTGCTCATCCGTGTGCTGAGCGATGCCACCCCCCAGGAGATTCTCGATGCCGACCTCTATTTTATCGACCAGATAGGTCTCAAGGAGCATCTGTCCCCAACGCGCAGCAATGGTCTTGTGGCGATGGTGAAGCAGATGCGAATGTATGCACTGGCATTCAATTCGCTGTAGTTGTCCACCCTTCAAGGAACGTTTACTCGTGAATATTTATTCACTTTTGTGGGTTCCCTAAACGGTTGATTTCCAGTGTGTTATAATTCTGTTTAAATTGCATTACAATTCATGCTGAATTACGCGACAATTTAAGCTTAATTGCATCGTAATTCAGCATGAATTTCAAACGTGCTTCCGTAAAGTTCCAAAGTGCATGATTATGCAAACGAAACAGGATGGGAAACTTCAGTTGATTCCATCCAACGGGTTCAGCCTATTTTTTGTTTCTTTTGCTACTGGTCTTTTTGCCCTTTGTCTTTTCCTTTTCAGCGTTTTCTTTCTTCTCGCTGTTTTCCTTTTCGGTATTTGCTTTCTCTTCACCCTCTATTCCAACCAGCTCTACGTCGAAAATCAGGGCAGAGTAGGGCTTGATATTGCCCATGTTCCGCTCGCCATAGGCCAGCTCGTAGGGAATGTAGAGTTGCCACTTCGAGCCTACGGGCATCATGGTCAGTGCCTCGGTCCATCCCTTGATAACCTGATTGGCGGGGAATGAGGCGGGCTTGTCGCCATGTTTTTTCGAGGCATCGAACACGGTGCCGTCGACCAGCCGGCCTTCGTAGTGTACGAGCACTTTATCGGTAGCCTGCGGCACGTTGCCGTCGCCCTGCTTCAGAATCTTGTATTGCAGTCCGCTGGGCGTAACAATCACGCTGTCCTTCCGCTTGTTCTCGGCCAGGAACTTGCGTCCAGCCTCGCGGTTGGCCCCGTAGAGTTTCTCTTCCTTGGCAGCCTTGTTGATGGTTTGCTTCTCCTTGAACAGTGATTCGGCACGAGCCATCGTCATGACAGTGGTGTCGGCGAGGAGAGCATCGGTAAATCCGCGGAACAGGATGTCAGCAACAATCGAGTCGGGGGTGTCGGTAAATTCGTTTTTCATGCCAGGAAGCATGCGCTGCATAATCTAGTTGGCAATGTCTTGTCCGGCAATTCTTGCTTTCTGCCGCGGGTCATTGACATTCGAGATGACCTGACGGAACCCTTCGATGAAGTCGGCCATATAGGCAGTGTCGACGCCCTGTTGGTTGGTGAGGTAGGGAATAAGGCCGTTGGTGAGCGATGCGCCGGCGGCATAGCTCAGCGAGTCGCTGCCGTTCGCCAGCCTGACGGGCTCCTGCTTCACTTCCTTCTTCTGTTCCTTCTTTTTCTTCTTAGCTTCTGTTGGGCTAAAAGAAGCACCCGCCACGAGGGCGAGTGCAATGATGATAAACTTTCTCATGACGCTTATTTCACTTCGAGCAGTTCAATTTTGAAGATCAGAGCTGAGAAAGGCTTGATCAGCATTCCGGCCTGGCGCTCACCGTATGCCAGCTCCTGCGGGATGTAGACTTCCCATACAGAGCCTGCGGGCATGTGGCAGAGAGCATCGGTGAAGCCCTTGATGTTCTGGTTGGCACGGCAGGTCATGGGCTGGTTGCGCTTGTAGGAGCTGTCGAACACCGAATCGGTGATGAGGCGGCCCTCATAGTGAACGGTCACGGTCGACGAGTCGGCGGGGATGGCACCATTTCCTTCCTTGATGACCTTGTAGAGCACGCCGCTCTCCAGTGCCTTCACGTCGCTTTGCTTCTTAATCTCGGCCAAGAACTTCTCGCCTGCCTCGCGGTTGTCGGCATAGTTCTCCTCGGCCACGCGCTTTTTCACTTGCTCCATCAGGGCAGGAATCATTTCGTTGGCCTCTTCAATGGTCATCAGGCCCTTCTTGCCGGTTGTGCCCAGAACGAAGCCTGCCAGGAAGTTCTTCGTAGAGATGGTCTTGGTAGAGTCGTCGCCAAAGAGGTTCATGTTCAGGCGCTTAACGCCCTCGCCGCCAATCTGCTGTCCGATTTCCAGACCGGCATAGTAGGCAGCCTTCTTCTTGTTGTCGTCGGCGTTGAAGCCTTCGTTCAGACCCTTGATGAAGTCGGCAATGTAGGTAGTGTCGATGCCCTTGCCCTGTGCCAGATACTCTTTCAGACCTTGCGTCTGAGCCAAACCGATGGCATAGCTCAGTGAGTCGACGTCGTTCTTCAGATTCGCGGTTGGTGTGCCGTTGCCACACGATGTCATGGCAGAGACGGCGATGGCCATTGCGGCCAGAAAAGTTAACTTTTTCATTGTGTTTTGTTTAAAAATATCTTTGTTTTTTATTTTTTTATTTTTTTATTTTTACAATGGTTACACCACTTCAATCAGCTCTACGTCGAAGATGAGTGCGGCATAGGGTGGAATGAGCTGACCGGCACCGCCCTCTCCGTAGGCTAAGCGATAGGGAATGAAGAAACGGTACTTGGCTCCCTCCTGCATCAGCTGCAGACCTTCCGTCCAGCCGGCAATGACCTGTTGCAGGCCGAATGTGGCGGGCTCGCCACGCTGCACCGACGAGTCGAAGACCGTGCCGTCGATCAGGAAACCCTCGTAGTGGCACTTCACTTGGTCGCGGGCCGACGGCTTCTTGCCGTTGCCCTCACGCAGCACTTGATACTGCAGACCGCTGGGCAGGGTGACGACACCCTCTTTCTTAGCGTTCTCAGCCAGGTATTTCTCGCCTTCCTCGCGAGCAGCCTTTCCTTTCTCGCTACGCTCAGCGTTCATTTTTGCCTCCTGCTGGGCGAAGTAGTCCTGTACAATCTGTTGGGCCTCGCGATGCGAAACCTTCAGTTCGCGACCCTCAAGCACGTCACGAATCGACTGTGCAAAATCGTCGACGTTCAAGTCTCTGGCACCCATCTGTGCCAATTGCTGTCCGATGCCCAGTCCAAGGGCATAGCTCAGTTTGTCCATTTTTTGCTTTCTTTATAATATTAATATATGTGTATGCGATAAAAATCGTGCAAAATTAGTAATAATTTTTCATTCTTTGTGTGTTATTTCGCGAAAAATTACTATTTTTGTAGAGTTTTAATAAATATGTCAAGTCTATGAAGAAGAAAATGGTAGTGCTCACAGGAGCAGGAATGTCGGTAGAGAGCGGTCTGAAGACCTTCCGCGATGCTGACGGTTTATGGGAGGAATACCCCGTGGCAAAGGTGGCTACACACGAAGGGTGGGAGGCCGACCCCACATTAGTGACAAACTTCTATAACATGCTTCGCGGCAAGTGTCTCGACACGAAGCCCAACGAGGGCCATCGGCTGCTGGCAGAGTTAGAGAAGCAATACGACGTGACGGTGGTGACGCAAAATGTTGACAACCTGCACGAGGCTGCTGGTTCGAGCAAAGTGATTCACCTGCATGGCGAGCTGATGAAGGTGTGTTCGAGTCGCGACGTCGACGACCCGCGCTACATTCGCCAGCTGACGAAGGACGACTATGTCATTGAGCCGGGCACGAAGGCTGGCGACGGTTCGCTGCTGCGGCCCTATATCGTGTTCTTCGGCGAGGCTGTGCCCAACATCAGCGTGGCCGCCGAGGAGGCACAAGAGGCCGACATCTTCGTCATCATCGGCACATCGCTGGCCGTCTATCCTGCTGCCGGACTCATTCACTACGTGCGTCCCAGTGTGCCCGTCTATCTTATCGACCCCAATCCCGTGAGTGCGGGGCAGAGAGTGAAGCAGATACAGAAAGGTGCTTCGGAAGGTATGCGAGAACTGATGAAGATTTTGAAGGTTGAGGATTGAAAGTATGGAAAAGAACATTGCTTATAAGCGCAGACAGTCGTCGGTAGCCCGTGTGGGTACTACGGCCATTGGTGGCGACAACCCTATCCGCATACAGTCGATGACCACCACCGACACCAACGACACGGCCGCCTGCGTGGCCCAGGCCAAGCGCATCATCGATGCTGGTGGCGAACTGGTGCGACTCACCACCCAGGGCAGTCGCGAGGCCGAGAACATGAAGAATATCTCCGAGGCTCTGAAGCACGACGGCTACAGGCAACCCCTTGTGGCCGATGTGCATTTCAACGCCCATGTGGCCGATGTTGCAGCGCAGTACTGCGAAAAGGTACGCATCAATCCGGGCAATTACGTCGACCCGGGGCGAACGTTCAAGCACTTGGAATATACCGACGAGGAATACCGTCAGGAACTGCAGAAGATCGACCAGCGTCTCGTACCTTTTATTAATATATGCCGCGAGCACCATACCGCCGTGCGCATCGGCGTGAACCACGGCTCGCTCAGCGACCGCATCATGTCGCGCTACGGCGACACGCCTGCCGGCATCGTGGAGAGCTGCATGGAGTTCCTGCGCATTTTCCAACGCGAGAGGTTCAGCGATGTGGTCATCTCCATCAAGGCTTCCAACACGGTCGTCATGGTGCAGAGCGTACGTCTGCTCGTCAAGGCAATGGACAGCGAGGACATGCACTATCCCCTGCACCTCGGTGTCACCGAGGCCGGCGAGGGCGAGGACGGTCGCATCAAGAGTGCCGTGGGCATCGGTGCCCTCTTGACTGAAGGCATCGGCGACACCATCCGCGTGTCGCTCTCGGAGGAACCTGAATGCGAGATTCCCGTAGCCCGCAAGCTCGTCGACCTGATTCCCGAATGTGCCCGTCTGCGCCAGGAGGCGGAAGACGGCATTGCCGATGACACGATAACTCTCACGCTTGACGCTCCCGATTGGGAAACCCTTCAGCTGAAGGCTGCCATGGCTGTGGGCGCCCTGCTCATCGACCGCAAAGCCACAAAGCTTGTCATAAAAGTGAATAGTGAAAACGATAAACTGGAAAGCCTCGCCGACAGCATCCTTCAGGCGGCCCGCATCAAGTTCACCAAGACGGAATATATCTCCTGTCCAGGTTGCGGCCGTACGCTCTATAACCTGCAGGACACCATCAGGCGCATCAAGGCAGCCACAAGCCATCTGGTGGGGCTGAAGATTGGCATCATGGGCTGCATTGTCAACGGCCCGGGCGAAATGGCCGATGCCGACTATGGCTATGTGGGGGCAGGCCGAGGCAAAATATCACTCTACCGACAAAAGGAGTGCGTGGCTAAGAACATTCCCGAAGAAGAAGCCGTCGACCGCCTGCTCGAACTTATTGAGAGCGAACGGTAGAAACTCAGACCATTTGATGATAAGAATTGACGAAATGAAACAGCTAATCATTATTCTTACAGCATGTCTGCTGGCTCTGCCTTCGACAGCAAAGCCCAAACGTACCTTCACATCGACCAAGCAGAAATCCCTTCGTAATGGTGAGCTGTGGCTCGACGATTCAGGCCGTCATATCAATGCTCATGGCGGTGGTGTGCTGAAGCATGGCGACACTTACTACTGGTTTGGTGAGCACAAGGACGAGCACACGAGCAATGCAATGGTAGGCGTGATGTGCTATGCCTCGAAAGACTTGGTGAACTGGCGTAACTGCGGTGTGGCGCTGAGTGTTACCGAACCGGCTGTAGTGCCAGACAATGGCCGGTCCATGAGAAGGCGCGGTGCGACAACCGATTCCGATATTGAGCGTGGCTGCATCATTGAGCGCCCGAAGGTTATATATAATAAGGTGACGAAGAAGTTCTGCATGTGGTTCCACTTGGAACTGAAAGGACAGGGTTATGATGCTGCCCGCTATGGAGTGGCCGTGGCCGACCGTCCTGAAGGGCCATACCGCTTCCTCTACTCTTCGAGGGCCAACGCCGGTACGTGGCCCATAGGGTTCGACAAACAGATGCAAGCCGTGGCCGATACCCTCGATGCTGCCCACTACAAGGACTGGACACCCGCATGGCAGAAGGCCGTCGGCCAGGGACTTTTCGTGAAGCGTGACTTCGGTACTGGTCAGATGTCGAGAGACATGACCCTCTTTGTCGATGACGATGGAAAGGCATACCACATCTTCTCGTCGGAAGAGAACCTGACACTCCATATTGCCGAACTCACCGGCGACTTTCTGCATCACACAGGCCGATATACCCGTGTGGCCCCTGCCGGGCACAACGAGGCCCCCGCTATTTTCAAGCACGACGGAACCTACTGGATGATTACCTCTGGCTGCACAGGTTGGGCTCCCAACGAGGCCCGTATGTTCTCTGCTCCCAGCATTTGGGGGCCTTGGACGCAACATCCCAATCCCTGCCGTGGCCCGAAGGCCGAGATTACCTTCGGCGGACAGTCGACGTTTGTGCTTACCCTTGACGAGAATGACTTCAAGAATCTCCAGTCCCAGACCTCAAATCTCAAGTCAAACTACATCTTCATGGCCGACATTTGGCGTCCACAACATCCCATTGATGCCCGTTATATCTGGCTTCCCATCGAATTCGAAAACGAAAAGCCCGTCATTCGCTGGCGCGATGAGTGATACTTCTTTCTTAGAGACAAAAACAACACGGATTACACCGTTAAAACAGATGGGGCAGCAAGATTGCTGTTGGGCGGGAAAGTCCGTTTAACTTGTGTAATCCGTGACAATTATCGTAGTGCCTATGCGTCGATGTTGGCGTAGGTAGCGTTCTTCTCGATGAACTCGCGACGCGGTTCCACGTCGTCGCCCATGAGCATAGAGAAAATCTCGTCGGCCTCGGCGGCGTTCTCGATGGTCACCTGTTTCAACAGGCGGTTCTCGGGATTCATGGTGGTCTCCCAGAGCTGCTCGGGGTTCATCTCGCCCAGACCTTTGTATCGCTGTGTGTGAACCGACTTTTCGTCGCCAGCGGCATTGCGGTCGATGAACATCTGTCGCTGCTGGTCGGTGTAGCAATACTCAGAAATCTTCTTGTACGTACACTTGTAGAGCGGCGGCGTAGCGATGTAGAGGTGGCCGCCTTGTATGACCTGTGGCATGAAGCGGTAGAAGAGCGTCATGATGAGCGTGTCGATGTGTGAGCCATCGACGTCGGCATCGGTCATGATGATAATCTTGTCGTAGCGCAGCTTGTCGATGTTAGCCTCGCGGTCGCCCTCGCCGTCGACACCGAAACGCACACCAATCGACTGGATGATGTTCATCACCGACTCGGCTTCGAACACACGGTGCCACTGCACCTTCTCCACATTCAGGATTTTTCCGCGCAGGGGCAGGATGGCCTGGAAGTGACGGTCGCGTCCCTGCTTGGCCGAACCGCCTGCCGAGTCACCCTCGACGAGGAATATCTCGCAGGTCTTCGGGTCGCGGTTCGAGCAGTCGGCCAGTTTGCCAGGCAGTCCGCCGCCCGTCATCGGGTTCTTGCGCTGTACGCTCTCACGGGCCTTGCGGGCAGCAATACGTGCCGTAGCGGCCAGCACCACCTTGTCGCAGATGAGCTTGGCCTCCTTCGGGTGCTCCTCCAAGTAGTTCGTCAGTGCCTCGCCCACGGCCTGCTGCACGGCACCAGCCACTTCCGAGTTGCCTAACTTCGTCTTCGTCTGTCCTTCGAACTGAGGCTCAGCCACCTTGATGGAGATAACAGCCGTCAGACCTTCGCGGAAGTCCTCGCCGGCAATCTCGATTTTTGCTTTCTCAATCTGCTTCGAGATCTGTGGGTCGGCATCGGCGTATGCCTTCAGGGTGCGGGTCAGTGCCATGCGGAAGCCCGTCAGGTGGGTACCACCCTCGATGGTGTTGATATTGTTCACGTAGGAGTGGATGTTCTCTGAGTAGTCGGTGTTGTACATCACGGCCACCTCAATGGGTACGCCCTGCTTCTCGGTCTTCAGGTAGATGACGTCGTCGAAGAGGTGAGTGCGGTGACGGTCAACGTAGCGCACGAACTCCTTCAGACCCTCCTTGGCGTGGAACACCTCGGTACGGAACCCACCCCCGACCCCTCCCGAGGGGAGGGGAGACTGGTCACTCTTGTTGTCAGCATTAAGGAAGGAACTATCCATACCCTCCTCCCCTTGGGAGGGGTCGGGGGTGGGTTCCCGTCTATCGGTGAGGGTGATGGTGATGCCGGCATTCAGGTAGGCCAACTCGCGCATACGCTTGGCAATGATGTCGTACTTGTATTCGGTGGTGGTGAAGATGGTGCCGTCGGGCCAGAACTGCTGGCGTGTGCCCGTCAGGTCGGTGTCGCCCACGATCTTCACGTCGTAGAGGGGCTTACCCTTTTCGTATTCCTGCTGATAGATATGTCCGTTGCGGAACACCTGCGACAGCATATGCGTCGAAAGGGCGTTCACACAGCTCACACCCACGCCGTGCAGACCGCCTGACACCTTGTAGGAACCCTTGTCGAACTTGCCGCCGGCATGCAGTACGGTCATAACCACTTCGAGGGCGCTCTTGTGCATCTTCTCGTGTTCGTCGACGGGAATACCGCGGCCGTTGTCCTGCACAGTAATCGAATTGTCTTCATTGATGGTCACTTCGATGTGGGTGCAGTAGCCCGCCATCGCCTCGTCGATCGAGTTGTCGACGGTCTCGTTGACCAGATGGTGCAATCCCTTTTCGCTAATATCGCCAATGTACATAGCAGGGCGCTTGCGCACGGCTTCCAGCCCTTCGAGTACTTGAATGTTACTCGCGGAATAATTCTCTGTTTGATTCTGTTCTTCTGTCATTTTTTCGGATAATTCTTAGTAGGGTGCAAAATTACAAAAAAAAATCGAATCAAACGAATGAATTCGTCCTAAAACATGTAAAACATTTTTAATTATTGAGCATTTTTGTCATCATTCACAGATGTAGGCGACGTAAAAAATGCACATATTTATAAAAATAACTGCCTGAGAAGCAGATTATTTGAAAAAATATTCGTAAATTTGCAAGCAAAATTGTGAAAGATGAAGACATTCGAAGAATTAGGCGTATGTGCTGAAATACGTAGCGCCATTGAAGAACTGGGATTTGTGCAGCCCATGCCTGTGCAAGAAGAGGTAATACCGGCCCTGTTAGAGAGCAGCCGCGACACGGTGGCTCTGGCTCAGACAGGTACTGGCAAGACGGCCGCTTTTGGCATTCCTATCCTACAGCGGGTCATGGCATCGCATGCCAGCCACGGCCCCTCGGCCGTCACCAAGGCATTGGTGCTGAGCCCCACTCGCGAACTGTGCCTGCAAATAACCGACGACCTGCGCGACTTCTCAAAATACGTGGAGGGCATTCATGTTGAGGCCGTCTATGGCGGTGCGGCTATCGAGCCGCAGATGCGCGCACTGAGAAAGGGCGTGCAGATTATCGTGGCCACGCCGGGACGCCTGTGCGACCTGATGAATCGCGGTTATGCCAAGCTCGACCAGGTGGAGAACATTGTGCTCGACGAGGCCGACGAGATGCTCAACATGGGCTTCTCTGACAATATCAATGAAATTTTCGACGCACTGCCCGAGGAGCATTCCACCCTCATGTTCTCGGCCACAATGAGCCGTGAGGTGGAGAAGATTGCGAAAAAATACCTGAAGGACGCGAAGGAGATTGTAGTGGGCAGCCGAAACGAGGGTGCCGAGAACGTGAACCATATTTATTATATGGTCATGGCCAAGGACCGCTATCTGGCCCTGAAGCGCATCGTAGACTTCAACCCCCGCATCTTCGCCATCATCTTCTGCCGCACGAAGATCGAGACGCAGGATATTGCCGACAAGCTCATCAAGGACGGCTACAACGCCGAGGCACTGCACGGCGACCTCTCGCAGCAGCAACGCGACCTCACGATGCAGAAGTTCCGACAGCACCTCACCCAGCTGCTCGTAGCCACCGATGTGGCCGCCCGCGGACTCGACGTGGAAGACTTGACCCACGTCATCAACTTCGGACTGCCCGACGACATCGAGAACTACACACACCGCTCAGGCCGAACGGGCCGTGCAGGCAAGAAGGGCACCAGCATCTCGATTGTACACTCGAAGGAGAAACATAAGATACGCAACATCGAGAAGGAGATTGGCAAGAAATTTGAAGAGGCCGAGATACCCAAGCCCGAAGAAATCTGCAAGAAGCAGCTCTACAAGGTGATGGACCAGATCGTGAAAACCGACGTCAACGACGATGAGATAGCACCCTTCATACAGGATATAAACCGCTACTTCGAGTATGTCGACAAGGAGGAAATCATCAAGAAAATCGTGTCGCTCGAGTTCGGAAAATTCCTTGCCTACTATGCCAATGCACCCGAGATAGAGAAAGTGGGCAAAGACGACAGGAAAAAGAAAAAAGAAGAGCGAGGACAGAGCGACCGCCAGAAGCGCATGAACAAGGCACAGGCCGGCTACCACCGCCTGTTCATCAATCTGGGCAAGCGCGACGGCTTCTATCCGGGCGAGCTCATGCAGACGCTCAACCGCTATGTGGGCGGACGGCAGGAGGTGGGACATATCGACCTGCTCGACACCATTTCCTACTTCGAGGTGCCCGAGAAAGACGCCCTCAAGGTGATGGCTCAGCTCAGTGGCATCCATTACAAGGGGCGCATCGTGCGCTGCAACAGCGAGGATGCCCCGAAGTCCTCGTCAAGGGGAGGCAATGCTGACAGACGGGGCGGTGACCGATTCCAGGAACGCAGGGACAGGCGCGACAGAAAGTCCATGCCTCAGGAGCGCAGGGACAAGCGCGACAAAACGCCCATGCCTCAGAAAGGCAGGAAGGAGCGCGGCGAGAAGTTTGTCGAAGAACGGCCCCACAGGAAAGATGACTGGAAACAGTTCTTCATGGGGGATGGCCTGAAGGGCGACATTCCCGATTTCTCAGAGGAAGGCTGGGCAAAAAGAAAAACGAAGCGCAAGAAAAAATAAGATTACGAGTCACTTCAGTAATGCGACTGAAGTTTCTCTATCCTTTTCGCTTGCATAATCATGCATTTTGGAGCTTTGCGTAAGCTCGTTCGAAATTCATGCTGAATTGCGTCGTAGTTCAGCATGAATTGTCGTGTAATTCAGCATGAATTGAGAGGTAATTTAGACTGAATTATAACATACTGAAAATCAATAAGTTGGATGATTGCAGGAATGAATATTTATTCATGGGCGGAAAAGTCCTGAAAAGAACTACGGTTGACTGTTCAAAAGTGTTTTGGATGATTTGTAGGGTCACTTCCCATTCGGAAAATTGTTGAGCAAAGTTTCCACGTCTTGCCAAGTGATGGAAATTCGGGTGCAAATGTACGAAAAA
>CAJONO010000017.1 GCA_905235905.1 uncultured Prevotella sp.
AGGGATGATGCGGAATGACTCACTCTGAATGAAACGGTCGTTGCCCTGAGGCGACAGGCGGAGCATAATCTCGCCAAGTGTTACAATTTTTGCCATTGATTTCTTGTTGTTTTTAATATAGTATGTCTAATTATTTGTTTTTGCAAAGATACTACTTATTTTTGAACTGTGCAAGAATTGGAAATACATTTTTTCCGCAAACGCTTACATAACAGGATTAAGTGAACGCGTGTTTCGCCATACTTTCTGCAAAAGGACGGCTCGGTCATTCGTCAAGGAAGTGAATAGTAATGGTGTTGAACCCCATGGCCATCAGCATCTTGTGTACTTGCATTTCACCGTTTTCCCGTGCCGTAAGCAGGTTCTGGGGCGTGAGTGCTTGGCGCAGCATCTGCTGGTGGGCACGACGATACAGGTCTTCACGATCGGCTGCGCTCCATTTGCCCGACTCATGGAACGAACGTGTAAGCGCTTCGTCAATGAAATGGTTGTCAAGCAGACCGATGGGAGGCAAAGTGACCTCAACGGTGTCGCCATGAGCCACCAACCACCCCTCACGGACTTGGCCAAGGTCTATTCCCAAACGCAAAGTGCCATAGTAGATGCGGGCCAGATGGTCATCGAAAAAGACACCTCGCCGCATGGTGTCGACGAGTTCTTCATCGGTTACGGAAAGGAATTCCCACTGGCCAATATCGCGGATGCTCTGCACATGCTGCGGAGTGATGTCGATGAGCCCGTCGTTTTCCTTTTCGGCCACGGGAGCTTTGCAAGTAGCCAGAAGCCACAAAACGACCAAGACCAGGACCAGCGCTGCTACGAGGAAAAACCAAATGCGGGCAGGCACCAGTTCTAAGAGTTGAAGGGCTTGTCGCGCTAAAGAAGATTTGTGTTGCTTATCCATGATTATGTCTTGTTCTTCATTCTTTATTGTTTAGTCAGTATCAATGATGGCCTTCAGGTTGTTTGGGTCAAAGCTGTCGGGGAAGACAATCACGATATCGTCCTCGCCGAAGCCCATTTGTGCCGCAATGGGAATGAGCAGTTTGGCAGCACTCATGCGGGCATGATCGATGATGCCCATCTGGGGGATGCTCTGAAGAATGGCCTCACGTCCCTGTAACTCCAAGTCTGCGAGTTCGCGGTCGCTAAAGTGGGCACGTGTCAGCGAAACGTATTCGCGAATGTTCTGCTGGTCAATCTTCGAAGCGGTCATCACCACGCGGGGATTAGGCAGCGTGATTGTAAGCTTCCGTCCGTGACGCTCGACCGATGCCTCAGAAAACTCACCGAAATCGATATAGGCTTTCAGCGTGGCATTCATGGGAATGGCCACCTTGCGGTCGCCAAAAGGCATGCGGAAACTGTATTTCTGGTTCAGCAAACTGCCTTTCAGGTTGATGACATCGTCGTAGGTCACAATCTTATGTACCTGAAACTCAGTAGTATAGAGTCGGGAGCATTTCTGTATCTGCATGACAAGTCGAGACAGCGTGTCGTTTGCTGCCGTCGATACCGTCGGCACCTCTTTTTCCGTGGGCTTGCATCCCGTGGCCACCACAGAGAGAAGGAGGGACAGAAGGAAACAAATGACTATTTTTTTCATGATGCAAATAATTTCTCTTATGATAGTACGTCTTATGAAATACGTTTGCAAAAATACGAAAAAAAAATCATCCACACCATAAAAGCAAAAAAAAATTGCCATCGCTTTAAACTTTTTGTGCAACTACGCGTCAAAGGATTAGTTGCAACTTAAAAGAGATAACAACACAAAACATTTAACAATAAAAAAGTAACAACATGAAAAAGATGGTTTTGACCATGACAGCAGCCCTGATGATAACGATGGGCACCATGGCACAGGATGAGAACAAACAGAACGTACGCCCTGAGCGCAGACAGATGAATCAGACTGAGATGATACAGCATCGCACTCAGCAGACGGTAGAAAAGTACGGACTCAACGAAGAGCAGGCCAAGAAGCTGCAGGAGCTGAACACGAAGTATGCCGACAAGATGGGTCCCAGAGGAGGACGCAACGGTGGCATGAGGCCTGGTGGTTCACGGCAGTTCAGAAAAGACGGTGCAAGACCTGACTCGCTACGGCAGCAGCCCCCTTCGCGTGAGGACATGGAGAAAATGATGAGGCAGCATCAGGAAGCAATGGCCGCCTACGATGCAGAGTTGCAGAAAATTATGACCGAAGACCAGTTCAAGGCTTACAAAGCCGACATGGAGAAGCGCATGAAGCAAGGACCTGGTAATTTTCAAAGGCAGCGTCCTAACAGGAATAGGCAGAACGAGTAATTAAAAAGACCTGACTTTCATAGCTTACGAAAGCTCATATTCCTGCGAACTTACTTGAATTATCCCGCAATCGGTGCTGAATTACATGGTAATTAAGGCTATATTACCTGACAATTCAGCACCGATTGCGGGATAATTCAACCTGTACTTGTAAACCGTTACCAATCAGACACTTGTGATTGTTGGCCGACCGCAGTTTCGAATAGCATGGACTTGGGTTGTCAAGGAGGTCGAGTGTAGTGGGTCAGAATAAAAAGAGGGAACCTTCACAGGCTCCCTCTTAATGTAACTTCTTTGAATTAAATAAATGTAAAATTTAATTACAAGAAGCTTGATTTCTTTTTGGAAACCGATTGTCTCACGACAAATATAGTTTCCTTAATTAACCTTAATAATCTAATACCATGAAAAACACACGGTCAAAGGTACGAAAAAAAAATCAATCTGAACTCTTTTCTTATCATTATCGTCAGTATTTTATACTTATTTAACAAAAAGTCAAAAGACATTGTACGTTTTTGTTGCCGACTTGACAATTCTCTCATGCATAAGACTCAGTTGTGCAAAATGCATCAGACTTGCTACGACACTCTTTTTTAATGCCACATTTTCCGAAGCGAGAGCGGCAACCGCCTGATCAATATATTCGTTGATTCCACGCTCGTTGGGCGATGCTCCACGCATGAAAAGACGGGAAAAGATATGATAGCCACACAATTGGTAGAGTTCCTGCGTCGATGCAATCCACCGATAGGCCATATCTGCTGCACTGTCCATGTGCTGATAGAGATTGAAGGCGGCCTGCTCGGCAATCTCCACGTTAGGCGTTTGCTCCATCCATATCTCGGCAACCTCGGGCAGCATCTCGGTTGGCGGCATAAGCATGGTGGCCAGTATTTTGCATTCACGAATGTCTTCTTTCCACAACTCAATGGCCAACTGGTAGTCTTTCCCTATTTCGTCGGCTTGTTTGCGAAGCATAACGACCGACGCGCCCCAGTTGAGCTTGTAACCGAGTCCTTTTTCTCGCATTGAAGCGGCTGTTGCGCCATCCATCAGCAGGCGGAACGAGCGCTTTATTTCTTGTACACGCGCACGTACATTATTATTTATATTGTTCATATCAGTGTGGCATATTCTGAACTGTAGCGCAGCATTTGTTGTGAATAGCTTTCTCCATAATAAGGAATCACATCGGCTATCTCACCACTATCGTCATAGACGGGCAGCAACATGGGGTTGATGAAACCCTTATAGGGTGCGAGATTGAGTTTCTTGTATCGGGCAAGGATTTCCTGATGGAGTGTTGCATCAACACAAATGGCATAGCGTTCTACAAGTTGGCGAGCCGCCTCGTAATCGCCTTCGCTCTTGATGCGCTGAATCTCGGCAAGAAGCTTGGCGACAAGCTGTCGCAAGGCAGGATAGTCGGCGATTTCCAAATAGGTTTTCCCTTCGCGCACAACAAGTTTCATGGCCCCTTCAGCATGTTCCAAGCACCAATGGGCTATGAGCGAACGGTTGCGCATGTGGGCCTCTTCTATCTGCCGCCCTGGCTCTATCCGCACCAACTGCGTGAGCAGGCCATTCATCATATACGTGTAATACTGAGCTTCGTAGGCATGACTGTCGGGCGTGAGTCCCAGTTCAACCATTTTATCGTCGGCAACATAGTATAGGCCGAAGAGATCGGCACGTGCTTCTTCAATGGTGTTGCCGTATGATTTCAAGGCATCGGGATCAGTACCAGGCAGCAGCTGTCCGCTGCCATGCCCAAGACACTCATGCAAGTCGGTATGCAAGTTGTCGAGCTGGTCGGCATAGCGGTCAATGAGCTGAATGGTAGGCTGGTCGATGACAAACTCTTCGCGGAATCCATTGCCACGAGCCGCTTTGTCATAGGCATCTGTAATATTGCTGATGGTGATGCTCTTCGAACCAAACTCGGCACGGATCCAGTCTGCATTCGGCAGGTTAATGCCAATGGCAGTCGAGGGATACTCGTCGCCACCGAGCATGGCTGCACAAATGACTTTGGCCGACACTCCCTTCACCACAGGTTTGCGGAAACGAGGGTCGACGGGTGAGTGGTCTTCGAACCACTGGGCGTTTTCGCTAATAAGGCGTGTGCGGCGAGTAGCCTCTTCGTCGACATATTCCACAAGTCCTTCCCATGACCCCTTCAAGCCAAGCGGATCGCCATAGACTTCTATGAAGCCATTGATGAAGTCAACCTTCCCGTCAAGACACGTCACCCACTGCTTACAGTAGTCGTTGAAACGGTGCAGGTCACCCGTCTCATAATAGTCAACAAGCGAAGAAACGACTCTCTTTTGTCCTTCATTCTCAGACACTTCCATTGCTTTCTTCAACCAAAAGATTATGTGCTGGATAGCCTTTCCGTAACGCCCGTTCGCACTCCAGACCAATTCTCTCAATGCTCCGTCCTGCTTCACAAGTGTCGAGTTCAATCCAAACGAAGGAGGCTCCGATTCATGGGCAAACGCCTCTTTCTGCCGGGCATAGAAAGCCTCTGCCTCCAACTGGCTTACACCTTCGTAGAAGTTACAAGCCGACGTAAGCAAAAGGTCTTCACCGTCTGCTTTATTGACTCGTTTGGGAAAGACGGTCGGATCGAAGAGAATAGGACGCAGCTCTTCAAACAACTCATCGACGGTTTGGCCATCGTCCAGTGGTAGCCGTTTCGCGTCGACCTGACGCATTGATTCTTTCAGATAGTGCTCAGTAAAGTCTGGCATCAGCTTGTGGCAACCATAGTGGTGATAGATACCATTGGAGAACCAAACACGCTTCAGATAGATTTCAAGTGCAGCAAAATCGGGCGTAGAATGGTCGATAGACATATCGGTATAAATAACTTCCAAAGTGCGACGCACACGAAGATTATATCGTCCGAACTGGTCAAAAATAATATCGCGACCATAAAGGGTGGCCTTCGCCAGATAATAAACAAGCTTCTTTTGTTGAAGGGTCAGGCTTTCAAAGCCATTGAGTCGATAGCGCAGCATTTGCAAATCGGCAAAACGCTCATCGGCATAGTTAAACTCATGTATCATATCTTCTTTCTTTCTTTACGGGTGACAATTGTTTCTTGTAATGCATGCGATAGGCTTTCGGGGTCATTCCCGCCAGCTTGACAAAAGCCGTGTGGAACGACTGACGATGGACAAAGCCCACCATCTTGCCAACCTCATCGACATTCAGGTCGGCATAACGGCTATCGGTCAATATTGACATGGCCGACTCTATGCGCATTTTGTTGACAAGCAGTGTATAGGTAGTATGAAAATGCACACGGACTGCCGCCGACAAGTAACGGGTGTTGGTTCCTAATTCTGCAGCCAATTGGCGGGCAGTGAAATTGCCGTCTTTGTATTTCTTCTTTACTATCAGTTCGTGTAGAATTTTCTCTTTCAGGTCGTCCATCACCTGAGGATTGACCAACTTACGGTAGAAAGCCTCTTTCTCCTCGTTTATCTCAAATTGTATACTTGCCATCACTATTCAAACCTCAAAACCTTAAACCTCAAACCTCAAAACCTTAAACCTCAAAACCTTAAACCTCAAAACCTCAAAACCTTAAAACCTCAACCCTCAAATCCTCAAATCCTCATTACCTGTTTCACGCCTTTTACCGTCCGCAGTTTCTTGATGAGCGACTCTAAACGAGTGTTGTCATTGAGCATGATAACCAGATTGCCACGGAAGAGCCCATCGTCAGAATCGATATTAATGCTTCTCAGCACCAGCTTCTCGTCCTTGGAAATGATAGAAGTAAGATTGTTGACAATGCCGAGGTCGTCATTGCCAATAACTCGCAGCGTAATAGCATATTGCGACGAGCCTTTTCCACTCCACCGAGCCTTGACGATGCGATAGCCAAATCGCCGGCGCATCTCAGGGGCATTAGGGCAGTTCTGACGGTGAATCTTGATGCCGCCGTTGACGGTGACGAAGCCAAAGATATCGTCGCCATAGATAGGATTGCAGCAATGGGCCAGCTGATAGTCGACACCCTTCAGGTTCTTGTCAATTACAAGCACGTCGTCGTTTTGTTGAACTTGCGGATGAAACTTTTCGTCGAACACAAATTCATCAGCCGGACGGGCAATATTGTCGCCCGTTACCACCTTTTCACCTTGCTGCAGTTCCAGATACTTGTCGATGACATCTGCGACATCGAGCGAGTTCTCGGCTATGTCTCTATAGAAATCGCTCGCCTCCTTGTACCCCAGCTTCTTCATGGTACGCATCATCGTGCTTTCGTCCTGCTCAATCTTACGATTCCTGAACTTACGCTCGAGCATCTCCTTGACCATCATGGCCTCTTTCTGCTGTGTCTCTTTCAAGGCCAGGCGTATCTTTGCCTTGGCACGACTGGTCTTCACTATGTTCAGCCACTCCTGCTTGGGCTTCTGGTTCGACGAAGTGAGAATCTCAACCGTATCACCCGAATGCAGTTCTTGCCGGAAGGTCACCGCCCTGCCATTGACGCGGGCTCCCGTACAGGCATTTCCCACTTTTGAATGAATATGATAGGCCATATCAAGCACCGTGGCTCCATGCACAAAGCGCATCAGGTCGCCCTTCGGCGTAAACACATAGACCTCATCGTCTTCCAACTCCATCCTGAACTGGTCCATAGCCTGCATGCCGTCATCGGCATTCTCCAGCATCTGACGTATTCCTGCTAGCCATTCGTCCATGCCGCCACCTTCGGCCTTTACGCCTTTGTATCGCCAATGGGCGGCCACGCCACGCTCGGCAATCTCATCCATGCGCTCAGTACGTATCTGCACCTCCACCCATTTCTTCTCAGGCCCCAACACAGTGATGTGCAGGCTTTCATAGCCGTTCGACTTCGGAACCGACAGCCAGTCACGCATGCGCTTCGGATTCGATGTGTACATATCCGTGATGATGGCAAACGTCTGCCAGCAGCTCTGTTTTTCCCTTTCTATCGGACAGTCGATGATGATTCTGATGGCAAAGAGGTCATAGACACCCTCGAACCCGCACTTCTGCTTCTTCATCTTCTGCCAAATGCTATGTATCGACTTCGTTCGGCCCTTCATGTGGAAAGTCAGGCCTGCCGCCCGCAGTTTCTCGTCAACAGGACCTATGAAACGTTCTATGTAGGCATCACGGGCCTGCTTCGTGGCATTCAGCTTTTCCCTGATAAGATAATAGGCATCGTGCTCCAGATACTTGAGCGACAAGTCTTCCAGTTCGCTCTTCAGCTTGTAGAGACCTAGCTTATGAGCCAACGGGGCATAGAGATAGGCCGCTTCTTCGCTCACTTCGCGCTTTGCCGGCTCGTTCTCCGTGTCCCTGATTTGTCGCATCAAGTTCACGCGGTCGGCAATCATAATAAGAATCACTCGCATGTCCTCGGCAAACGAGAGGAGCAGATTACGGAAGTTCTCTCCCTGGGAGCGAACAAAATTGGCACGTTCACTCTCAATGACGGGATTATTCTCATAGAGATCCCTGATGCGCAAGAGACCATGCAAGATTCGGCCTACAGAAAGACCGAATAGCTGTCCCACCTCGTCGACGGTGACAGAACCAGACTCGACACCGGGACGCAGCATCACCGCCAGCACGGCATCACGCCTCAACCCGATCTCGTCGACGACGAGCAATGCCGTCTGAAGACTCGTCACGATCGGATTCAGGCCGAACACATCGCGCCCCACCTCATGCCGGCCAATGGCCTGCATGAGGTGATGGCGCATACGTTCGTCGTCGCCGTCCTCCAATGAAGACAGTATCTTCTCTTTTAACCGGGCATACAATCCAAGAGCCTGTTCACGTTCCTGTATGGTAAATTCAAACATGAGTCTCAACCCATCACTTAAAGTAGCGCTTCAATAAGCCTGCGAAGCCTGCACCGTGACGAGCCTCGTCCTTAGCCATCTCATGGACAGTATCGTGAATGGCATCGAATCCTGCCGCCTTCGCATTCTTGGCAATGCGGAACTTGTCCTCGCAGGCACCGGCTTCGGCGGCGGCACGTTTTTCCAAATTCGTCTTGGTGTCCCAGACACACTCGCCCAGCAACTCAGCGAAACGAGAAGCATGGTCGGCCTCCTCGAAAGCATAGCGTCTGAAAGCCTCGGAAATCTCGGGGTAGCCCTCACGGTCGGCCTGACGAGCCATCGCAAGATACATACCCACCTCGCCACACTCAGCATTGAAGTGGTCTCTCAAGTCATTGATCATCTCCTCGCTAACACCTTCGGGCTTGCCGTCGCCAATCTTGTGGACGGTAGCATAGCTCATTCCGGCATAGTCTTTCAGCTCAGAGAACTTAGAGGCCGGAGCCTTACAGACGGGGCACTTCTCAGGAGCAGCATCGCCTTCGTAGATATATCCACAAACAGCACAGATAAACTTTTTCTTCATAAACGTTACAATGTATTAGTTTGTTAATAAAAAAACTTTCGATTGCAAATATACGCAGAAAAATCAACTCCCGCAACCTTTTCCCCGAAATTGTTGCGTAATTTATACTGCGTCTAAGTTCGCCTCCCGCTCTTCATTGTCGCCATCCCATTCACTGCGCAGGCGGCGGACACCGGGGAATCGGCAGCGCTGCGGCCGTACCTTTCAGCAGGGCACCTTTCATTGAGGCTACCCCCACGGCCGGCAGACCCCCGCCTGCCAGCGAACCGTGGCCTGACGGGAGTTGTCGTGGCCGCTGACCAGCGTACACTCCACGTCGTCGTCGGCATCCGTCTCGTAGGCGATGCCTTCCGGAGTGTCCACCTTGAACTGATAGGAGGTGTAAACGTCCTCGGCTGCCAGCTGCAGCCGTACCACCATCTCGCCTCCCGCTGCGGAATGGTTGTTTCCCCGACGGTCAGCGCGTTCTGCGCCATGATGATGCCTGGCATCACCGATAGCATTAATAGTAAATCAAGTTTTGCAAGTAACGAAAAACCTGCGTAGAAACGGCCTGAAAGGCCAAGAAGCACTTAGCCCAGGGCATCGCCCCGGGTTGACGGACGGTCGTATGCCCGCCCTGAAAGGGCAAAAGCCCTGCCTCGCTGATGATGCCTTGGCCCTTTCAGGGCGCTGGCTACGCATCACATTTATCCAGGGCGATGCCCTGGGCTGTGAGCTTTCCGG
>CAJONO010000018.1 GCA_905235905.1 uncultured Prevotella sp.
TTAACAAAACGTGATGAAAACCGTCACGAAAACCGTCACTCCGAAAAAGCTATAACGGCTAATGCTGTGATACTCTGCGGGATAACGCGCACAGAAAATAACTTCTGGGGGGCGCGAGGTCGCTGGTTCGAGTCCAGTAATCCCGACCAAAAAGAAAAGACTGAGAATCAAACGATTTTCAGCCTTTTTTTTTATCAACCAAGTCCGCTTTAATAGAGGCGGCGTTTTCGGGTGCATATTGCCTAAACTACCTCACAATTCAGCATGGATTACCTTGCAATTCAGCATAGATTACCTTGCAATTCAGCATAGATTACCTTGCAATTCAGCATAGATTACCTTGCAATTCAGCATAGATTACCTCACAATTCAGCATAGATTACCTTGCAATTCAGCATAGATTACCTTGCAATTCAGCATAGATTACCTCACAATTCAGCATGAATTGCACGATGGTTCAGCATGAATTTATACTATATACCGCCAGTATTCATGCAGAATACCAGCGGTATACGAAAAGCACCAGACAGTATGCAACTGACAGTTTGCTTACTTAAAAGGCAGATACATTTTTGTCTCGTCCCAGCCACGTCCGGCAAGCTTGTTCTGTAACCACACATAGCCAAAATTGGCAGGATAGCCGGCAGGACTCTTGGCGTTCTTGTGACGAGCCAGTCGCATCAGGTCGTAGTAGCGGCAGCCCTCGAAGGCGAACTCCAGGGCATACTCGTCGCAAAGGATGTCCTCCATGGCGTTTATCCTTGCCTCGAGCGTGTCCTGCGGCGTTGTTCCGACGGCTACGCCATACTGTTGGGCAAGCTCGTCGAGCTTCAGGCCCACGATGGTGTCGAGCTGATAGGGCGAAAGCCCTGGCTGATAGACATTTCCCGTGTAGTCGCGCAGGTAGCCGGAGCCGTGCATGTGGACACCGTAATAGGACTCTGGCTCAGAGAACTTCGAGATGTTGGTGCCTGACAAGAGCGGATAGGTTGTTTCCAACGCTGTCTTGGTGGCTTCGGTCATGTAGAGCGGCTCGCCATCGCCCCTGACTACGAGCGACTTGTTGATACCGTCTTTCAGGATGGCAAAGGCGGCATCGTACATGCCCAGGCGGTTGAAGGCCTCGGCCAGATGGAGCCATACGGTGGTGTTGCGGTAGAGAATGACGTCGGCCGTACGGTTCTTCGTAATCCACGTGGTAGTGATGTTTGTCTCGTTGTCTTCATCCTCACGCGAGATACCACTGAAGCGCAGGTCGCCAATCTTCGTTGAACTGACAACGGTCTTGGTAGAGGTGCTCTCGGAAGAAATGTAATAGTAGTCCTGATTGTCAGTAAGGGCCAAATAGCTCTGACTGGGCACCAGCTGAATCTCATCGATATAGTTAGGCGTCGTGGAATAATAGTCGTAGCCGAAGGCGAGCGGAATCTGTGTGGTAGCCCCCTGCAGGCTGTTTGGTGCCATCGGGATGTAGGCAATGAGGTCGTTGGTTCCGGTGAAGATAGACGACCAATTGGAATGCACCCCACCCGTAGTCACGGTGAAGTCGCTCGGCAGCAGTTCCATCAGCGAGCGGCGGCTCATGGTGAAATTCTGCATGAAAGCCGTATGGTTTCGACTCTGCGGAACGACCTCCGTGAGATAGGTTACATAATGGCGGGCGGCCTTGTCGAACTGATTGGTCTCAAGATACATATCGCCCAGCACCACATCGACGGGTATGAACAGATAGGCGGGCGAAATGTCTGAAGGGGCTGTATTGCCATAGTTTGGCGTTGCGTAGCCGGTATACTGCTCCAGGTCGGGTGCCAAGGCATCGACAATGCCCTGCAGGTTTTCGACGGGGAAGTCGGCTCCGTCAATCTGCGATATTTGCGTCAGCGGCTCAGTGTAGAAGGGCACCTCTCCATAGACTCGTGCCAGCTGCATGTAGGTCCAGGCACGGAGTGCCTTAATGGCTACATACTCGTTCATGGCTACTGGTGTGGCTCCCGTTCGCAAGGTTGTGTCGCGATGGGCAATATAATAGTTACAATTATTGATGACACGGTAGTAGGCGTAGGCCGAGTCGTACCTGCAGGCCGTGGTAGCGGTGAAATTGGCCAACTGGCGCAGATGGTTGTCGGTAAATTCCGTGGTCTCTACCAAGTCGCCACGCACCTCGCCTTGGAACATATACTGGTCGGCCACCTGCTGCAGGGCCTGCAGAATGCCCAGCGCATAGAAGATAGAGTCGGTCTTCTGATTCAGTTCAGGCTCGAACACCTGGCGCGAGCTGTCGGTATCTAACATATCAGAGCAACTCGTGAGAATGAAAATATTAAAAAATGAAAATATGATAATGCTTATACGTTTCATAACAGTTCTGATTCTTTGAGGGTTGAGAGTTGAGGGTTGAGAGTTGAGATTTGAGGGTAACTCATAATTCATAACATTAGAGGTTAATCTTCACTCCACCAAAGAACGCACGTCCCTGGGCCAGGTTTCCGCAATCGATGCCCTGACTGTAGACGCTATTGCCAATGCTGAACTCAGGGTCGTTGCCCTTATACTTTGTCAGGGTGAGCAGGTTCTGAGCCTCGGCCCAGAGAGAGAGTCCCTGCAGCCACGTCCATGAGCCCGGCACAGGCACCTGCCAGGAAAGACTCACCGTCTTGAGGCGCAGATAGCTGCCGTCTTCTATCCAGCGGTCGCTGAAGCGGTTGTTGCCCATCGGGTCGCCAAAAGTGGCACGTGGCAGCTCGGCCACCTGACCTTCGTAGCGCCAACGCCCTACCTCGGCCACCTGCTGATTGAAGAAGTTGCTTCCGGCATTGAGCACAGACCGCTGATAGTTATAGACGTCGTTGCCCAGCGAATAGTTGAGACCGATGTTGAGCGTCAGGCTCTTCCACCCTACAGTGGCAAAGATATTGCCGTAGATGTCGGGATTAGGATTGCCAATGACGGTCTTGTCGTGCTCGTCAATCTTGCCATCGCCGTTCTGGTCGACAAACCACACATCGCCAGCCTTGAACTCCTGCTTGCCTCCGGCACTGTCCTCCATATAGAGATAGGTGCCCTTGCCTGCCGAACGTGCCGTGGCATCGTCCTTCAGAATGCCACGGGTCTGATAGCCATAGAACATGGCCACGGGATTTCCCACGCTGGTCAGTATATTGTCGGTGCCATAGACACTCGTCGTGAAGTCGCCATCGGGCAGCTGTGTCACCTTGTTGACATAATGGCCCACAGAAGCGCCAAGCTCCATGCGCCAGTCCTTGGCCACTATGGGCTTCACGGCAAGTGTGGCCTCGAAGCCAGTGTTCTGAAGCGAGCCGCCATTGCTCCAATAGCTGTTGATACCGCCAATGGGGTTGGAGAAGGACTTCAGCGTGAGCAGATTGCTGGTCTTGTGAGCGTAATAGTCGAACGAGACACTCACGCGGTTGTCGAGCAGGAAGCCCTGCAAGCCTACGTTGAATTTCTTGGTCGTTTCCCATTGTATCTTGTCATTACCCACATTGGTAAGCTGTATGCCAATTGCGCGGTTGTAATATTTCACCGTGGTATGGCTGGTACGGGCAGCATAATTGGATATGGCGTCGTTGCCACTGACATCGAAGCCGGCATTCAGCCGAAGATAGTTGATGGCGGCGGTCTTCGGGAACCATGCCTCGTTGGTCATCACCCAACCTGCCTGCACACTGGGGAAGAGCGCCCACTTCACACCGAAGAGCTTCATGCCATCGACGTTCTTGCCAAAACGGCTATTGGCCTCGGCAGTAAGTGAAGCTGTGATGAAATAGCGGTTCATGTAGTTGTAGTCGACATTTCCGTACCACTGAATGTTCTTCCACACATCATTGACACCATCGACACCAGGGAAGCCAGACGTGGAAAGCACGGGGTTCTTATCGTCGACCGTCGACTGATACTCTGTGCTGAGGTCGCTATTGTCATAGGAGAAATAGTTGTAGCGGGCACCAGCGAAGGCACTCACCGTATGGCGGCCGAACTGCTTGTTCCAGTCGGCCTGCACTTTGCCCGCAAAATTCTGCTCTTTGGCAAACATCGAGGCAACCATGGCCGTCACCGTGCCCATCTCGTCTTTCACGAACGACGGAACGCCTTCGTAAGGACGATAATAGCGCTGGGCATTACGGTTCAGCGTGTAGTTGAAGTCGAACGCCAGCTTCCAATCGCTGGTTATCTGGTATTCAGGATTCACACGCACAATAAAGTAGGTGTTTTCTGCCTTGTTCTTGTTGTCGCCCGTTCCGTTGGCCAGAATAGCCACAGGATTGGCCATCGACTGGTTCTTGAGCGTAGAGCGCGGGTGTTCGCTACTTGCCAGCAGATTGTCGTAGTCACTGATAAGACTTGTGAAACCACCTATGATGGAGTTATACTGATAAGGAGCCACCAAAGGCGATTTCAGCAGGGCAAGAGCCGTGGGCGACGACACCGTGCCGGCAGAGAAGTCGGCTGGCATGCCATCGTCATAGACATAGCTGTTAGTACGCGAGATGGCAATATCAAAACGCGTGGAGAGATTCCACAGAATCTTCACATCGGTATTGAAGCGCACATTCATGCGGTCGAAGCTGCTCTCCTTCAGCGTGTTCTTGGCATCGACATAGCCCACGGAGAGGTTATACATGCCCACATCGTCGCCACCCTGCACATTGATGCTGTAGTTCTGGGTCATGGCGTTACGATACACCTGCTTCGTCCAGTCGGTATTATTATGATAGGTGTGGTAATAATATCCTTTGGGGTCGTCGTTAAGGAAATGGAAGTTGCGATACTCATTGATATTGGGAATGGAGCCGAGCATCTCGGTGGCGTATGTGCGATACTGCGACGCATCCATCATCGTGGGCAGCCGCGGAATGAGCTGCACCCCTGCCGAGATATTGGCATCGATGCGAGTGGCCATCGACTTGCCACGCTTGGTCTCAATGAGCAGGACTCCATTGGCACCACGTGCGCCATAGAGAGCTGTCGCATTTTTCAGCACCGTCACCTTCTCGATGTCGTCGGGCGAGATGTTGGCTAATATATTATTGAACTGGCCGTCGTGCAACGTACTGCGATCACGCTGCATGTCGTGCTCAATACCGTCAATGACAACCAGCGGCTGGGCAGTGCTCGTAATGCTGTTCAGGCCACGCACGAACATAGAGGCGCCACCATCGGCAGCGGCAGAATGGAGAATGGTGCGCATGTCGGCACCCAATTTGTTGGCAATCTCGTTTTCAACCGTAACGCCAAACTGATTGATGTCTGCCGTTCTGCTGGCCACATAGGACGTTCCTGCCGAGTACATGGTCTGGAACTTGTCGCTCAGCATCTTTATCAAAAGCTTCTGCTGCTCGTCGCCGGCCTTGACAGCCACTTGCTGCGACATGTAGCCAGGGGCATGAACATAAAGAGCCGTACAGAAAACCGGCACCTTGATGACAAACACCCCATTCTCTTCCGACATGGCCGTGTACTGGCTGTTTCCTAACGAGCGAAGCTGTATGCCAGCAAGAGGCTTGCCTGTAGCCTGGTCGATGACAACACCCTTCAGACTAACCATGGGATAGGCTTTCTGAACGACATTCTTGCGTGAGGGCTGCTTCAAGGTCACATCGCCCACTTCCTGTTCGTCCTCGTCAGTCTGGGCGAATACTGCGGCCGAGATACCTACTGCAAAGGTGCAGACCACAAGTCTGAGCCCGCAATACTGCAAAAGATTGAATATGTTACGCTCCATTTTCATTGCTTTTTAGATTGTTCAAATTCCACAAGTTCTTTTGGCTTCAGAATGACAGAGGCTATTCGCAAGTCGCGTGTGAAGGCCGTCATCAAATCCTTATTGAACACCGAGAAAGGAGATGATATCTTGATGTTCGGGCAAAAGCCGTCGCCCAAGCCATAGTAGCAGACGGGGAAGGTAAACTCTCCGACAAAGACCGTGTCTAAACGCGTAGGATCGTTCGAGAAAGCACGGATAGAGGTACTGTTGGTCTTGTTGTCCGTCACTTTCGGGAACTGCTCTTGGAACGAACTGATATTCTCCTCGCTCTCATTCAGGAAGGTGACATCCTTACGATTACCGTTCGCGTCACAATAGTTCATTGTGAAAATGACGCGATTAGGAGGAACGATGGAGTCGGGATAGTTCTTGAGAACGTCGAAAGCCGGCACGAACACGCAATAGATGTCGTAAGTGGTACTCAGTACGCCTGGCAAGAACAGGTCGAGTTCTGGCTTTGCGTAGCCACCAGTAGGCTTGATATGGGCATAGGAGAAATCGTCTTGGGAGGGAGAGTGCATCGTGACCGAATAGGTATTCACATTGCCCGTCAGCACATTTGCACGATTGCTGCTCAGCGAAGCACTGGC
The DNA here is from genome assembly GCA_905235905.1 of uncultured Prevotella sp. Lineage (GTDB taxonomy): Bacteria > Bacteroidota > Bacteroidia > Bacteroidales > Bacteroidaceae > Prevotella. Next base: position 6,376 of record CAJONO010000018.1, read on the forward strand.
CGACAGTTCCGGTGCGTATGTTTCCCAAGGCAGCATGGCCAGCGAATCAACGATGCGCACCACGCCATTGCTCATCTTCAGGGTTTCCTTTGTCTGTGCAAGAATGTCCTGCGGGTTCGACAGCTTGACACGGTTCGTAGTGCGCAGGGTGTCTTGTCCCAGTACCGAGGGAGTTCCCTCTAACCAGCTGTTATAGCCATCATTATTACTATAAATCATGTAGCGGGTAAGGAAGCGGTTGGCCAGCGAGTCCTGCCAATAGGCGTTGTCAATATTCACCGACTGTTCCTTTACCGTGCCGAATGCCTCTGCCTTCGTAGTCGAGGCATAGTTATAATACGTCTTGATTTTGTCGTATGACTTGTTCCACGCATTGTTCGTTGGCATCAGGAAAGTATAGCTGCTGTCCTCATGGGAGAGCGAGGCATTCAGCGTACGCCAGAGAGCATTCGAGACGACGAGCACAGAATCGACGTATGTCTGCATACCGTTGACAATCGGGCCTAACACGGAGGCTTCCTCGTCTAAGGTCTCGGTTTCATACTTCTGGAAGAAATTGCGCAACGAGTCGATTTCCTTGCCCCTGGAAAGAACCGAATCGGTAACAAACTCATAAAGATTTGGATAAAAGGCAGCCTCACCGTCGATAATATGGAGCACACCATTACTGCTGGGCATATTGGCCTGCGAGATGTTGATGCCGTCGAAGGCGTAAGAGGCACTTCCCGAGAAGACATAAGATTTCTCGTTAAGCATGAGCACCCGCTCGTCAATGGTTCCTGTGGCTTGATGGCTGTAACTGGCAATGTGGTTCTTCACGAACTGCTGCAGCAGGTCCTCGTTTGAGTAGCCGTCGAAAGAAACAGGATTGAACGAGCCGTTCTTCGGAGCCCATACCGTATAATAATGAGTGGCATCCAACTGGCTTGAGAAGCCAGCCCTCTCGACCAAAGCAGCAAAGTCGGACAATTGAGGGTTCTGCTTGATGTTCTGCCACAAGGTCTGGGTGGCCGAAGCATTCCCATCGACAGCCACCGTATTGTAGTCGCTGAAATCGGAACAGGAAACCAAAGGTAAAAGGGCAAAAAGGCAAAGTGGCAAAAAGCCTTTAGCCATCTTCCTTACCATATAAAATATTGTCATTTTCATATTTACTATTCTTTTTTACTTTTTCACTTTTCCACCTTTCATTAGTACCAGTCTTCTGTGTACTGCTGGTTGTCGAGCACAGATGTAGGCACAAGCTCTACGAAGTCGAGACCTACGGGATTGGTCAGCTGTTCGGGGTTCAGGGTCTTGATGCGCAGCCAGTTCTCATTGCCTTGCTTCAGTTCGACTGTTCCCAGTACATAGCGAATAGTATAGCTGCCAGTGCCATACTCAAAGCGGGCACTGCCCTCCTCGCTATAGCCATTCTCGCCATGGCCCGTATAACTGTGGGGACCACGCATGAAGCTTCGGTTATGCATGGCAATGTCGGAAGCGACACCCTTGTCTTCCTCGTTCCAGGCATCGGTCAGACCGATACGCGGGTCCTCAACGTCGATTGTTGCATCGAAAGGCAGCCCCAAGGGGCGCATGTCCTGAATGGCCGATGAAGTGCCTATATAATACTGCATGAAAGAGCCGTAGGACATCGGGGCATAGACCACGCGAATCTCATAGTTGCCAGAAGGTACGGAGGGCAGTTTGAAGGCGAAGTCATACTTTCCCCAGAACTGCATCTGGTCGGCCTCGAAACAGCGCCAAGCGCCACGCAGACAGTATGCCAGGCAAACGTTCGGGTCTTTGTCGTAGTAGACGATATTGTCGAAATAGAACTTGGGAATGCCCATGCGCGAACCATCGTGCGAAGAAACGTCGAAACCCGTCGAACCTGTCTGCCAATAGCGGAAACGGTTGTTGATGAGCTCGGGGAACAGGGAAGTGCAGTTTACTCGCATACGTTCGTTCAGAACACCCTTCGGCACCAGCTCGTCATAGACAAGCATGTCGGTGAGTGGATGGATGTAGCCATTATAGGCTCCCAGCGTTGCATTGCGGTCAATCTGTACGCCCCTTCTTATGAGTTCGTGGTTTGTGCCCTGCGTACCCAGTTCGTTTGTCAGCGTGTTATAGGTCTGATAACGGTTGATGTAAAGCGCCTTTCCGATACACCACACCTTCATCATCGTGTGGGGCAGCATTGTCTCATAGTAGTCATGGGGATAGGCATCGGGGGCGTAGTTCCAATAGGTACTGCTCCCCTTTTCAAAGACCAGCTGCTTGTCTGACATCGATGCATTCAGAATGTGGTAGGCCACAAACATGTTCAAGGCATTGAAGCGATTGGTGTAGTCGCTGTCAGTACTGATAGTGATATTCTTCTCACGGGCATAGTCGTACCAGCCTTGACATTGACCATAAACAGAGTTGGCATAATCAATTAGGTCCTTGATATTATTGATGTTATTAGCACGCATCACATCGTCGGTCTCGGCAAAGAGAGTGAAGCCCAGTTTGCAGTCAATCGTGCCTGTAGTTCCTACGCCATTAGCCGGATAGATGTTATTCGTATAACTGTCGCGCAGCATCTGCTTGAACTCAAATTCGCCCTTCGTGTAGCCGAGCAAGGAGTCGCCCAAGCCCGTCAGGCGCAAGGCAGCACTGAAAATGGAGAACTTGTCCTGATTCTTGTCCAGGATATTGCCAATGAAACGCGTGAAGCGAGGTATCACATGATCTAATTTGTGAACCAGACCGTTCACCGTCTCATGATCCGAGTCGATAATCGTTGCCTTGTCGTTCAGCACTACATTGCCTACAGAATCCGTGCCACAAGAGAACTCATAGCCTAACAATGTCAATACCTCGCCGGTAATCATCTCGACAAGAGGAACATAGTTGGTAGTCAGATGATAACGGGCTATGTTCCTGCAAAGACTGTCGGAGAGCCACTGTACCTTCTCTTCAAGATTAGCACTCATGTAGTCGCCACCGGTCCATCCTTCCGGCTTACGCATTCCATTATGAGGAATCAATGCCTCCTCGTCGTTGTACAGGCTGTCGCAGTAGAGTTCTACGCCATTATTGGTCGGAGCAAAGCAAGTGTAGATGCCATACGATGCCATCATATTGGCATATTTTGCTCTCTCCAGAATAGCATTGAATGCTGTGAGCGAACTGTCACTGAGTATATACGATTCTATTGTCTCGCCCGTAAACGTGTAGAGATCAGACTCGTCGGGTTCAGGGTTGCAGGCAGTAAGCAGCAACGCCACACCAGCTATGCCCGTAAGGACTGTCTGCCTAATCTGTTTCATTCTATTCATATCCATTTCGTTATATTTCCTTAGAGTCGTTAATTCTTGCTAAAAGTATCACTTGAACCGTATGACGGATTCTGCCTCCACAGCGGACTCAACTTCAGGTCGGCCTCAGGTATAGGCAGATAGAGCCTTGCTTCGGTATTTGTCTTGCTGGCAACGGCACTGCCCTTTGACGAGAGTTTGCGTACCATCAGGTCGAGCATGGGCTGATAGACCTTGGGGAGCGACTGCTGGTCGGCCAGCAAGGTTCCATAGTCAACACCTTCTGAATGACGGTAGTTATACCGAAGCAAGTCATACCAGCGCTTACCCTCAAAAGCCAGTTCACGCAACCGTTCGTTGAGCACCAGCCCTTCAATTCCTTCTGCAGTGTAATTCTTGTATGTGTCCCATTTCAGCGAGTCGCTTTCCACTTCGAGTGAACGGGCATTGACAGTCTGCACCAGATTGAAGGCAAGGCGCAGGTGTTCCACGTCGACCGAATCAGAAGCACCTTCCTGCTCCGTAAGGAGTGCGAGGGCAGCCAAGGCCTCTGCCTTCATGAGCATCACGTCTGTCAGACGATAGACGATGTAATTCTGCTGGTTCTTCGTATTGTAGGACAGCAGTTCGGTTCCTGTGATATGTCCTATCTGCGTACTTTTCGAGACATATTTACGCACTTGGACAACCTCGAACTCGTCGACGGTCTTGTCGTTTGTGTAGGTATTATAGCCACGCCAATCCGAGCCATTGGTCGTTTTAGGATAGATTGTTTCATCTTTCTTAAACAACTTCGGAGCATAGAGATATGGAGAAGCGTTACTGGAACTTATCTGCTTGAAATATTGCTGTAGCGCAATGCTTGGGTTGTTTTCGCCATCGAACTGAAGTTCAAAGATGCTCTCTTCGGCATTCTGAAGGACAAAGAGTTCGGCAAACATTTCCCTGCCTTCGGCCAGCGGATATTCAACATTCTCCACCTCGCCACGTCCGGGAACATGTTGGGCTTTCTTCGATGCTATCACCTTGTCGCAATAGGCAATGGCCTGCTGATAGTCACTATTGCTGTGCATCACGCTTCCACGCCACAAGTAGATGTCGGCCAGCAATGCCTGTATGGCATCACGCGTCATATAACCAACCCTGCGCCAGTCGGCATAGGCACTTGAAGAGACGGCATTCCGCTCTGCCTCCTGCAAATCGTTAATACAATTTTCCAGCACCACATCGGGAGTAGACAATGGCAGGCTGCGCTCCTGACTATCGCTCATGAATGCTGTTGCGATGTATGGAATATCGCGGTAATTCCTAACCAAATAGAAATAGCACAACGAGCGCAAGGCCAACATCTGAGAGCGATCGGCAAGATAATCGCCTTCGGTATAGGACGGGTCTTCTTTCGTTACGGCTTCAGCTCGGTCAAGAACAATATTGCAATTATTGATGACGGAATAGAAAGCATCCCACTTCACAAACTGGTTGTCAGTCTGTGTGTTGGCCAAATTGATGTCTCGCAGATTCTCCATCAGCGTCCCGGTGATTTGCGTATTGGGAAGCAACTCGTCTGAACGAAGTCCACCCCATACTATCAGACGGGCTATCACATTGTCAGACAACATTGACTTGTAAGCACCATTAAGCATCAAGGCCACGTCTGACTTCGACTTCCAGAAGTCCTCATCGACCGTCTTGTCGTCAGGCAAGATGACCGTGTCGACACAAGATGCCATTGTCAAGGCGGCACATCCGACACATATTATATTATATAGCTTGTTCATCATTTCTTTCATTTTCATTTTTTTGAACTCTCCATTTTCAATCTTCAACTGATTAGAATCCCACATTGAGTGTCAGAGTAAACTGCTTCGAGCGAGGTGTCTGTGAAGCATCGGCCGCAACGCCGTAGCCCTGCGGCGACACCTCTGGGTCTACGCCGCTGTACTTTGTCCAAACATACAAGTTATTCATCGAAGCATAGGCCTGCAGCTTATTCAGCCCAAGGCTCTTAACGAAAGTCTTGCTGAAGTCATAGGCAATCTGCAAGTTCTGGAAACGCACGAATCCGCCGTCCTCGACATAACGGTCAGAGGGTTGGAAGTTATAGGAGGTATTATACATGGCACGTGGTATAGGCGTTGCGTCGCCATCCTTACGCCAACGGTAATTCACTGTGGCACACTGGTTATATGTATTATACATCATCTCCAGATTCTGCCTTGCAAGGTTCACCACCTTATTGCCAAAACGATACATGAAGCGAGTCTTCACACTCCACGGCCCATATCGGAACGAGAAGTTAAAACCACCATTCACCTTAGGCAGCGAGTTGCCCAGATAGACAATGTCGAGCTGGTTAATCTGACCGTCCTTATTGATGTCTTCATAGATGGCGTCGCCACCATTGAAGAGATAGGTTGTACTTCCCTGGCCGTTGTTGTTCTCATAATTATAGGCAATTCTCATGGGGTGTCCCTGCGCATCCATTTGCACCTTGCCGTCCTGACCGACGACCACAGGGAAGGTCTCGCCATTAGCCAAGCGCCGGTTTATTTCGGCCTCGTAGGCGTCAGCACTCCAGCCATTCTCTTTCTGCAGGTTCTCCAAGTAGTCGTAAGTGTACTGATAGACACCATTGTAACGGAAACCATAGATAGACCCCAGCGAATTGTTCAGCTGTACGCGGAGCGGCCAGTTGCCTCGCTGGGTGATGCCCCAGGGCGAACCTGTCTTTCCGCTGGTATAATTCGTATAGTTCGTATTCAGTGCCTCCAATACGCTCTCATCCATTTCCTTCAACAAGTTGGAGTTCTGTGCCAGGTTGAAGCCTGCATCGACAGAGAATTTGCCTATCTTAATGAATTTCTTGGCCGTTACATTGATTTCCCAGCCGTCGTTGTCCATGCGTCCCACGTTCATATACGACAGACTGCTGAAGCCCACGATGGAAGGAATGGCCACTTTCTCCATCAGCAGGTCTCTCGTTTCCTTATGATAGTAGTCGAAGTCCACCTCGACCTTCTCATTCCAGAAACCGAGGTTGAAGCCCAGGTTATAGCTGGTGGTCTTCTCCCAACGCAGATTGTTCAATTTCAGGCCGTCGAGCGAGGCTGTTGGCTGTAAGTTGACACTTGTCAGCCCGCCTCCGCCATAATAGCCTGCCGACGTATTATAAGTATTGTAGAAGAGATAGTTCTTGCTGGGAGCCTTACCGTTGATGCCCCAAGAAGCACGCAGGCCTAACATGGAAAGCCACTCGCCCTTGAAGCTTTTCATGAACGGCTCGTCGCTAATATTATAGCGGAGCGATAAGCCGGGGAAAAGGGCCCACTTATTGTCGGGACCAAACTTTGAATCGCCATCGGCACGAAGCGAGAATCCCAAGCTATAGCGGCCTTCCTTGTAAGAGAAATGGCCATTATAGAGCAGATTCTGCGAAGCCGATCGACTGTTCGAACTTTCCATCTTAGCCAGCCAAGAATCGACCGTTGGCGATGTAATGCCAGAAGGCAGCATGTTGGTGACGATTTCCTGCTTGTTATACTTGGTGGTGCTCATGTCATAGCGGGCAAGCATTGTGGCCGAGAAATCCTTATTCTTAAAATATGGCGTAAACACCAGTTCCACACGGCCTCCCACCTTCATGCGGTTGGACTCGGTGTTCGTGCTCAAGTTGTAATTGTCAGAGGTCCAATTATTACTTGAGAGCAAGGCAGGAAAGAATGTCGGACTGCTATTCGCATAGATATCAAAATCGACACGCCCGTTGAGGGTCAGACGACTTTGCTCTGCCTCGATTCCCAGCAGTTCATACTTCACGCTGAAGTCTGGTGTCAGACGATAGGTTTTCTCCTGCATCCAAGCCTCATTGGCAATAGCCACAGGATTACCCAAATCCTTGACAGCTCGCAACTCATAGGAAGAATAATTACCATCGGAGGGATAGGTGCCCGATTTGCTTGGATTCATGATGTAATACTCATCGGTATCCGTTCCGTCAGCATTCTGGCGATAGATGGACATGTTTGGAGCCAGCTTCTGCGCGATGGCAAGCAGGCCCTCATGGTTCACGCCATTCACCTTTCCCGCATAGTTCTTGTCATTGTCTGTATAGGTAAGGGCAAAATTGGTGGAGAATCGGATGCGGTCGCTCACATTATAATCCAGCACAAGACGTGTGGTGAACTGCTGGAATTTCTGTTTGATGACCGAGCCCGTCTGGTGCTTATAGCCTGCCGAGATGCGGAAAGTGGCCTTGTTGCCGCCACCTGTCAGGTTGACCGTATAGTCGTGCATGGCACCAAACTGTGTCACCGCTTTCACCCAGTCGGTATTATTGTTCCAGTTCTCATACTCTGACCACGAGCGGTCGTAATTCAGCTCAGTGATTTTCGTCGTAGCATCCGATTTCTGCGAGGGATTATAGAATTCCTCCTTCATCAGCATGGAATAGCCGTCACCGTCCAGAAGTGTATAGCCGTCAGGCTGCCATGTACCTGTGAACTTATAAGAGAAGTTCACACGGGGTTTGCCTCTTGAGCCATGCTTCGTAGTGATGAGCAGCACACCATTTGAGCCTTGCGCACCCCATACTGCGGTAGCAGCCGCATCCTTAAGGACAGTGATGCTGGCAATATCATCGACATTCACCGAAAGCAGGGAAGCATACTGTTCTTCATTGGCATTGGCAAAGTCGAAATTCTCGTCAGGGTTGTCGAAAATTTTGTCATCGACAACAATCAATGGGTTGGCGTCGCCCGTGATGGTTGTGACACCACGAAGGCGCATCGTTGTGCCCGCACCCAAGTTACCAGAGTTGGCCACAATATCGAGACCTGCAATCTCACCCTGCAAGGCCTCGTCGGCCGAAGTGAATGCAAGACCCTCGATATTTTCCATATTCAATGACTGTTGCGACACCGACACCTCCTTCTTGGCAATCATCAGGCCACCAGAGCTGGAGCGTTTCGATTTTACGACCACTTCTTTCAGCTGCGTGTTTTCAGGCAACAGCTTCACTTTGAACACCGTCCTCGAACCAATAGGTATTATCTGGGTTTTATCGCCCACATACGAGAATTTCAACTTGTTTCCCTTGCTCTTCACAGTCATAGAGAAATTGCCGTTGAAATCGGTCTGTGTAGCCGAAACGATACGGTTGTTGGCATCGACCTCGACGACATTACCCATCAGAATAGGACCGTCGTTGTCGCTCAAAGATCCTGAGATACGTACTCCCTGTGCCATCACCAGTTGGCTGATGAAGCAAAGCAAGGACGCAAACATTATTTTTTTCATTGTCATATCAATTTTCAATCTTCAATTCTCAATCATCTATCTTCAATTCTCAATCTTCAACGCAGTCCCGAATTAAGCGGTTCGGAGATTTCGTGAATCACGCAGAACGACGACGTGTAAATGGACGATGCCTGCGAACATTCGTCATCGAACCAATAGTCACGTGCCATCAGATTCGATTTCATCGCCCCATTGTTGGCATCCACCGTATGTTCTGTGCCTGAACCATCGGTGACGATTAGCTTACCATTGCCGCCTCTCACCTTTAGTTCCAGGGCCAAGCCCAAATTGTCGGTACTCAGACTTTTATAATTGCCCGAAGGCACCACATTGTCTGCGTAGACCGAAGTACTTTGGAAATGATAGCGGGCAAAGTCACGCAACTCGTCAATCATCTTCTTTGCTTCGGCCTTGGCTGATTCTAATTTCTCGCCTTCCCAATCTTCATTAATGGCATCTGTCATTATTTTCTGTATTTTGTCCCATGACGGTAGCGTTTCATAGGCTTTCTTCATCGCTGCATTGTTAGGGGCATAGAGAGTGTAATGATAGGTGTTGAACATCTTCACATTCTCATCTAAACAGTTGCCCGTAGGCTTTTTATCCGATGCGTTCTTGTTGTCGGTGGTAAAGATGATATAGGCATCCTGCTCGGTTATCTGCAGTTCGTTCGGCTCATTGCTGATGCCGGCCCAGGCCAGCAGTTTGTCGTTAGAGAAGCCTGCACAGACCTTGTAGAACTCAGAGAACACGCTATCGCTTTGCAGCGTCTTACTGACACTGTTTCTGGGCGACTCGATGACGTGGTCGATACGGAAAGTGGTTCCGTTTCTCAAATTGCCATAGACCTTGGTAATTGTCGCTGGCTCAACGCCATTGTCTATCTGTTGTCCGCTCATCACTTTTCCGCCCTCGTCAACACTAGTCAGGCGTATCTCGCCGCCATGTTTCGTGCGATAATAGTTGTTGGTGCCAAGCTCCTCGCCGCTCTCCAATACGACAGTATGGTAGTTCAGGATGTCTGTCATCAGCGATTTCCATTCCGACAAGTCAACATTTGCACCGTTTTTCATAACCTCACCCACTTCACCTGTTTGAGGATAATAGCGATAGGCCACACACCGCAAAGGCATGACCGTATTCTTTTCGTCATAATAGAACTTGAGTACGCGAGGTTCGTCATGACCAAGATAGACGGGGTCTACATAATACTTCTCGAAGGCTGCATCGTCGGGCACGAAGAAAGCATACTTGGCTCTCATGGCCATGAGGTAGTAGTGGAACGAGAGTTTCAAGTTCTTATCGTCCTGTACGGCCCAGTTCATGACGTTCATGTCGGGATAGACCGATGAAGGAGCCATGACACTCTCGTATTCGTCTGGCGAAATCACCTTGTTTATTTTATATATGATGCCATTATTGGCAATCTTAATATCGTACCGGCCGTCGTCGCGCTTATGCATGATGTCGAGCGAGATTCCTTTGTCTTCACTGGCATCACTAAGAATGGTACGGAACTTGCTGGGAACGGTCTCGATAAACGAGGCGCTCATAAGGTTATTGACAAACTTGTTCAGTATCTCAGGCTTCTTATTGCGCAGTGAGTCAAGATTCTCGTTCAGGTGAGCCACATCGTTGGGCACGTTGTTATTACCATAAAGATCAATCAGGTAGGCACCGCCGCCACCCTCGGTGAAAAAGGCCTCCATAGCTTCGTCGGTAGGCACGAACATGGCACCGATATCGGCTATCGAGAGATCTATAGTACTGGTGGCATTGGCATTTGGATAATACTGATTCCACCCTGGGTCGTAGCTCAGCAGATAATCCATAATATTATTATCCGGGTCGAGATTCAGCTTGTGTCCGGTCTGGTTGTTCAGGTAGCGCACCTCATAAATCATGTCGATGGTGGGAAGTCCCTGCTCCTTGGCCCAGGCATTATACGAATCAGTAAGCGACTGATTGGGATAGGGAGCCGAATAATAGTCGATGATACGACTGAAATAAGACGTTTCCTTGTCGGCGCGCAACACCTGAGCCATATTACCGGGAGGCACGATGACATCCTTCATCTGGTGAATATAGCCGTTCTGGCAAGTCACGTCGCTCTTCACAATCTGGTCGTCAAACACGTAAGCCATGCCATCGCTGTAGGTAGTACCCGTCAGAATGGCAAAGTCGCTCTGGTCGCCTATCGTGGTAATGCCGTTATTCAGCATGTGTTCACGGGTAAAGTGTACCATGACAGGTTGTGTGGCATCGCTCACGATGTAGATTTTACCCTCGTCACGAAACTTATCCCAAAGAGGATTGTTCTGGGGCATCTGCGATTCGCTCTTGATGTACTGAATGGTGTCAATGAGACTGAGGTTTGTCTGGTGCTTCATGGCCATGCCCTTGGTCACCGATTCTGAGCCACTACTCACGTTTGAGAACATGTTTACCAACAGGGCGTTGTCGAGCATCGAGCTATACAGTAACATTTTCTTTTGGGCCGTCGAAAGCTGCTCATAGCTGGTCACTCCCCAGTCATTACTCTGAAAGAACCGCGCAAAGGCCGAGTCGTTAGCAGGGAAAATCGTCTTTGAGCCCGTCCGATTGAGTGTCTCGGCATAGCCAAGATCATCTATCAGCCGCAAGTAGTTCGAAAAAGTTCCAGTCAGCATATCGTTGCCCTGGGGATTCATTAGTTCAGCATAGATGCTTGAGCCCAGCCACGACGGTTTGCTGTCGGCATCTACCTCTTCGTTCTTATCCACGCAAGAGGTCATCAATCCCGTTAGAACGAGAAAGCCACAGAAATAGAATTTCTTCATAAATGCATGATTAGCTAATATTATTTTGTTCGATTTGTCTTAACTTTGTCAAGTAGTCATTGATTCGGCTTGCAAAATAACTAAAAAAAAACGATACGGCAAAATATTGTTTCAACAATTCTTGACATTCTACTACATTTTTTGGATATAGCCCTTTTTCTTATAATGGGCAAACGGATTGCTCTGGCGGGGGCTTCACCCCAGGACTAAGCAAGTTCCAAGCTAAAGGCATCGCACAGCATTTCCACGGAAGGGTTCTTGCTTATCATGGCCTCGAATTGCTGACGGCGTGACAACAACATCTCATGCTCCTGCCGCTCGGCAATGCGCAGGGTTAGCGTGATTTCGCTATTGTGAAGATAGTGTCGCAAGGTTGCGACGATTTTGTTGAGGATTGTCTCAACCTCGACTTTGATTATTTCATTAGGCACCACCACTTCGACAGCAGGCAGCTGGGTAATGGTGGGATTCATGTTTTTCATACGGGCCGCAATGCCACTCATCTGCTGTGGCATTCGGTTGCACATTGACATCCATTGCAGCTCAAGTTCTTCCTGAGTGAAGTTTGCCTGCTCCCCCACATTCTTTCCGCCGTCGCCTTGCCCATTTGGCAACAGTTGCATCCTGGGCTTCCCCATCTGCCGGATGTTTTTCCACGACATACCTAATTGTGAGGCTTTGACAGTGGGACGCAGGCTTTCTGGAGCTGAAGCAGCAGAAGGGGCTGCATGATCATATCGGCCAACCGTGTTGGCTACGTGTTTCGCATTCTCAGCCACGGCCACCTGCTGAGCCGTTTTCACTGTGGGCTGAGACTGTCGAACAAGTTGTTTAAACAGGGATTTCAATCTTCTGGGCTTACGCCCACTGCCAGGCCCCTCGTCGGGCTGTGTTATCTGCGCTATCTCAATAAGCGTCAGTTCTACGAGCAACCTTTTATTCGACGACTGCCTATAGTTGATGTCGCACTGGTTCATCAGGCGCAGTGCCTCATAAAGGAAGCGCAGGTCGGCTTTCTGGGCTTGCTCTTGGTAGCGCTGGCGCGCTTGCTCGCTCACCTCAAGCAGGGGCAGCGTCTGCGAATCCTTGGCCATCATCACGTTACGCACATGCTTGGCCAGCCCTTGAATGAGCAGACCGCCATCGAACCCCTTGTTGATAACATCATTGAGCAAGACCATTACTTCCGACACCTTATTTATAATAGAGAGGTCAACGATACGGAAATAATAATCCGAGTCGAGCACATTCAAATCCTCTATCACCTTCTGATAGGTGATTTTGCCCTGACAAAACGAAACGGCCTGGTCGAAGATGGAGAGAGCATCGCGCATGCCTCCATCGGCCTTCTCGGCAATGACTGCCAGTGCCTCTTCTTCATATTCGACGCCCTCCTTCTCGGCCACCGACTTCAGGTGGGCAACGGTGTTCTGAACCGTCATGCGCTCGAAGTCATAGATTTGGCAGCGAGAAAGAATCGTCGGCAGAATCTTATGTTTCTCGGTGGTTGCCAAAATGAAGATGACGTGTGCAGGGGGTTCCTCAAGCGTCTTCAGAAAGGCGTTGAAGGCTGCCGTCGAGAGCATGTGTACCTCGTCAATGATAAACACCTTGTACTTTCCTATCTGCGGCGGAATGCGTGTCTGCTCCATGAGCGTCTTAATGTGCTCAACCGAGTTGTTCGAGGCAGCATCCAGCTCGAAGATGTTCAGTGACCGCTGCTCGTTAAACGACTGGCAGCTCTCGCATTCGTTGCATGCTTCGCCGTCGGCAGTGGGGTTCTGGCAGTTGATAGCCTTGGCAAAGATACGGGCACAAGTGGTCTTTCCCACGCCGCGAGGGCCACAGAAGAGATAGGCATGAGCCAGTTTGCCCGATTTCACTGCGTTCTTCAGCGTCGTTGTCAAAGCGGCCTGTCCAACCACCGTGTCGAACGACATGGGGCGATATTTTCTTGCGGAAACTATGTATTCCATAAATGACTGTAATTATTTCGAAAACTATTCTTTCATTGACGTGACGCTCTTAAAATAGCCCCAGGGTTCTTTCTTCTCATAGAACTTCACGGAGAACATCGGTGCAAAGAGCTTGATTTTCCCAATCTTCGTTCCTTCGAAGGCCGTCTTATCGGCCGTAGGCACCCTATCGGCATGGGCGTAGAAGTATTTCAGGCTCGTACAGTTGGCAAAGCACTGCGCACCAAGTGTTTCCACATTTCTGCCGATAGAGGCAGAAAGCAGCCTGCTGCATTTATTGCAAGCGCCTGTTCCCAAAGCTGTCACGCCGTCAGGAATCGACAAATCGAGCAAGTTCTCACAACTCACAAAGACACCATTGCCCATCTCTGTCACTCCTTTGCCTATGCTTATCTTGCTCATCACCGTGCAATAGGCAAAAGCAAAGTCGCCAATGCTCTCCACGCTATTGGGAATTATAATGGAGTCAAGACGACAATAGGAGAAAGCCGACTCGCCGATGGTTTTAAGCCCCTCAGGAAGCACTACCGACGTTATGCCGTAGTTGGCCGAGAAGGCTTTCTTGGCTATGCTCGTCACCTTATATTTCTTACGCTCGTATTCAATGAGCGCAGGAATAGCCACTTCGCCGGAATACTTCTTCGGATGGTTTGTCACTTCGGCAGTCTTAGTATCGGGCGACAGAGTATAGTAGATACCGTCAATCTCTATGTTCTGTGCGCCGGCCCCCATAGCCATGAAAGCCAAAAGTGCCGCAAAGAGGATTTTCTTCATGTAGCGATGTTGTTTTAAGTTTTGATTCATTTTGCAAAAGTAGCACTTTTTCGGTTAATAAACAAATAAATGAGCCTTTTTCTCTTTACAAAAAAAATACACACCCACCAACAAGTGTGATGGGTGTGTAAACTAATTCCTATAGTATTCCGCAGAATCTTAGTTCTTAAAGAAGTCCTTGACGGCCTCGTTGGGAACCATCTGCTCGTCGAAGATGTAAGCTCCAGTCTTGGGGCTCTTCACCATGCGAATAACTTTCGAGTAAGCGCGACCATCCTTCGAACCTTCGTGGAGGGTAGCAACGGTTTTCTTTGCCATAGTTCTCTTTTAACCTTTAACTATTTAACCTTTAACCCCTTATTTAATTTCCTTATGAAGGGTCATCTTCCTAAGAATAGGGTTATACTTCATCAGCTCCATGCGCTCAGGCGTGTTCTTACGATTCTTGGTCGTAATATAACGGCTGGTGCCAGGAAGACCGCTGTTCTTCATCTCGGTGCATTCCAGAATAACCTGAATGCGATTGCCTTTTGCTTTCTTGCTTGCCATGGTTAACTATCCTCCTATTATTAATTTCCCCATGCGAACACCCTCTTCTCAAGGTCGTTCATGGTGATATAGCCCTTGTCGACTGCCTGACGAATGGCAGCGTCAAGTCCTACCTTATTGATTAAACGCAAACCAGCAGCGCTGATCTTGAGGTTGATCCAGCAATTCTCTTCAACCCAGAAGAACTTCTTGCTGAACAGGTTGACATCAAAGGTGCGCTTCGTGCGGTGCTTTGAGTGCGACACATTATTGCCTATCTGTGCCTTTTTTCCTGTGATTTGACAAACTTTAGACATTGCTATCTACTTTCTTTTTTAAGTCTTTTAATACTTACTTACTCCAAACAGGGTGCAA
>CAJONO010000019.1 GCA_905235905.1 uncultured Prevotella sp.
ATTTCTGACATGACCAAATCCTGAGCAACTTTTTGTTGCTCAGGTACTTATAAAGATAGTTAAACTAAAGTGCTGCGGAATTTAGGTGGATATTTTAAATACGTAAGTTACAAGGAACAATATAAACAAGAATATGGCAAACAGAATTTATCTTTGTCTGGCTCACATGAGCGAGACAGAAATGGAACAAAAGTATATCAAGGAAGCATTCGACACTAATTGGGTGGTGCCTCTGGGACCCAATGTCAACGGGTTTGAAAAAGATCTGGAAGCGTTCTGCGGACAAGACAAAAGAGTGGTGGCTCTCTCTGCCGGTACGGCAGCAGTACATCTGGCACTGATTGCCTGTGGCGTAGGTCCCGGCGACGAGGTAATCGTACAGTCATTCACGTTCTGTGCGTCGAGCCATCCAATCACTTATTTAGGAGCAACCCCTGTATTCGTAGACTCAGAGCCTGACACATGGAATATGGATCCACAGTTACTTGAGGTAGCCATCAAAGACCGCATTGCCAAGACAGGACGGAAGCCCAAAGCTATCGTACCCGTCTATCTCTATGGCATGCCTGCCAAGATTGATGAGATCATGGAGATTGCCAACCGCTATGGCATTCCTGTCATAGAGGATGCTGCCGAAGGCTTCGGTTCACGTTATAAAGGACAGGTCTGCGGCACGTTCGGCAAGTACGGTGTATTGTCGTTCAACGGCAACAAGATGATTACCACTTCCGGCGGTGGCGCACTGATTACGCCCGACGAAGAGTCATGGCGGGAAATCATGATGTACGCAACCCAGTACCGTGAAAGCTATCCCTATTACCAGCATGAGAAGATTGGCTACAACTATCGCATGTCGAACATCTGTGCAGGCATCGGACGCGGACAGATGACCATCGCCAATGACCATATCGAGCATCACAAGCACATACAGGCTCTCTATGAAGAACTGCTGGCTGATACGCCGGGCATCAAGATTCATGCCCAGCCTACGACAGGCGAATACGACTCGAACTACTGGCTGTGTACCATCACAATCGATGAGAACGTGAAGGTGAAAGGACAGGAGAATGCCTACAAGGCGATTGTAACCGGTGCCGTAGGCGGTGCGGCTGGCGTGATTCACGCAGCCTCATCGGCCATGACCGACTGCCAGCCCAATGACAACGTAGAAGCTATGCGCATGGCCCTTGACCAGGCTGGAATCGAAAGCCGCCCACTCTGGAAGCCTATGCACAAGCAGCCTGTGTACAAGGACGCGCCTTCTTACGTCAATGGTGTGAGCGAAACGCTGTTTAAACGCGGACTCTGTCTGCCTTCAGGCCCTTGCGTTACCGACGAGCAAGTGGCATTTATTACCGAAGAGATTAAAAAGAACATCCTATGAATCCTATTCGGAAAATCACACAATGGTATTTCAAGAAGGAGTCACTACCTTACTGGTGCATCCTTATCGTTGACTGTTTCATTCTGACCCTGTCAGGCATTCTGCTGTCCTGGCTGCGCTATGACTTCGATGCATTCTTAGTACATCCGCTCAGGATTCTGAAGACCCTGCTCGTCTATGTCGCATTCAGCCTGATTGGTTTCCGGCTGTTCCATACCTATGCCGGCATCATTCGCTATTCCTCGTTCGTAGACCTGCAAAAGATTGCCTACGCAAATCTGCTGTCCATGGTGCTCGTCATCATGATACACTTCCCTATGGTTATCGTTACGAGAGGCGTGTTCATGTCGCTGAACACACGGTCTATCATACTAATGTATATTTTGGCAACACTGCTGATGTGGGCCTATCGAATATTGGTCAAGATTCTCTTCGAAGTCTCTACATCAGACCAACGAGCCAAAAGAGTACTGATATATGGCGTACATGACGGAGGCATAGGACTGGCCAAAAGCATTCGTACGCAACAACCAGTCCAATACATTCTGAAAGGCTTCATTGCCCACGAAAAGCAATACAAGCATCATCTGCTAATGGGCGAAAAGGTGTATGACATTGACGACGATTTAGTCAAAGTCATCGAGAACCACAACATTCAAGCAGTCATCGTATCACCACTCAGAAACAATGACTTTAGAAGCGACACAGCACTGCAGGACCTGCTCATCAATGCCAACGTAAAGATTCTGATGGCGGAGGCAGCAAAGGAATGGACAGGCGAGGAAGAATTCTCTGCCAACCAACTACGTGAGGTCAGCGTTGAAGACTTGCTGCCACGCGAAGAAATAAAAATCGACATGATGGCGATAGGAAGACTGTTGGCAGGGAAGCGCATCCTTATTACTGGTTCGGCAGGCAGTATCGGTTCAGAGATGGTCAGGCAGATTGCGCCCTATAAGCCGTCGGCCATGGTGCTCATTGACCAAGCCGAGACGCCACAGCACGACATCCGGCTGATGATGGCACGGAAATGGCCCGACATCCCCTGTGAGACCATCGTGACCTCTATCTGCAAAGAGAAGCGCATGGAGGACATCTTCTCAGCCTTCCGTCCTGACTATGTGTTCCATGCCGCGGCCTACAAGCACGTACCAATGATGGAGGACAATCCCTGCGAAGCCATCCAAAACAATGTCTATGGCACGAAGGTGCTGGCCGACCTTTCGGTGAAATACGGTGTGAAGAAGTTTGTGATGGTCTCGACCGACAAGGCAGTGAACCCGACGAACGTCATGGGCTGTTCGAAGCGTATCTGCGAGATTTATGTGCAGGCACTGAACAACAGGATCCACAGTTCCTCCCCAAGGGAGGACAGTTCGGTTACACCAAACTACAATGCTGAAGGCAGCAAGACTAATCAAGCCATCATCCCCTCGGAAGGGACTAAAGGTGGGTGTCAGTTCGTTACCACCCGTTTCGGTAACGTGCTGGGGTCGAACGGCTCGGTCATCCCGTTGTTCCAGGAACAGATCAAGAAAGGCGGCCCAGTAACGGTGACCCACCCTGACATCATCCGTTTCTTCATGCTCATTCCCGAAGCCTGTAAACTGGTGTTAGAAGCAGGCACGAAGGGCAACGGCGGCGAAATTTTTGTCTTCGACATGGGCAAGCCCGTCCGCATTGCCGACCTGGCCGCCAGAATGATCAAGCTGAGTGGGGCAAAGAACGTGGAAATAAAGTACACAGGTCTTCGTCCTGGCGAAAAACTCTACGAAGAGGTACTGAACGAAGAGGAGAACACCAAGCCTTCGTTCCATGAGAAGATCCGCATTGCCGATGTCCGCGAGTACGACTTTGAGGTTGTCGGCAGAAAGATTGACGAACTGATTGAAATCAGCAAGCACTACGATGACATGGATACGGTGCGCAAGATGAAAGAAATAGTCCCAGAATACAAAAGCAAGAATTCTATCTACGAGCAACTTGACAAATAAAAGTATGACAGAGGAATTGCTGTTCAAACTCATCAGGTGCGAACTGTGGGGAAAGCCCTTGGAGGAAAGCGTTCCCAATGACGTGCTTGTCAAGGTTATGGAGCTGGCCCATCGACAGACTGTCAGCGGCATCGTGCTCAACCCCTTGTCAGAACGGGAGGGCGGCGACGACTGGGAACTGGTTTCGAAATACATTTCCCGCTCACTGAAAATACGCCGGAAGAACACTGCCGTCAATCATGAACTGGCAGACTTTGCCCGTTGCTGCCAACAGGCAGGGCTCAACATCATCATCGTGAAGGGGCAAACGGTAGCTGCGATGTATCCTCACCCCATGCTCCGCATGTCTGGCGACATTGACTTCCTGATACGTGACAGCTATCAAGACTGCAAGGAGAAAATAGAAGCCATTATTGGCACCCACCTGCCGGAAAGGCTGAAAGAGAAAGAGACTTCTTTCAAGAGGAACGGTACTCTGTATGAGCTTCATGAACAATTACTTATATTTGGAAGCAAGCGCTGCAATCAGTACTGGCAAAGGCTCGTTGACGAGTCGTGGAAAGAACATCACACAGTCTGCG
The DNA here is from genome assembly GCA_905235905.1 of uncultured Prevotella sp. Taxonomy (GTDB): domain Bacteria; phylum Bacteroidota; class Bacteroidia; order Bacteroidales; family Bacteroidaceae; genus Prevotella. The sequence goes on from CAJONO010000019.1 coordinate 3,960, forward strand.
TAGACGGTGTTCCCATCAGGACCTTGCCACCCACGCTCAACGCCATCTACATTTTCTGTCACTTGTTCCTTCATTTTATAAGGGAGGGAGTAGGACTCCGTCAACTGTGCGACATGGCCATACAGCTACATGCCTACCGAAACGAGATTGACCGTCAGGAACTGGCCGTCATCCTTGAACAGCTTGACCTGAAGAAAGCCTACCGTGCTTTCGGTTGCGTACTGGTCGACAAACTCGGATTGCCTGAAGAGTCATTCCCCTTGTGTTTGGAACCATCTGACAAGAAATGGGAGGACTCTATTGTGAAAGACATTTTCAAGGGAGGCAATTTCGGCAAGGAGCATCACAAAGCCCAAATAGGTCTGAAATTCAAGTTCGAGACCTTGCGTCTGGTGTTAAGACACTGCATACGATACTACAACCTGGCTCCCACAGAACTCAGACTGTTTGTCTATAAATTATTGAAAATAAATGTCAGACTCATCTTCAAATAATCCGATGGCCATACAATTATCACTAACCCCTGCCAAGCTGCCGATGCCTTTGGGCAGCAGCTACTTCTGGGATGCGCCCCAGTTGCCCAAGGACAGCGACCTTTATCCTTTTATAATGAATGAAGACGGCGACGAAGTGCCCCTACAGTTCATTTGCCAGATTAATTGCAAAGACCTGCCCAGCAGTCCGCTGCCCAAGAAGGGCATGCTCTACCTCTTCGGCACCATCGACTATTTCTTAGGCTACGACGTGGTCTACGAGAACGGACTTGGCTGGTGGAAGGAGGGCAGCGTCGTTGCCATATACAGCGATGCCGACGCCAAGAGCCTTCAACGGCAAAATCCCTTCACTGAGGACGACATGATTCCGCCCCACCCCATCACCTTCACACCTACCAGCATCGAGTGTGACATGGGGTTCCGGCTATTGGGAGAACCCTACGAGGAGGAAGTACGCATGGAGATGCCTAAAGGATGGGTGCAACTTCTGCAACTCGACTCTGAGGAGAACGACTACTTCTCGCTGATGTTCCACGACATGGGCCTGCTCTACATCATGATTGAAAAGAAAAGACTTGAACAGGGCGACTTTTCAAACCTGAGAGCCTATATGACCTCCTTATAGAAATAGAAGATTATTTACTTTAAAATTAATAACTATGATGGAAATTGATCAGAACACCCTATGGATTGTATTAGCCGTTATCGTTGTGGCTATCTTTATTTTTGTTTCATACGTAAAGGCTCCGCCTTCATTTGCCTACATCATATCGGGAATCTGGAAAGAGCCAAAGGTGCTTATCGGTACGGGTGGCTTCCGAATCCCGTTTTTCCAACGTCTTGACCGGGTATATCTGGGTCAGATTACCGTCGACATCAAGACAGAGGAGAGTGTGCCTACCAACGATTTCATCAACGTCGACGTGGATGCCGTGGCCAAGGTGCAGGTGCTTCCTGACAAAGACGGAACCCGTCTGGCTGCCAAGAACTTCCTGAACATGACTCCCGAAGAGATTGCCGCCCAGTTGCAGGACTCACTGCAAGGCAATATGCGTGAAATCATCGGTACACTCGACCTGCGTTCGCTCAACACCGACCGTGACGGCTTCTCTGACCAGGTGATGATGAAAGCCACACCCGACATGGCCAAGTTGGGCATCTTCATCATTTCATGCAACATTCAGAACGTGACCGACCGCGAAGGACTCATCAAGGACCTCGGTGCCGACAACACGGCGAGAATTAAAAAGGATGCTGCCATCAACCGCGCCGTAGCCGAACGCGACGTGAAAATCGAGGTATCGAAAGCCGACAAAGCTTCGAACGATGCTCGCGTAGATGCCGACACCGCCATCGCCATCAAGAACAACGAACTGGCCCTGAAGCGCGCCGCCCTGAAGAAGGAAGCCGACACCGCACAGGCCGATGCCGACGCTGCATACGCCATACAGCAGCAGGAGCAGCAGAAGACCATCAACATCAAGACCGTAGAGGCCGAGATTGAGAAGACCAAGCGCGAGCAGGTACTTTCCCGCGAACAGATTGAGATTAAGCAGAACCAGCTGGCCGCAGAGGTGGAGAAGAAAGCCGATGCCGACAAGTACAAGGTAGAAATTGACGCTGCCGCTGACTTGGAACAGCGCAAGCGTGTGGCCGAAGCCCAGAAATACGAGGCCGAACAGCGCGCCCTTGCCCAGAATGCCGAATCGGATGCCACCCGCTATCGACTGGAGCAAGAGGCTGCCGGTATCAAGGCCAAGGGCGAAGCTGAGGCATACGCCATCCAGAAGAAAGGTGAGGCCGAGGCTTTAGCCATGGACAAAAAAGCCGAAGCTTATAAGAAATACAACAATGCTGCTGTCATGCAGATGATGATTGAAGTGCTGCCACAGGTGGTGGAAAACGTTGCCAAGCCCATATCTTCGATCAAGGATGTCAGCATCTACAGCGGCGACGGCAACGGCATCTCAGCCTTGTCGGGCAATGTGCCTGTGGCCATCAAGCAGGCCTTCGACGTGCTAAAGTCAGCTACCGGCGTTGACATGGCCGACATCATGCGTGCTGGAACCATCGATGCAAAGGTGAACCGCAACATCAACCTCAACGACGAGGCTCGCGACGCTATCGACGGCATGACTGGCAAGAAACAGTGAATCAAAATAACAACTCAAAATCTAAAATGGTGTGCCATTCCCCAGTGGCACACCATTTTTTTTTGAAATATGGCGTTTATATCATTTATTTTTCGTAATTTTGCAGCAAACTTTACATTATTTAAAAAGCACGAATATGAACATCAGCGCCTTTCTTATCATGGTAAACGCCCATAGCTCCCGTACAAAGAAACTGGAGATGATAGCCGAATACATCAGTAAACACTTTGACAAGCTGGAGTATGACAACCATCGCATGCTGCGCCTGTTGGAACCTTGTCTGGAACTGACCCGAGAGGACTATGAAGAACGCCACGACCAAGATGCCCTAAGCGAATACACATTCGCGCTGTGCAAAACAGCCGAATACTATATCCGCGACGAGCAAACATGGAGGGCCACCCCACTGCTGTCCGAAGCTCTGAGCCTGACACGAGGGAAAGAAGCAGAATCGGCTTCGGAAAAGGAATGGAAGCACGACACCCTTGCCACGCTGGCCGAACTGCATGACCAGAACGGGCGCCGACAGCAGGCACACCAAATACGAGAAGAAGCAGCACAATATGGGCCAAAACCTGCCGAGTCCTCTCATTATCTAAAATATGACCCAGTGGAAGACTCCGAAGCATATATTGCCATTAAGGACGACATGGAGCATCGTCTATATGACATGCTGAAAGACGAGCCACGCTGCATGGGCTTCTGTTTCCGTTATTGGAGTGCTAAACGTGATTTGCTCGAACAAGAATATGGCATTAGCTGGCGCACTCCCAGCATGATGAATCCCAGAGTGCATTTTGACTAATTCCAAACGACAAATCTGCCAAACCGCCAAACGACTAACAGATGAGCAAATTAAAATTAGAACTTTTCACCGTCTGCTACGACGAGCGTCCCAAGGATTGGGACAATAGCGAACTGGACACTTTCTTCCCTTGGTCGTCCAAGTTCCACTTGTCGTTCGTGGTACGTGGCTTCGAAGAAGAAAGCAACACCTTTCCACTCACCTTCCGTGTATATAAAGGTATGTCTGACGATGTCGACGACCTGCCACTTCTCTACGATTCCATCGACAATTACATAGACACCAACGACCGTGGCTTCTTCTACTCACAGATTCACAGTGAGATGCAACTAAGCCGCCCCAGCGAACTGGGACAGGCTGACAACTATACAGCAGTAGTGCTAAAGGAAGACGTCATCGTAGGCAAGTGTCCTTTCCAAGTGGCCAATGTACCCCCCGATGCCTCACTGCTGTTGAAGCCCGTGAAACTGACATACGACATGAAAGGCAGTTGGGATTTTGGAGCGAAGATGACTGTCTGGATGACATTCCAGTCGCAAGTAGCCTACCCCTTCTTCCTTCTAATAGGTGCCTATTACCCCCAGCTGTCGGTCGACCAACCTGAATTGTATGCCACTCCCATGCAGAAGCTGCCACCCTGCGACTTTAATGTTGTAGACATGACAAACAGCAACACATTTGTCACCGTCAAGTTCGAGTTCCACGTCGACTTTGACGATGATGAAGACGATGACGAGGGGAAAAAATACTATTTCATTCTTACCGTAGCCGGCAAGACTTTTTTTCGCATGCCAGCCAGCGAAATGAAAAGAGAGTGCGGGCAGGATATGCTTGCACCCTTCATTGTGAGCGAGGCACCTGCAACGCCAAGCAGGCATCAGCTTATGCCCTCATCGTTTGCCGACCTCCTGTTCTATTTGGACAAACGTCGTGTATTCGATGCCCAACGAGGAAGCAACCACACCACTTGGAAACGGCGTCATCTGGTGCTCACAGGCAAAAAGGGAACAGGCAAGCGCACGGCAGCCCATCTGTTAGGCAGCAAGCTCATTTCAGCTTCAGTCGTGCAGGATAGCTTCGAATGCAATGCCATCGACCTGCTCGATCCCACCAATGGCTATTCGCCCAAAATAGAAGAGACGCTCGACCAAAACGAGAAGAACCTGCTCATCGTCAACAATGCCGAAGCATTAACACTGAAAGGCTCTGTGGGGTCGCTTACAGGCATAGAGATTCTGGCCAACAAACTGCTGAAGATGTCCGACATTACCGTTGTCCTGCTTGGAAAGAAAGGGCTGATGGAGGAACTCATCAAGATGTGTGAGCCGGCACGCGACCTGTTCTATACATTCTATGACTTCGACGACGTGGCTCCCGATGTGATGACCGATCTTAGTGTCGATTGGCTCAAGGGTGAAAACTTCAATGTTACAGACGATGCCCAGCAGAAGCTCTATCACTATTTTGAACGTGCCTACAGCTTGCGTGGCACCAACTTTGCCAACATGTACATGGCCCGCCAAACCATCGACGACGAAATTCTTCCTCGATTGGTTCACCGCACCATCAGCGATGCCATGCAGCCCATCGGTGACGTAAGCCTCATCACCGCCGACGACATTCCGCAGGCGGAGGAACGCGACCCGTCGGTGCCTTTGGCCAAGCTCGAAAGCCTTATCGGTCTCGACAATGTGAAACAAAGCATCATCAACCACACGTCGTTGGTGAGGCTCAACAAAATCCGAGCCGACCGCGGACTCTACAACCGTATGCCTCCTATGCACATGGTCTTTACCGGTAATCCTGGCACGGGCAAGACCACTATTGCTGAATATTTAGGCGAGATTTACAGAGGCATCGGCGCTTTATCGAGCGGCCATCTGGTACAGACCGACCGTTCGAAACTCGTGGGGCAGTATATCGGCGACACAGAGAAGAACACGCTAAACGCCATACAACGTGCCTCGGGTGGCGTGCTCTTTATCGACGAAGCCTACAATCTCTTCGTCAAGAGCGATGACAACCGCGATTTCGGCATGCGCGTTATCGAGACCCTGCTCACCTACCTGTCGATGGAAGATACCGACATGATTGTCATTCTTGCCGGCTATACGAACGAAATGAAGCGCCTGATTGAGTCGAACCCCGGCTTGAAGTCGCGCTTCCCGTATATCTTCCATTTCGAAGACTATTCACCCGATCAGTTGCTGCGCATTGGCAAACTTGTCTTAGACAAGGAACAATATGTGCTGACCGACGAAGCCGAGCGGGCACTCTCCGATTATGTGGTTGAGGAATACAACCAAAAAGACGAGCATTTCGGCAACGGCCGCTTCATTACACGCCTGCTGAAATCACATATCATACCAGCCATGAGTCAGCGGCTGAATGCCCTGCCAGCCAGCGAACTGACCAACGAGGCCCTAAGAACCATCCAGCTTGTCGACATTCCCAAGCACGAAGGTTCATTAGGCAAGCTCGGTCCTATCGACGAGTCAATTCTCAAGAATGCCTTTGTGCGTCTTGATGCCCTTATCGGTGTAGGCCAGGCCAAGCAGGCCCTGCACGACTATGTGACCACAGTCCGAATGGAACGTGAGGCAGGGGCGCTGACCCCCTCGTCGCAGATGCTCTATTGGAACTTCATCGGCAACACCGGTACAGGAAAAAGCACCGTGGCCGAGATTCTTGGCAAGTTGATGCAAGGACTGGGCTTATTGAAGCGCGGTCACACCGTAACGCTCAACATCGAGGAACTGAATCAGCGCGACATGTACGACACGCTGGAAAAAGCGCTCAAACGGGCTGCCGACGGTCTGCTTTTCATGGACATGGACTCGCCTCGCTACCGCAACCAGTCGACCGACTCTATCCGCACGTGGCTCGTCAACAAGATTAAGGACACCAAACAGCAGACGGCAGTGGTCTTTGCCGAGGTGGGCGAGAGCAACGACGAGGTGCTGCGCAATCTGGCTCTCAACGGCTTTGCCTCACTCTATCATTCGGTCATCTTCGACGACTTCACCTCACAGGAGCTGATGCAACTGCTCAGCCTGATGCTTTCCGCCGATTACCGGCTGGCACTCTCGCCAGAAGCGAGCGACGTTCTGGCCCAGCATGTAGAAGCCACTCTTCGCCAAGCCACGCGTAACATGCCGGCCAACGCCCGCACTATCCAAATGATGGCCCAGACCATAGCACAGTCGGCCCGTTTGCGCATTGCCGAGCATCCCAACACATCGGCAGAAGTCATTCCCTCCGACCTTCATGAACTGAAACAAATGCAATCGGCCCATTCTGGCCGCATAGGCTTCTAACACCTTTATAATATAGACTAAGAACGAAACAAAAGAATATGGACGAAAAAGACAAAGGCAGATTTGCCATTGACATCAAGCAAGTGTGGAAAACACTCTGGAACAAGAGAAAGTTGTTTCTCAAGGTGTGGGTCGTTACGTTTATACTATCATGTATTTGGATTCTGCCACAACCGCGCTACTATACCACCGAGGTGTCTATCGCCCCGGAATCATCAGAAGCCAAGGCGGCAGGCGGTTTGGCTTCCCTTGCTTCCAGTTTCGGCGTAAACATTGGTAGTGGCTCTTCCGATGCCATCTACCCACAGCTCTATCCCGACTTGTTCACTTCTACAGAATTCCTTGTCGGCCTGTTCGACATTCAGGTGACCACCCTCGATGGCGACCTTACTACCGACTACTATGACTACATGCGGAACCATCAGAAGAAGAACTTCCTGACACTTCCTTTCACACTCGCCAGACAATGGGTTATGTCGCTCTTCAAAGAGCCTGATCCCGACATCCCCGGTACGAAAGGTAAGCGCTTCAATCCCTTCCACTTGTCGAAGCCCACCAGCGACATCCTCGGCAAGGTACAGGACAACATTGGCTGTGCCTATAGCCGTGTGACCGACGTAGTGACCATTTCCGTCAAAGACCAAGACCCGTTGGTCTGTGCTCTTTTGGCCGACAGCGTCAAGGAGCATCTGCAAGCCTTCATTACCGACTACCGTACCAAGAAGTCGCGGATAGACTATGAGTACTACGAGAAGCTGACCACCGAGGCCAAGGAAGCATACGACAAGGCCCGCCGAGACTACGCTGCATACGCCGATTCCCATCAGGACGTGTTCCTGCAAAGCGTCAAGACAAAGATTGACGACTTGGAGAATGAGATGCAGCTGAAATACAATGTCTATACTGCCATGAACACACAGTTAGAGGCAGCATTGGCCAAAGTGCAGGAGAACACCCCCGTATTCACTACGCTGACCAATGCCACGGTACCCATCAAGCCTGCAGGCCCCAAGCGCATGATTTTCGTGGCCATCATGCTGTTTCTCGCCACAGTGGGCACTATTGTCCGCCTGTTCCGCAAGCAACTGATAGAATGGTTCTGATACAACAGTCCGCATGACCATCTTTTATGTGATATTTGTCCTCCTGACGGCGTATTATTCCCTTCGTTACGACGGGATTGAGGAATACGACAGCCATAAGCAGCACCGCCTGTGGCTCATGTGCCTCTATCTGATATGCCTGACAGGCTTCAGCTATGGGTTGGGGGCTGACAAATTCACGTATATGGAGGAATTTGAGGAATATCCCAACGACATCTCCGAAGTTGGCGACTACGTGTTGGTGGGGTTCATGGTGAGAGGCCAGATGCCTTTCTGGACCATTGTCAATGTGCTGTGCAAAATTCTCTTCAATTCATTCTATGCAGTACAATTACTGGAGAGTATCGCCATCAACACTGCGGTCTGCTATGTGGTCAGCAAATACACGAAGCGCTATTTCCTTTTCCTCCTCATTTACTTCCTTTCCCTACAGTACTTCATTTTCAATACCGAAGTGATGCGCGAGGGCTTTGCCTTGGCTTTTTCGCTCATAGGCATGCATGGATGGCTTAGCGGCAGAAAATGGCTGTTTTTCGTGATGCTTCCTATAGCCGTCATGTTCCATCTTTCGGCCTGCGCTGCCATTCTGTTTCCGTTCATGTTCTTTCGCATTTCCTGGAAGACGCTGTTGTACGCCTTTGTTTCTTCTTTCTTCTTGTGGGCTGCCAGCGATTTGCTTTTGGGGAAACTAATGCTCACCGTCTTCGGTGGTTCCGAGGCAATGGTCAGCAAAGTTCTCTACTATTCCATACAGAGCACATCTATTTTCGGCTTCGTCCGCCATTCAGCCCACTATCTCATATTCCCTTTTGTGGTCATGTATAGTTCAATCGCTCTTGAACCGTCAGAGTCCCTCAAAGAGAGCAAAGAGAAGTTTACCGCCTATATGGTCGTCTTGGCCATCTTTGCGGGTGCCATACCTGGCACGGTGCGCTTTTTCAACTATGCCTACGTGTTCTACTTCATTTCGCTGGCCGATTTCGTGTACACCCTGTTCCGTGCCAAGCGGCACCTGCTACTCAGGCTGGGCACAATGGCCGGAACCATTTTCTTCGTATGGGATTTGTACACAGGGCATTACAAGACGACGAATAGTTATTTCTACGAGTTTTTCTATCCGTACACCTGTATTCTCGATGAGGGTGTGAATGTTGACTTCCGGCCTATTGCGCACCAAGAGGCAACAACCCTGGAGGTTGATGAGAAAAAAATGCGCACCATAGAATAAATAGCATCTGACATGTACAAGAGTGACAAGAAACGTTCCAGCCTGCTCATCAAGAATGTGATAGCATCTTTTATAGTCAAAGGATGGTCGGCATTAGTGGTACTGCTCATGGTGCCTCTGGTTCTCACATGCTTGGGTCCTTACAAGAATGGTGTGTGGCTGACCATCAGCAGCGTCTTGGTGTGGATCAACCAGATGGATATTGGGCTGGGGAATGGTCTTCGCAACAAGCTGGCTATACACATGGCACACGGACAGACAGAGGAAGCGCGACGAGTCGTCAGTTCTACGATGGCCATGCTCGTTTGCATTGTCCTGCCCCTGCTTCTGGTGCTACTCATCTTGGTGTGGAAAGCTGATGTGTTTGCATTCTTCAACGTCGACCCTGCCATTCTGCCCGAGCTGCGTACTGCCTTGGCATGTGGTGTCACTCTGGTTTGCATGACTTTTGTGTTGAAGTTTATTGGCAACGTGTACATGGGCTTGCAGTTGCCCGCCGTCAGCAACCTGCTTCTCTCGCTGGGCCAGACGCTGGCCTTGCTGCTCACCGCACTACTCTATTATATAGGACACACCTCGTTTGTGGCCATTGTCGTAGTCAACACAGTGGCACCTCTACTGGTCTATGCCTTGGCTTATCCTTACACTTTTTTTGTGCATTTCCCGCAGTTGCGGCCATCGTTGGGCAGTGTGAACCTACACTCTGCCATAGAGCTTGGCAACCTTGGGGTGAAATTTTTCTGGCTTCAGTTGGCAGGCTTGATACAGTTTACAACGTCCAACATTCTCATTTCCCAGTTCTTTACGCCTGAAATGGTGACGCCTTATCAAATTGCCTACCGTTACATAAGCTTGGTGATGGTGGCTTTCACCGTAATATGCATGCCTTTCTGGAATGCCACGACCGATGCCTATGAACGGGGCGACATTGGATGGATTATGCGAGCAAGCCAGAAAATGAACATGATGACCCTTGGCATTGCTTTGGTGCTGGTGCTGATGGTTGCCGTTTCGCCTTGGGTCTATCAGGTGTGGATTGGCGATACTTGCCATGTGCCGTTCGGCATGACGGCCATGATGGCTCTCTATATTTTCCTGATGGTTCTCAGCATGCGTTATTCCTATTTCCTCAACGGTGTGGGAGCCTTGCGCCTACAGCTCTACATGACCATTATGACAGTCGTGTTCATTCCCATGGCGTGGATAGTCAGCAAGCAGACGCATAGCATCCTATGGTTCATGGCCGTCATGTGTTTCTGCATCTCTCCCAGTATAGTGGCCAACATATTGCAGTTCAAGAAGATTCTCGCAGGAACGGCAACAGGTATTTGGAGTGCAAAGTGAACAAGTGGTGCCGCCAATAATCAATGAGCATGGAAAGAAAAGACTATCATACAAAACTATTAGGGCTGCTCACACTCTACAACCCTGACCCGAAAGAGGCCGTTGCCAATATCAAGAGCTATTTGCAGGACTTGGACAGGCTGATTGTCTGGGACAATTCGCCACTCGAAGCAAATCTGAGTGAACAGGTGCTGACAGCCTTGGCTGGCGATGCCGACAAGATGGTTTGGCAAGGAACGGGCAAGAACCGCTGCATAGCTCCTGCCATCAACCATGCGTGGCACTATGCCCAAGAGCATGGCTTCGAGATGCTTCTCATTATGGATCAGGACAGCCGGTGGGACGACTTTGCCACATACCGCCGTCAGATTGAGGATTATTGGGAGAAAGGCAACAAGTGGGTCTTCACGCCCTACTTCATCGGCAGTAACTTCCCTGCCAAGAATCCTCCCCTTCAGTTCCTGCGCATATTCATCAATTCAGGAACCGTCATACCTATTGAAATACTGACGGCAGTAGGAGGAGCCGACGAGCGCATGCCTCTTGACGCACTCGACCACGACCTGGCCATACGGATTCAGAAAAAAGGCTACAAGATAGTATGCATCACCACGTCAACCCTCCGCCACACGATAGGCATGCCCACCTTCTCTTCGGTATTGCACCTAAAGACCAGCAACTACAATGCCTGGCGCACCTACTCCATTGCCCGCAGCCACCTCATCAACTATCGCAAACACCGTGACTGGCTGACCTTCAGCGAGAAGAAGAGAATCATCAAGGAATACTATCTCCGCAGGCTTGTTCTCATTGTCCTGAACGAGGATGACAAATGGAATCGGATAAGAATGATGTTCAAGGGCATTTGGGATGGACTGACGATGAAGATTGAAAAATGAAAAATTGAGAATTAATAATTGATAATTGTGAATCGTGATTTCATTGCCATTCTCATGGCTACCTATAACGGAGCGGAATTTCTCGGTGAGCAGATCGACTCGCTCTTGGCGCAGACCTTTCAGGACTGGCATCTGTATGTGCATGACGATGGTTCGACCGACAGTACGAAGGCCGTTCTGGAGCGCTATGCCGACGAGCACCCCGACAAGATTACCTTGTTGCACTATCCTGCACAAGGCGGTGCATGCCAAAATTTCCTGAGTCTGTTGGAACGGACCGAAGCGCCTTATTACATGTTCTGCGACCAGGACGACGTGTGGCTGCCGGAAAAGGTAGAGCTGAGCCTCACGGAGCTGAAACGGCAAGAGCAGCTGTACCCCGGCAAAGGTGTAGTGGTCTACACCGACCTGCAGATTGTCGACGAGAAACTGTCGGTCGTCTATCCGTCCATGTGGAAGCACTCTGGCGTCTATCCCCAATACCTTCGGACGTTCGGCGACTTCGGTGGCCATACGGCTACGGTTACCGGCTGCTCCATGCTGTTCAATCAGAAGGCGAAAGCCAGTTGCGCCTACCCGTCTGACAAGGCCACCATGCACGACATCTGGGTGTGCCTCTGCACCTTGCGGCGAGGCGGCATTGTCAAAGGCTGCGACAGCCCGCTCGTGCTCTACCGGCAACACGAGCACAACTGTCTCGGCTCTGGCGGCACAGACGCATCGGAGGTCAATCTTCGATACAGGATTGTGAATTTCAGGAAGATGTATAAGAGCAACCAGCGCTATTACGCCATGCTGTCGTCGTTAGGATACGGATCGGTCGTGAAGTATCTCTACAACAAGATAAAATACAAGATACGCATCCGAATGGGCCGTTAGAACAAGACTGAGGAAAGACTGAATTATGCTTGATGTTTCAATTATTATAGTCAACTACGGTGCCGAAGAGCTGATTACCGACTGTGTCGCCTCAATCATCGGCATGACCGAAGGAGTGAGCTACGAGATTATCATCGTAGACAACGCTTCACCCAATAATTCCTTCCGCTTGTTGGAGGAAAAGTACCGAGACGACGGGCGCATACGCTGCCTTCGGCTTAAAGAGAACGTGGGGTTTGGCAGAGCCAACAACGCCGGATTCGAGTTGTCTGAGGGCAGGAACATCTTCTGCCTGAACCCCGACACGGAACTAAGGAACAATGCCGTCTGTGTCTTGTCGAAATATCTCGACGACACGCCAGATGCCGGTGCTTGCGGAGGCAATCTCTTCCACAAGGACGGTCAGATGTGTACCTCCTACAGAATGCTGTTTCCCTCCGTCGCCTGGGAATTCAGTTTCATGACCAACTACCTCTTTGAAAAGATGCGCTATGGGAAGAACCGAAAATTCAACACTGGCAGCCGAATCATAGACGTGGCTACCATTACCGGAGCCGACCTGATGATTCGGCGCAGCGTGATAGAGGACATCGGATTCTTCGACCCCCACTTTTTCATGTATTATGAAGACACTGATCTTTGCTATCGAATAAGAAAGAAGAAGTTTCAAATCAAGAACATTCCTCAAGCCCAGATTTACCATTACGAAGGGACGAGCACAAAGAATCTGGACAAGAAAGCGAAGTTCAATTTCGAGGGGAGAGAACTGTTCTATCACAAGCACTATTCAAGAGCCTATCGGTTGATGGCTGACATCGTCTATGGCTGGGCAATCGTTTTTCGCATCCTCGCCCTGACACATAAAAAAGAGTCTAACAAAGTCTACTGGACAACTTTGCTTAGACTCTTGCGGGGTAAATATTTCTCTTGAGGTGAGAGACGGGATATTATTTGCGTCCGCCTGCCTGCGGTTTTGAACTTGAGCGTCCGCCGCCCATAGCACTACTGTTCCTTGCAATGCTGCCGTTTCCATTCCTTGCAATGCTGTTGTGTCCGATAGTGCTATTGTGCCCAGATGTGCTGCCATGCCCGTTGCTGTTGTTGTGTACCGTGGAGTTGTTGTGTTCCGTAGAGTTGTGCGTACTGGGTCTGTTCGTAACCGAGGCATGGGAGTTGTGCCCATCATGACCTGTGGCCTGCTGATGGTTGCCTCTGTCATGCCCGTTTCGTTCTGTCACGTGGGTTGAGCTGTGGCTGTGCGTACCATGGAAGTCGCCACGGTTCCAGCCGTCACGCATGCCGGTATATCGGTCGTGGTGTGTTTCAGGACGGAAATGGCTGCTGTGCCGCTCGTAGTAGCTATGGCCGCCGTTCATTTGCCAGCTGTGCCCACCTCGGTAGGAAGCATAGAAGTGGGGGCGCCCGAAGTAGAAGTAGTCACGATGAGGATAGCGGGCGTAGATGCCGAAGTGCCAGAGACCGGCCTCCCAACGCAGGGGACGGAAGAAGTAGGCGGCGGCGCGGAAGGCTTCCCACTGCCAGGAGTAGAGGATGAACTGCAGGTCGGCGTTGCGGCGCTCCCAGTAGGGACCGTAGACATCATAGCGGCTTGTGACACCCATCAGATAGTCGAGGTTGATTTCGTAGGCAGCCTCATACTGGGCATCAGAGAGGTTCAGCTCATAGGCCATCTTGTCTGTCAGGAACAAAGCCTCATTGCGAGCCTGCTCGTAGCTCATGGCTCGAGCCTGAGTCGTCAAGGTGAGCAGGGCTATCAGTGCAAATATTGTCTTCTTCATAATCGTAATGTTTTAATTGTTCTACATTATTTTTCTTTCTGACGGCAAAGTTAGCACAATGAAGCCAAGATAGCAAAGGTTTTTCCCTAAACTCTTGAGGGAAAATCCCTATAAAATCCCTATTACCAAGATTGAACATTGCAAAAAAATGTTTAATGTGGCGATTTTCTGAATTTATTTTGTATTTTTGCACCTTAATAACAACAACGAGACAATAGTAACAAATCATTTATGAAATAAAGGGCACCCAGGTCTACAATCTCTCCGGCCAGCAGCAGAACAGGCAGAAACGTGGACTGAACATTGTGAGAAACGGTGCCGAAGTGCAGAAGGTAATGAAGAATTGAGGACGGCTCTCACCATATTAGTATTATTGTGCTTCACGACAAAGGCTACGGCCCAGTTGGAAGTACGCACTGAGGCGCAAGCCACAGCGGGTTCGGGCGACCATAACCCGCTGTGGCTGAACGCCAACAAGTATGGTTTGAGTTCGCTGAAGACCACCAACGGCTATCTGCGGGCAGGGCTGTTCCGCCCTGTCGATACCGATAGCACCCATCGTTGGTCGTGGGGATACGGTGCCGACGTGGCTGTGGCTGGCGGTTTCACCAGCACGATGGTGGTGCAGCAGGCTTACGCCGACGTGCGATGGCTGAAAGGACTGCTGACAGTGGGCAGCAAGGAGCAGCCCATGCAACTGAAGAACCGCGAACTGAGCAGCGGTTCGCAGACTTTGGGCGAGAATGCCCGTCCCATACCTGGTGTGCGGCTGGAACTGCCCGACTATTGGACCATTCCCCACACCCATGGCTGGTTAGGACTGAAAGGCCACATTTTCTATGGCATACAGACAGACGACGGCTGGCAAGAAGAATTCACCCACCAACGGTCGAAATACACCCAGCATGTCAAGCTCCACACCAAGGCAGGCTATCTGCGCATAGGGAAGGAGGAGAAGCCCCTGTCGGTTGAACTGGGACTGGAAATGGGGTGTCAGTATGGCGGCAAGTCGCATGGCGTCTACGAGGAAACCACAGAGAACTTCGTCACTGTCAATAATCAGGACGGCTTGAAAGGCATGTTCCACGCCTTCCTGCCTGGAGGCGGCGAGATAGTAGAGACCCTCTACAAGAACACCGACGGCAACCACCTGGGCAGCTGGATGGTACGCGTCAACTACGAGCAGCCGGCGTGGGGTGCTTCGCTCTATGCCGACCATTACTTCGAAGACCAGTCGTCCATGTTCTTCCTTGACTATGACGGCTACGGAAGCGGTCTCAACTGGGACAAGAAGGAAACAAGCAAATGGTTTGTCTATGACCTGAGAGACATTATGCTTGGCGTGGAGCTGCGGCTGAAAGAGTTCAGATGGATTAACTGCATCGTGGCAGAATATCTCTACACGAAGTATCAGAGCGGCAGCATCAACCACGACCACACCATAACCATCAGCGACCATGTGTCGGGCCGCGACAACTACTATAACCACAGCATCTTCACCGGTTGGCAGCATTGGGGCCAGGTGATGGGAAACCCGCTCTACCGTTCGCCGCTATATAATGACAATGGCGAAATCTATTCAGCCGACACCCGTTTCTGGGCGTGGCACTTGGGCATATCAGGAACACCGACAGACAGGCTTCACTACCGGATGCTGGCCACCATGCAGCGTGGCTGGGGCACCTACTCCATTCCGTTTCCTGACCCGAAAGACAATGTGAGCCTGCTTTTGGAGGGCGAATATCGATTGGGCAACAGCGGATGGAGCCTGCGCGGAGCCTTGGGAATGGACTTTGGCGACATGCTGGGCGATAATGTTGGCGGGCAACTGACCGTGAGAAAGAGTTTTACGCTGAAGAAATAAATGCTATGAGGAGATATTTGATCGGAATGACGGCCCTATGGCTTTGGGCGAGCTGCACCATGGAAACGTCGCACAACGGCGACCTGGACGGTTTCTGGCAATTGTCGGCCATCGACTCGCTTGCCAACGGAAGGTCATGCGACATGCGCGACTCGGCCTATTTCTGGGCTGTCCAGGGGCATCTGCTCGAACTGAGCAACAAGCGGCAAAAGATACCCACCATTTATTGCAGGTTCGAGCTGACAGGGGGCTTCCTCGTTCTTTCCGACCCAGTCTACAGCGTAAGGCTGATTGGCGACAGCCTGATAACCAACGCGGCAATGCTACGCCCCTACCGTCTCACCCGACTGAAGGATTCCCTTCGCGTGTTAAGGCTCGACAGTGAGCGAATGACGCTCGAAAGCGAGGTTGCCCGCCTATATTTCCGCAAGTATTAGATTTATTGGTTGAAGGTTTCCGCCCCTAAGGAACGATTGCTTGTGAATAAATATTCATTTCGGCAAACCTGCTAAATCATTGATTTACAGTACGTTGCAATTCGCACTGAATTGTGTTTCAATTCATGCTGAATTACACGGCAATTCAAGCTTAATTACATCGTAATCCAGCATGAATTTCAAACGCGTTTCCCAAAAGCCTCAAAATGCATGATTATGCAAACGAAAAAGGGGGACGGGAAACCCTACTTAGATTTTCTTGCCGAAAAGGATGCTGATAAACGTCTTGTAGATAATCTGGAGGTCGAACTTCCACGACCAGTTCTCAAGATAGTAGAGGTCGAGTTCCAGACGGCGCAGCATCTTCTCCATCGTGTCGGTATAGCCGTTATAGAGCGTGGCATAGCTGGTGACGCCCGGCCGGATGGCGTAAAGCTGTTCGTAGCGAGGGTCACGCTCCATAATCTGCAAAATGAAATACTTGCGCTCCGGACGGGGACCCACAAACGACATGTCGCCCTTCAGCACATTCCACAGCTGAGGCAGTTCGTCCAGATGATGCGAACGCAGGAACTTGCCGAATTTGGTGAGCCTCTCGTCATCGGCCTCGGCCAACTGTGGCACACCGTCGTTCTCGTTATTGACAATCATGGTGCGAAACTTGTAGATGTCGAACGGCTGGCCGCCCAACCCTATGCGCTCTTGCACAAAGAAGGCGGGTCCCTTATAGGTGAGTTTCTGCCCTATATATATAATAAGGAACGCGGGCGACAGCACCAACAATCCTATGATGGCGACAAGAATGTCGAATATGCGTTTCACTATGCTGTTCATCTGAGTCATTCCTTCATCAATTTCTTTCTTCATCTTTGCTGCACAAAGAATACGGATTGCCCGTTCTTTCGGATGGCAGCGTTAAGAATCAGGTGGAACAAGCACCAAACAACTATATCGATGGCCACAATCCACGTGGTCTGCAAAACGGTGCTTAGCAGCAGGTTCATCACAATATAGAAAAGCGCCAGCAAGAAGATGGTGGCCAGTACCTGTCGCTGGCTCATGCCGCTGCGCAGCAACTTGTGGTGTATGTGGTTCTTGTCGGCATCGAAGATGGGCCGGTGGTGCATGATGCGGACCAGCGAGACACGAACCACATCGAAGACGGGCACAATGAGAAACGTAAACGACAACAGCAGACTATCGTCATGATACGTCATCACAACGGGGTTGATCATGGAATATTTCACGGCCAGGAAACCCAGGATGAACCCTAACGTAAGACTGCCCGAATCGCCCATGAATATTTTGCGGTTCTTCTCAGCATCGCCCCAGAGGTTGAAATAGAGGAAAGGCACCAGTACCCCCATGAGTCCGGCAATAAGGATGCCATAGAGCGGCACGGCGTCGCGAAGGAACAGCACAAGGAATCCGCTCAGGGCTACAAAAGACAGGCTGGCCGAAAGGCCGTCGATGCCATCGATGAGGTTGATGGCGTTGTTGACAAACACAATGATAAACACCGTGAGCGGGGCACCCACTACGTAGGGAATGTCATAGATTCCCAAGAACCCATAGAGATTATTGAGATAGAGCCCCGCAGAAGGCAGCAGGGAGGCCGCAATAATCTGCACCACAAACTTAGTCTTAGCCCCTAACCCTATCAGGTCGTCGATGATGCCCACGCCATAGATAAGTATCAAGCTGACAAAAAAATAGAGCGACCACATATTAAACGTTATCTGACTGGTGCCCCTGAAATGGTTGATTACGAAAGTGGTGCCAAGAAAAGCAATGAGCATGCTCGGCAAAAAACTGATGCCGCCCAACCGGGGAATGGCCGCACGATGGACTTTTCTGGAGTCGGGTATGTCGTAAAGATTCTTCTCCTTGCAGAAATTCAGTATCAGCGGAATGAAGATGAATCCGCAGGCAATGCTGAAAAAGAAGGCTATTATTACGAGTATGTTTTCTGTCATATAACTTTATTTATATATATAACAGAAAAAATTGGCTATTATTGCATTTCGTTCACGAATTTTATTCATTAGTAAGATTCGAAAGATTCGGAAAGAAGAAACAGGCAAAGTTTTTCGCCCATAATTTTGGAAAAATCAAAGAAATGCACTAAATTTGCAGTCAAAACTTCCCAATGCTTCGAAAGCAAACACAGACGATAACAGATACTTTATATATTTTAGAACATGAGCAATACATTCAGAACATTTGTAAACGTGCAGGACATCGGCCCCTTAGACAAGGCGATGGCCGAGGCATTCGAAATCAAGAACGACCGTTACAAGTATCAGCACCTGGGCAAGAACAAGACCCTGATGATGATATTCTTCAACAACTCACTGCGCACCCGCCTCTCCACCCAAAAGGCAGCCATGAACCTGGGTATGAACGTGATTGTGCTCGACGTGAATGCCGGAGCCTGGAAATTAGAGACCGAGCGCGGCGTCATCATGGACGGCGACAAGAGCGAGCATCTGTTAGAGGCCATCCCTGTGATGGGCTGCTACTGCGACATCATCGGCGTGCGCTCGTTTGCCGGTCTCACCGACCGCGAATACGACTATGCCGAGACGGTGCTCCAGCAGTTCATCAAGTATAGCGGCCGCCCCGTCTTTGCCATGGAGACAGCCACCGTGCATCCCCTCCAGGCCTTCGCCGACCTCATCACCGTCAAGGAGTATTGGAATGTGGAACAAAGACCAAAGGTCGTCCTCACTTGGGCGCCTCACTGCCGCGCCCTGCCACAGGCCGTTCCCAACTCGTTTGCCCAATGGATGCTGGCCGACAATGACGTCGACCTCGTCATCACCCACCCCAAGGGCTATGAGCTCGACCCGCAGTTCACTGGCAATGCCCGCGTGGAATACGACCAGAAGAAAGCCTTCGAAGGGGCCGACTTCATCTACGCCAAGAACTGGTCTAACCCTGGCGTAACAAATCCTGCCGACTACGGCAAGATTACCTGTGACGACCGCTCGTGGACGGTAGACGCCGAGCACATGTCGTGGACCAACAATGGCAAGTTCATGCACTGTCTGCCCGTGCGCCGCAACCTCATCGTCACCGACGACGTCATCGAAAGTCCCAACTCCCTCGTCATCCCCGAGGCTGCCAACCGAGAAATATCCTGTTCGGTGGTACTAAAAAGAATGCTGGAAGACTTGTAGCCTTACTGACAATTCGATTTGGGATTACAATCGAGAAAAAATATCCCGCAACGCCATCAAGGGTGTTGCGGGATATTTATTCGAATGGACGTCGGCTTACTTACGCAGACCCAGAGCCTTGATAAGTGCGCGATAACGCTCAATGTCCTTGCCGTAGAGATACTTCAGCAGCTTGCGGCGACGGCCTACGAGCATGGTCAGTGAGCGAGCCGTCACGTGATCCTTGTGGTTCTCCTTCAGGTGCTCGGTGAGGTGCTTGATGCGATAGGTGAACAGGGCTACCTGGCTCTCCACGGAACCGGTGTCCTTAACGTCCTTGCCATACTGGCTGAAAATCTCTGCTTTCTTAGCTTGATCGAGATACATGTTTTTTGAATGTGATTAAAAATGAATTGTCGCTCATAACATCTTTCGAATGCCTCACCTACTAATCACCGTGGGCGTCACATTGCCAGATGCATCGGTCTTTCCGAAAAGCGGGTGCAAAGGTACTACTTTTTTATGAAGTAGCAAGGATGCAGGGCTAACTTTTTGCTTCCGCACACCGA
This sequence comes from uncultured Prevotella sp., assembly GCA_905235905.1. Taxonomy (GTDB): domain Bacteria; phylum Bacteroidota; class Bacteroidia; order Bacteroidales; family Bacteroidaceae; genus Prevotella. Next base: position 24,012 of record CAJONO010000019.1, read on the forward strand.
TATTTAACATTCTTTATGGGGCGACATGGAAAAGGCCTGCTATCCTCACGGACAACAGGCCATATTATCATTATGTATAAAATTATTACCGACAGCGGCACTCCGCTGCCTTTTTCCTTCAGTCACGTTTTTTGTTCGCGTGATTCGTTGTCGTTATTCCTCCTCTTCGGCCTCGTCGGCCCAAATCGAGCCGCGACGCGAATAGGTCACGTCGCTACCAGTAAAGCCGTTGCCTAATAAAGAGCCGTTGGCTACGCCTCCTGATGTCTCAAGCATAAGTTGCTGTATGCCTACTGTCACGATGTCTGTCTTTGGTGAAATATATCTTTTCATTGTCTTCTTGTTTTTTGGTTTAAAGAAATTTGAATAATGTGAATAATTTTTTCCCACGAATAAGAACGAATTATCTTATAACGCACTTCTTGCCATTCACAATGTAGAGACCCTTCTTGGCCTTCTCCACCCGCTGCCCGCTGAGGGAGTATATGGGTTGAGAGTTGAGG
>CAJONO010000020.1 GCA_905235905.1 uncultured Prevotella sp.
AGCCTTGATTTCTAACTTTTCGGGGCAATTTGTGTAAGTTTTTATCTCGACTGGCTTATAATCTCAGAAATTTTATATAAATTTGTACCCAAGAAACGACAAAAGCATGCTCAGCATTATCATTCCCGTCTACTGCGTGGAGCATACGCTCAACCGTTGTGTGGAGAGCGTTGTGGGGCAGTCGTATGCCGACATAGAGGTGATTCTTGTCGATGACGGCTCGCCTGACGACTGTCCGCAAATGTGTGATGAATGGGCGCGGCGCGACCCGCGAGTTCGCGTTGTCCACAAGGCCAATGGCGGACTGAGCGATGCCCGCAATGCAGGTCTTGAGGTGGCAAGGGGCGACTATGTTACCTTCGTCGACAGTGACGATTTCCTTGCACCTGATACTTATCGGCTGCTCATGGACCTGCTGGCCGCATGGCCGCAGACCGACTTGATTGAATATCCACTCTTCTGGCACTACGGCTCGGCAGAGCAGGAGGTGCGCAGCTATGGCAACCACACCTACCATGACATGAAAGCCTACTGGCTGGAGGGACGGGCCTATGAGCACAGCTATGCCTGCAACAAGATCTACCGTCGCAGCGTGTTCCAGAACGTGCGCTTTCCTGTGGGGCAGGTGTTCGAGGATGCGGCCACGCTGCCTCTGGTTCTGAGGCATGTACGCCAGGTCATGACAACCACCCTTGGCCTTTACTACTATTGTAAGAACACCCTTGGCATTACGGCTACCGCCGGTGGACATGAGCTACAGATGCTACTGGGCCACCATCTGGCAGTGGTGCCAGCTGTTTGCGACACTCGCTATTACATGCACGTTGTTAACATCCAGCTCGATGTCTGTCGGCTCTCAGGCATTCAGCCCTCCCTGCCTTTCTTCCCCGTCAAAGTGATGGCGAGAGGGCTTACAGTCAGGCAACGACTGAAGGCCCTTGCCTTGAAGATAATGGGACTTAATCACTTTGTCAAACTCAATGCTATGCTCAGATGAAGAACAATCAGCAACAGCCCCTCATCAGTTTTATCGTGCCCTATTTCAACTTGCCTGTCAACATGCTTTGCGAGTGTATCGACAGCATTCTGGCATTGCCGCTGACGCCAGAGGAGCGCGAGATTATCATCGTCGACGACGGCTCAGACCATAGCCCGATAGAGCAGCTGCGGCCTTACCAAAAAGATATCCTGTACGTTCGTCAGGCCAACGGCGGACTGAGCGTGGCCCGCAATACCGGCATTCATCTGGCCAAAGGCACTTACCTGCAGTTTGTCGACAGCGACGACCTGCTCCTTCCTGCCCCATACGCCCTGTGCATCGACATGGCCCGAAGCGGCAAGGCCGACATCGTGATGTTCGACTTTACCGAAACGCCCGATGTGCCTACCATACGCAGAGAATGGGCAATCGTCAGCGGTACCGACTTCATGCTACGGAACAATCTGCATGGCACCGCCTGCTGCTACCTGTTCAGGCGCTCGGTACTGGGCGAATTGCGCTTCACGCCTGGCATCTACCATGAGGACGAGGAGTTCACGCCCCACCTCCTTATCAGGGCCCAAGCCGTCTGCCCGACGAAGCTGTGCCCCTACCTGTACAGGAAACGTCCCGACTCTATCATCACGTCGACCAACGTGCGAAACAAACTGAAACGGCTGAACGACCTGCAAAGCGTCATCGTGCGGCTCAGCAACAGCGCCGACACACTGCCCGTCAACGACCGACAGGCCATGCAACGACGGGTGGCACAGCTGACGATGGACTATATATATAAGGTTATCATTGAGACCCAGAGCCACCACTATCTCAACCGCCAGCTGGAACGGCTGCGCCAACAGGGACTGTTCCCTCTGCCAGAGAAAGACTACACGGCAAAGTATACATGGTTCCGTAGGCTCATGGGCAATCCTGCCGGACGCACCTTACTGATGAGAATGCTCCCCTTAATGACTCGCGAACGATGAAAATATTACTACTTGGCGAATACAGCAATGTGCATGCAACGCTGGCCGAAGGTCTGCGGCAGCTGGGACATGAAGTCACCGTCGTATCGAATGGCGACTTCTGGAAGGACTACCCTCGCGACATCGACGTCAGCCGGTCTGACGGACGACTGGGTGGTGTACGGTTGTTGTTCAGAATACTCTGCTTGCTTCCCCGGCTGCGGGGCTATGACATCGTGCAGCTCATCAACCCCCTCTTTCTTGAACTGAAGGCCGAACGCATCTTCCCCATCTATCGCTATTTGCGAAAACATAACAGGAAGATGGTGCTATGTGCTATGGGCATGGATTACTACTGGGTGAGCGAGTGTACCTACAGAAAGCCTCTTCGCTACAGCGACTTTAACATAGGCGACCAACTGCGTACCGACGAAGCAGCGCTGAGGGAACGACGCGATTGGTTAGGCACGGCCAAGGAACGGCTGAACAAATATATTGCACAGGACTGCGACGGCATCGTTTCTGGTCTCTATGAAGACCATATATGCTATGAGCCATACTATGCCGACAAACTGCAGTTCATTCCCTACCCTATTAAGGAAACCACTCCTTCAGCCTCCGAGTGGACTACTACAGCCCCTGCACCCAAAACGAATGAAGCCGCATCGGGAACCGCAGGGACACCTCTCAAAATCTTCATTGGCATCAGCAAGGGGCGTAGTGCCTATAAGGGAACAGACATCATGCTGAGGGCAGCTGAAGAGATACAGGCCAGGTACCCAGGACGGATGGAGCTACGAAAGGCCGAAGGCATACCCTTTGCCCAGTACCAGCAGATGATGAATGGTTCGGATGCCATTCTCGACCAACTCTACAGCTACACACCATCGATGAACCCGCTGCTGGCCATGTCGAAGGGCATTGTCTGCATAGGTGGGGGCGAACCGGAAAACTACGAGATATTGGGCGAGACCGAGTTGCGGCCCATTATCAATGTTGAACCCAACTATGAGAGTGTGTGCGAACAATTAGAGCGGTTGGTACTTCATCCGGAACTCATTCCCGAACTGAAGCGCCAGAGCGTGGAGTACGTGCGCCGGCATCATGACTACCTGAAAGTGGCCCGACAGTATGCCGACTTCTTCGAGCAACTATAAAACGAGGATGTGTCAAAATAGGCACACATACTCCTTTCACTCTTCTCTCCTGCCACTGCATAGAATCCCTGGTAAGGCATGATTGCTGTTTTGCCATTTTACGCCATTATTAGGGCTTTGCAATAAAAAAAGAGGATGTGTCTATTTTGACACGCCCTCTTTTATCAGAGTAGTCGAGGTGACAGGACTCGAACCTGCGACAGCCTGGTCCCAAACCAGGAACGCTACCAACTGCGCTACACCTCGATTTTGCGGGTGCAAAGGTA
>CAJONO010000021.1 GCA_905235905.1 uncultured Prevotella sp.
CACCAACACCCGTGCCTGCGAAGCCGTCTGCCCGAAGAACGAGACCATCGCCAACATCGCCCGCCTGAACCGCGAGATGATCAAGGCAAAGCTGGCCGACTAAAATGTATATTATAGGTAGTGAGACCAACAGGGTCTCGCTACCTTAATAATATATTATAGCAGATGAAAACGACAAGCGAATACATCGACCTCATCAAGGCCCACGCAGACGAGCTCCGCACTCAGTTCGGAGTACGAACGCTGCGCCTCTTCGGCTCGGTCTCCCGTGGTGAGCAGCACGAGGGCAGCGATGTGGACGTTTGCGTAGAAATGGAGCCGCGTATCCTGCTGATAGTACGCCTTCAGCGGTTCTTGGAGCAAACACTCCAATGTCCTGTGGACATCATAAGGATGCACAAGCATATCAACCCATTTTTACTTCAAGACATCAATCGCGATGGAATTTACGTCATTGGAGAAGCGTAACCGCATAAAGTATACACTTGAGCAAATAAATACGGCAATAGGCCAGTTGAAGGAGTGGAATGAAGACGTTGAAGATGCCGATGAATTCTACCTCTCTTCATCAGGAATGCAAAAACTGGCCGCCAATAGTATGCTTATTGAGGCCATTGGTGAAGGCATCAAGCAGATTGATGAACACTGTTGCCTGAACGTCCGGAGATTCCCTGGAGGGATGTTATAGGTGCAAGAAATCATATAGCCCATGGCTATTTTGAAGTTGACGCAGAAACCGTTCTCTCCATCATTAAGAACGACCTCGACCCTCTGCAAGATGCTATACGATATTTCATAGAGACCATTTAGTTTCTCCCTCTCATCTCCACCGCCCTGACGGTGGCAGGATACACATTAATATATTAACTAACAGATCAGCGCTTCTGTTCGTATTTATTCTTAGATATTGAGCTTTTGCTCTTGTTCTTTGGACTCGAAACCGCCAAAACTTCGATAAAACGAGAACAAGCAGTTGAAAGTTCGCGTCGTAAGCGTGCTTGTCGTTTTATATGGTCACTTGGCGGTACCAGAGTTCAGATAAGCATCGAACGGTTCCGCCTTTTTTTATTAACTATGAAAGATTTAATAGTACCGATAGTTGGAACTTTTTGTTTTTTAATGGTGATTTGGGCATTTCTCGAAGAAATGGGAATCTTCAGAGATACAGAACCTGAACCAATTAACTATATCCAAAAATGGGATGGTTCTTTTACTGGTAGTGGGAATAATTACACTCGTGTAAAAGATTGCGATTGCAAAATTAAGCGTTCAGAATTAGAAGCAAGTTGTCTTATTCGCTGTAGTTGTGGTCATATAACTACATGGCATCATGATTAGAGTTGGCAAATCAGTGGTGACTATTCTTCTGACAAGCAAAGCAGTAGAGCCGAGCGCTCTCTGATTATTCCCTCCGCTAAGCCAAAGGCCCGTATCCGTTTCTGGAAGCGGGTCTTTGCTTTTTCATGGCTTTCAACGACACTAAAAAATAGGTAGGAACACGTCAGGATAATCAATTGCGAAAAATTTCGTTGCGAAAAATTTCGCATAAAGTTTTGTGAATATTTGTCAGTGTCAAACAAAAGTAGTATCTTTGCACGAAAATTACAGAAGACATGACGAATCCGTTTAAGTTTGGCGTACTTGTTGACAACGAGTTTTTCACCGACAGAAGCGATGAACTAAAGGAGGTTCAATGGACGCTGAATAGCGAAAACCACTTGATACTCATCAGTCCACGACGGTTTGGCAAGTCAAGTCTTGTAGCCAAGGCAGTCAAGGCATCTGGACGTCCGTGTATTTCACTGAACATGCAGAACATGCTGAGTGTGGATGATTTAGCCTCCAAACTGTTGCGCGAACTGTTCCGCCTATACCCGATGGAGAGAATCAGGCACCTGATGACCCATTTCAGGATTATACCCACGGTCTCGACCAATCCTGTGACGAATGGTGTCGAGGTGTCGTTCCAGCCCGTGATGAATAGCATGGTGCTGCTCGAAGACGCTATGGCCTTGATAGAGAAGGTAAGCACGGAGGAGAAAAGGCTGGTTGTGGTGCTTGATGAATTTCAGGACATTCTGAACATTCGTAAAGGCCTCGACAAGCAGCTGCGCTCCATCATGCAGGAACAGCAGCATCTGAACTACGTGCTGTTGGGAAGTCAGGAGTCGATGATGACGGAGATATTCGAGCGGAAGAAGTCGCCTTTCTACCATTTCGGCAAGCTGATGCATCTGGGAAAGATACCATACGATGACTTCAGGGAATATGTGTCTGCCCGTCTGCCGTTAAAGGAGCAAGACAAGTTGAACGGTATCGTAGAGGAGATACTGACCTTTACCAACCTCCATCCATACTATACCCAGCAGTTGTCGGCCCAAGTCTGGGACTTGATGACATACGAGCATCTCGTCGACGCTGTTGTGGATGAAGCCATCGGCAATATCGTACGCACACATGACTTGGACTTTGAGCGTCTCTGGCTGAACTTTAACCGTACCGACCGCTCCATCATGATGAGTCTGAGTAAAGGTGTCAACCCTTTACAGAATCGCAAAGTGGCTACGAGTACATCATTCAGCGGAATTAAGCGGCTGATGAAGGACGGGTATGTGATACGCGTGGGTGACTATGAGATAGAAGACCCGTTCTTCAAGGAGTGGATTATCAGGTTCTGTATATAGAATTCCCGAAGACGGTTCTCTTGTTCTCTTGTGACACATGACAGCCGAAAAATATCGCCTAAACATTTGCATTTCCCAGTATATATTATTACCTTTGCATCCAGTTAGTAACAAGAATCGTAAACACATGAGCACCACGACGACAAGAGAAGCCACCACCGCAGACAAAGAGCGTAGTGTAACGAATATGCATGCCAAGGTGAACGCCATGGCTGCTATTCTCAACCTCGACGTCTTCATCGAGGGAGAAAAGAATTCGTTGCAGCAGATACGTTCCTATTACCGCATCAACGAGTGGGCTTATAAGCACTATCACTCGCAGGACGGATTCATGCACTTCAGAATCTCCCAGAATGGACGTTTCTCGGACAAGGATGTGTACCATCAGCCAGACTCTATCTCCAAACTCGTGAAGAAGGGCGACAAGGTGGTGGAATTGGGTTTCGGCCAAGGGGCCAACCTCCTGTATCTTGCAGGCCAGCATCCCGATGCGCAATTCTTCGGGGTCGACCTGTCGGAACTGAGGCGGAAGGACATTCCCGCAAACGTCACCACCTTCCAGAGAGACTACAGCGACCTCTCGCAATTCGAAGACAATTCCATCGACGTGATGTATGCCATCGAGACAATCGTACACAACACTGACAAGGACCGGATTTACCGGGAAGTGTTCCGCATACTGAAGCCTGGCGGCATGATGGTCATCTACGACTATGCACTCAGTGCGGCATACTCATCGTTCGACCCCGTGACACAGAAGGCCATAGCACTCATTTCAAAGGGGTGTGCCTCGCCACTTATCGAGTCTTTAGACGAACTGAACAGTTGCTATGCCCGTTGCGGACTGACCCTCGACGAGCGCATAGACTACTCAGAGAACACCCTCCCCGACCTGAAGCGACTCGAGAGAAAGGCGGCGAAAGTGCTGACACGTCCCTGGCTGGCAAAACCGATGTTCTGGCTGTTGCCGAAACAGTTCGTATCGAACATCATCGTTGGCTATCTGGGGCACGACTCCTGCGAGTCAGGCACCATTACCTACCAGAAATGGCTGCTTCGGAAACTATAAGCCATGGGGGACAGGCACCTAAGTCGAGTCCCCTCCCCCACTGTGTAGTCTGTTGTCAGCTCAATGTTTCACGCATCAATACGCATCCGCAGAAATCAGACGTAACAAGCTGATTTTCAATCCGTTGCAATTCACGTCAAATTAGGCTGCAATTCGTGCCGAATTATCTTCAAATTCATATTGAATTAGGCGATGGTTCGGCACGAATTGCAAAACAGCGTTACCTCGACTGTGAAACATTGCCTATTTGAGCAGAGCCAGAAGAATGTAGATGTGTGAGAAACGTTTCTCTTTAGACCTTCTCTGTCTGCCAGTCGGTAATGTTGCGTTCCTCCGAAGAGAAGGCGATGCCAACCTTGGTGACGGGACGGCCGTCGAGGGAATACTTGTCGGCGTAGCCCTTGCGGTTGATCTGGTCGAGGGCCTCCCGGGCGGTGTGGTCGTACTTCAGCTCCATGACGTAGATGCCCTTGGGCATGAGCAGCGTCAGGTCGGTCTGGCCCTTGGCCGTCGGCTCCTCGGCGCGGACGTCGGCCCCGAAGCTGGTGAGCAGCGTGTAGAGCAGGGCGTGGTAGTAGTGCTCGTTGCGGTTGTCCTTCTCCCACTGGTAGGGGATGCCGGCATAGAAGGTCTTGATGGCCTCGATGAAGGTTGCCAGGTCGTCGCTCTCCCGGAAGTCGTAGTAAGCCAGTTGCAGGGTCGAGCTTTGCCGCGTGTCCATCTGTCTTGCGGTGACGTGCCTGAACAGGCACTCGGCAAAGCCTTTCCGCACTTCGGCGTTGGGGAAGCCCAGTGTATAGATGATATCGAAATCGTATTTCTTGCAGTCCTTGATGGTCAGGTAGCCACTCTGGTAGAGGATGGGCAGCGGATTGTCGAAACTCTCGAAGGGCAGGTCGAAGGCCGTACTGGGCAGTCGCATACCTTCTAAGTCGGCAACCTCCACGGGCGGCATCTGCGCCAGCATGTCGATGAGGGCGCCACTGGTGCCGCGGTCGAACCAGTAGTCATATACTCTGGCAGAATAGAAGGCATTGACGAGGCTGAAGGGATTGTACATGTCCTCCATGGCCTCGCTGAAGTGGTAGCCGTCGTAATGTCTTTTAAGGCGTGCAAACATCTCGTCGTAGTCGGTGTCGTTGCGCTGGGCCATCAGTTCGATGTCGGGACGCAGCTGTGTGGTCAGCTCTTCCTCGCTGATACCGCAGAGGGTCTCGTATGCCGGCTGCATGGAGATGTTGTTCAGGTTGTTGAGC
>CAJONO010000022.1 GCA_905235905.1 uncultured Prevotella sp.
ACCTCTGAAGTCACGATCACCTCTGAAGTCACGATCACCTCTGAAGTCACGATCACCTCTGAAGTCACGATCACCTCTGAAGTCACGCTCACCCTTAGAATTACGATTGCCTCTGAAGTCGCGCTCTCGGTCGTCCCTTGACCATCGGTCCCCATGAGGTTTTCCAAGTTCCAAGTCATGGTGATGGAATGTAAAAGAACGAATGTCGCCTTCTTCATTCTCGTCCTGTTCACTAAGCCGCTTCTTAAACTCCCGCTCCTTTTTGAAACGGTGTTTCTCGGCCATCTGGCATTTTTCGTCGTCGGTCTTCACCACTCCCCCCTCTTCACGGAAGTTCTTTAGTTTGCCATCGAAAATCTGGTATTTACGAAACTCACACTCTAAAGAGCCATTGAACACGGGAATCTTAATAGAAGGCTTCAGGCCAATCTGCTCGAAGCACTCCTCCCGATAGCTCAATATCCAGGCGTCATTATTCGTAAACTGGTGCTTCAGTCGTTCGCCCATCATGCGGTAGGTGCCCAAGAGGTCGGGTGTTGAGATGCGCTCGCCATAGGGTGGATTAACCACCATGATGCTTTTCTCCTTCGGCTGGGTGAAGTCCTTGAAATCCCTCTGCTCCACGGTGATGTCGGTCATAAAGCCAGCTGCCTTCACGTTGATGCGAGCCGTATTGACAGCCTTCATATCTACATCATATCCATATATATGATGCTGGAAATCACGTTCTTGCGAATCGTCGTTATAGACTTTGTCAAAAAGCTCTGCATCGAAATCGGGCCACTTCTCAAAAGCATATTCCTTACGGAAGAGTCCAGGTGCCATGTTGTGAGCTATCAAGGCAGCCTCAATGAGCAGGGTGCCACTGCCACACATGGGGTCGATGAAGTCGGTATCGCCCTTCCATCCCGTCATCATAATCATGCCTGCTGCCAGCACCTCATTGAGTGGTGCCTCTACCGACTCCTGCCTGTAGCCACGACGATGCAGCGAATCGCCACTGGAGTCCATACAGAGGGTGCATTCGCTCTTGCCCCCTGCCACGTCGGCAATATGGATGTGCAAGCGCAGGTCGGGGCGACTCACGGAAATATTCGGTCTGTTGCCAGTTTGCTCGCGAAACTGGTCGACAATGGCATCTTTCACCTTGTAGCTCACAAACTTCGAGTGGCGGAACTCTTCAGAGAACACGACAGCATCGACAGCAAAGGTACGCTCATTGTCCAAATAGTCAGTCCAATTGATTTTCTTGATTTCCTCATAGACATCGTCAGCGCTTTCTGCTTTGAAAGTAGCTATCGGCTTGAGAATCTTGATAGCCGTATGCAGAGAGAAATTCGCCCTGTACATCATTTCTTTGTCACCCGTAAACGACACCATGCGTCTACCTATTTCAACGTTGTTGGCCCCCAGTTGGGTCAGTTCTTTCGCCAGCACAGGTTCCAATCCCATGAACGTTTTGGCGATGAGTTTAAATTGTTGTTCCATTTCAATATTTGAAAAACTGAGTGCAAAGGTAGTGAAAAGTTAGCAGTTTATTGTTGGCAAACTCGTCTTTTTTAACAAGAAATACGTAAAAAATGTTAAGCGCGAAAGAATTACACTTTTATAAAGCGGTGAACTGCCAGTTTTTTTTTAATTTTGCACCTGATGATTATCAACCTTAAGCTATGTTAACGTTACTCTTATATACAGCCAAAGAGTCACAAGTCAGCAGCATTATCCTTTTAGTGTTGCTCAGCATTGTATTGCTTGTCTTGGTCGTTTTTCTCTTCCTTCAGATAAAAAAAGGAAAAGAACTGAAAATTGAATTGAGTCAACTGGATAATATAAAGGAGAACAACATCCTGAACGAGTTTGTGCTGAAAGCGCTGCGCATTGCTACCTGGCACATGGACATTAAGGCGCAAGAACTGACCTACGACAGTGACTACCGCGACAGCGGCAACGGTTGGATTGCCGATGCCGCCGTAACCAACGGCTCAATCAACAACGGTCTTGGCATGCTCCATGAGCAGGATGCCCCCCGTGTGGCCAAGTCGCTCAGCGATCTCTGCGAAGGCATCATTAAAGAATACCATGAGGAGTACCGCGTGAGGATACCCAATTCCGACAAGGTCTATTGGGAAGAGTCGTATTCTACGGTGGCCGAACGCGACGTCGACGGAAAAGCTACGCTCATCGTGGGCACGTCGAAACGAATAGACGAACGCAAGAACATGGAGAGCGCACTGGTGGAGGCAAGAAACCGTGCCGAGGAAAGCGACCGCCTGAAATCGGCCTTCATTGCCAACATGAGCCACGAAATACGCACTCCACTAAACGCCATCGTTGGCTTTACCAGTGTGCTGCCCGACATCAGCGATGAAGAGGAGCGCAAGATGCTCCTCAACCTCGTCCACGAAAACACGCAGAAGCTGTTGCTCATCATCGACGACGTGGTAAACATCTCGAAGATAGAGGCCGGCGAAGTAGAGTTGGTGCTGATGGCCTTCGACATCTGCCCAGAACTCAACAGCATTTCCGACCAGTATCGCAACAAGCTGAAACCAGGAGTAACCTTGAACACAGAATTTGCCTCCGACTCACAAATCATCACGACCGACCCCACCCGCTTAATGGAAATCATGAAGCACCTGATAGACAATGCCGTGAAGTTCACCAACGAGGGAAGTGTGACCGTAGGCTTCACCCAGCCAACCAATGGTCGCATTCACATCTTTGTACGCGACACGGGCATCGGAGTGGAAAAGAGTCTGCAAGAGCGCATCTTCGAGCGTTTCTTCAAGGTCGACGAGTTCATTCCCGGTGCTGGTCTGGGATTGAGCATCTGCCGCACCATGGCCTTTAGCATGGGTGGAAATGTCTACATAGAATCGGCTCCTGGAAAAGGCTCCACCTTATGGTTAGAGATTCCCATGCAATAATCAGGCATTCCTAATCTGAATCAAGTATTATGGCTTTTACCCTAAAAAAGTGCGACGACAGTTGCCTATAATAAAAAAGATGTGTACTTTTGCACCACGTTTTTAGGATAACAATAATAATAGAAGAAAAAATGAAGACTTTTGACTTCAAGCCGAAGATTGTTTCGGTAGTCAGGAACTACAACCGCCAGATGCTCATGACCGACGTCATGGCGGGCATCATTGTGGGCATTGTGGCCCTGCCCCTTGCCATTGCTTTCGGCATCGCTTCGGGCGTATCACCAGAGAAAGGCATTATTACGGCAATTGTTGCCGGCTTCGTGATTTCTGCCCTTGGCGGCAGCAAAGTGCAGATAGGCGGCCCCACAGGAGCATTTATCGTCATTGTGGCTGGCATCATCAACCAGTATGGCATGCAGGGCCTTACCATTGCCACGCTCATGGCGGGCGTGTTTCTCATAGGTTTCGGCCTGCTGCGCTTAGGCACCATCATCAAGTACATCCCCTACCCCATTATCGTGGGTTTCACCAGCGGCATTGCCGTCACCATCTTCACCACGCAGATCAAGGATCTCTTCGGCATGGACATGGCCTATGTGCCAAGCGACTTTATTGAGAAATGGATAGCCTATTTCCAAAGTTTCAGCACCATCGACCCCTGGAGCATGCTCATCGGTCTTGTCAGCGTCGTCATTATTGCCGCGACGCCCAAGTTCAGCCGCCGGGTGCCAGGTTCGCTCATCGCCATCATTCTGATGACGGTTGTGGCGCTCCTGCTCAAGCAGTATGCCGGCGTTACGACCATTGAGACCATCGGCGACCGCTTTAGCATCAACTCGCAGCTGCCCGATGCCATGGTGCCTGAACTGTCATGGGAAGTCATCAAGAGCCTTGTAGGCCCGGCCATCACTATTGCCGTGCTTGGTGCCATCGAGAGCTTGCTCTCGGCCACCGTGGCCGACGGCGTCATTGGCGACCACCACAACTCTAACACCGAGCTCATTGGCCAGGGCGTGGCCAACATCGTGTCGCCCCTCTTCGGCGGAATACCCGCCACCGGCGCCATTGCACGTACCATGACCAATATCAACAACGGCGGTCGCACACCTGTCGCCGGAATCGTCCACGCCGTCGTGCTGCTGCTCATCTTCCTGTTCCTCATGCCCCTGGCACAGTACATTCCCATGGCATGCCTGGCAGGAGTGCTCGTAGTGGTGAGCTATGGCATGAGCGGCTGGCGCTCGTTCCTTGCCCTCATGCGCAACCCCAAGAGCGACATCGCCGTACTCGTGCTCACGTTCCTGCTCACCATCATCTTCGACCTCACCATTGCCATCGAGGTGGGCCTCATCTGTGCCTGTCTGCTCTTCATGCGCCGTATGTCGGAAACCACCGATGTACGTGCTGTCTACGACGAGATAGACCTGAATGAGGATGCCGACATGGAGCGCGGCAATCTGGAACACCTCACCATACCGCAGGGCGTGGAGGTCTACGAAATCAACGGCCCCTACTTCTTTGGTGCCGGCAACCGCTTCGAAGACATCATGGGACGCTACGGAAAACGCCCGAAAGTGCGCATTATCCGCATGCGAAAGGTGCCTTTTATCGACTCCACCGGACTGCATAACTTAGAGAACATGTGTCTGATGAGCCAGAAAGAGGGCATCACCATCGTCCTTTCCGGTGTCAACCAGAAAGTGGAAACCGTACTGAAGCGTAACCACTTCGACCAGCTGCTGGGCGCAGAAAACATCTGCAACCACATTGACCTGGCCCTTGCCCGTGCTATGGAGATTGTCACGAAGAAATAGCGCTTTTAATATCATTTAACTATGGTTTCCCAGATTGTTTGCTTGTCAGTATAAAACATTCTTATTACCTTTGCATCCTTAAAAGGATTTTAGGTCTTAACATCGTATGAAGAAACTGATTGCTATACTGGCAATAATCTGCTTGCCACTATTCATCCAGACGTTGACGGCACAGACAACTGTCATCGACGAGGAAGAAGAACTGGCCGCCATGAAGATGATGGCTGAAGAGGGCGTAGGGTTCCATCAGCAGCTGAAAGCAAAGTTTTTGGAAGGTTCGGCAGGCTTCATGTCGCTCGTGGCATTGACCCTCGTACTGGGGCTTGCGCTCTGCATAGAGCGCATCATCTACCTGACACTGGCCGAGGTCAATGCCCACAGACTGCTCTGCGACATTGAGAAGAAGGTAATGGCAGGCGACATTAGCGGTGCCAAGAGCATCTGCCGAGACACGCGTGGCCCCGTGGCCTCAATATGCTATCAGGGGCTGATGCATGCCGACGAGCCGATTGACGTCATTGAGCGCTCGGTGACAAACTACGGTGGCGTGGAAGCGGCCAAGCTCGAAAAAGGGTGCACCTGGATTACACTCTTCATCACCATCGCACCGTCGCTGGGATTCCTGGGCACGGTCATCGGCATGGTCATGTCGTTCGACCAGATTCAGGAAGCCGACGACATCAGCGCGTCGATCGTGGCATCGGGCATGAAGGTGGCCCTCATCACCACCATCTTCGGCATCATCGTGGCTCTCGTGCTACAAATGTTCTACAGCTATATACTCTCACGAATCGACCGTCTCACATCGCAGATGGAGGAATCGGCCATCACACTGCTCGACATCATTACTCAACATAAACGCCAGCAGCCATGAACTTCTACGAGACACCACTTTTCATCGACGTGTTGCTCTACACCATCTATGCCCTTGTTGGCATAGCAGTCGTGCTGGCTATCGTCTCGTCGGTACGCTCATTGCTACTCAGACGGGGTAAGGACGAGAAAACGAAAAGCAAAAAGTAAGGAACTGCGATGCTGAAACGTGAGAGGAAACGCATACCAGGACTTAACACCACAGCAACGGCCGACATTTCGTTTATGCTGCTGCTCTTTTTCCTGATGACCTCGTCGCTCGACACCGACAGGGGCCTTGCCCGCCAGCTGCCACCACCCGACCTGAACAAAACGGAACAGGACATGATGGTGAAGAAGCGCAACGTGCTGGAGATAGCCCTTGACGCCCACAACCAACTGATGCTGGGCGACGACCTCTTGCAACCGGAAGAGCTGACCAGCCGCGTGGCCGACTTTGTGGCCAATGCGAGCAACGACCCGTCGATGCCGGAAAAAAGCCTGCGTGAAGTGAACCTATTAGGATTGGTAGAGGTGAGCGACCGCCATGTGCTTAGCATCGACGTGAATCGCGAAGCTACCTACGATGCCTATTTCCAGATGCAGAACGCCATTGTCCGCGCCTATGCCCGACTGCGCAACCAGCTGGCCAAGAAGCAGTTCGGCCGCCCCTACGCCCAGTGCTCGCAAGAAGAGCGCGAGGCCATCGGCATGGTCTATCCGCAACGCATCAGCGAGAATGTAACATCATTTTAAATCGTTACTTAACCGAATACTCATGAAAAGAATGTTTTCACGGCGCAAGCACACGATGCCAGAACTGAACACGGCATCGTTGCCCGACCTTATCTTCACCGTGCTGTTCTTTTTCATGATTGTGACCCACATGCGAAGCGTGGAACCGAAGGTGAGCTATCGGGTGCCGCAAGGCACGGAACTGCAAAAGCTGGGGCACCAGTCATCGGTAATCTACGTCTATATCGGCCGTTCGGCCGACGACACTTTCCGCATACAGCTGAACAACCGCTTGGTGGAAGTAGGCGACATTGCCCGTTGCATAGCCGAAGAGAGGCAACGCATGCAAGCCGACGACCAAGCCCGCATGACCGTTTCCTTGCAAGCCGACCGCGACGTGCCGATGGGCATCATTGCCGACGTGAAGAAAGAACTGCGTCAGGCATTTGCCCTCCGCATCAACTACGCTGCCTCCAAGGCCAAGGACGAGAAAGACTAACGGCCTCATTATCAGCTCCCTCCAACCCGCATTATCCACCCTGAAATTACATAGAGCTTGTAACGCCATTACAAGGTATCTGTAACGCCATTACAAAGGCTCTGTAACGATCTAATTTGTGTCAAGGCTTGGAAACAGTGAGCATTTTCAACGTTGCCGGCTTCATGCCAGGAGCCGTAGCGGTGAGCGTAACAGGCCCGGCATTACGCCCAGCACGGAGAATCACGGTGCATGAACCGTTGTAGAGCTTGCGCTGGGTGCCAACGGTCATCTCGTCAGAATTGATGTCGCCATTGACCACTCCCACGATGCGGGCATCGCCCTCCACATGGAAACTGACCTGGGCATCGGCGGTCTGCACCCTACGACGTTTCTTGTCCAAAGCCTGAATGCGCACGTGCTGCAGGTCCATACCGTCAGCCTGCCATACAGCTGCCTTGGGGGTTGACGACTGAGGTTTGAGGATAGTGGCTTTGTCGGCCTCGGCCATCAAGCGGACGGCCTCGCCTGTGGTCTCTATTTGGTGGCGAGCCACCTCCTTACCGCCCGTGCGGGCTATGGCCACGAGCTTGCCTGGCTGATAGACGATGTCGTTCCAGCGTATCTGGTTGCGCATTTTCGCATTCTTCACGTCGTTCTGCTTCTTGCCCAGCGACTTGCCGTTCAGCAGCAGCTCCACCTCGTCGGCATTGGTATAGGTGATGAGCGAGAGCTTCTGCCCTGCAACGCGGTTCCAATGGTCGCTCATGCCGTCGTTGCCCGTCTGTACGCCATTCCACATCTGGTCGCCCTTCTTGTCGATGACGGCAATATGAACGACGGGGTCGTCAGGCAGGAAGAACGACTTCATGTAGTAGGCCTTTGGCTTCGGGTCGAGGGCAATGTCGAAGACGCCCTGGCTCCAGCCCTTGGCCGGCCAGCCCTGACTCTCGCCCAAATAGTCAATGGCTCCCCAGTAGGCCAGTCCTATCACGCGGTCGAGATTCATTTCGAAGTAGTTCTGTCCCATTGCGGCCACCGAGGCTTCGCTCTGGTAGAACTTCATCCACGGGAAGCGGCGACCGTCGCCGGGAAAGTACATATACCTATAATTATATGCCTGCACGTCGGTCTGCATAGCCAACGCACAAGGCAGCGAGTCGGTCGACCAGTTGCGGTAACGGGGATGCATGGCTACAGTGACCTGACGCGTGGAGTCGTAGCGCTGAAGCAGCGAACGCATCAGCCGGTACATGGTCACGCCGAAGTCATTGAAAGGCTGGTTGGGGTCTTGCTGCAGTTCGTTGCCCAACGACCACAGAACCACCGAGGGCGAGTTGCGGTCGCGCTTCACCCATTCGGGAATCTCCTTCTGCCAATGCTCTTCGAACGCTATCCTGCCGCCTGTGTGCTGGCGTGTCCATTTGTCGTAAAGCTCGTCGACGACCAGGATGCCCTTCTCGTCGCACAACTCAATAAATTCGCGGCTATAGGGGTTGTGCGACGTGCGTATGTGGTTGATGCCATACTGTTTCATCAGGTCTATGCGCTTCTCAATGGCACGGGGATAGGCGGCAGCACCCAGCGCACCCAGTGTGTGGTGGTTGGCATAGCCCTTGAGCAGCACTTTCTGACCGTTGAGAAGGAAACCGTGCTCAGGCGTTATCTCGATGGTGCGGATGCCAAATCGGGTACGCGTCACATCGGCCACCCGTCCGTCCTGGTGGTGCAGAGTAAGAATGGCGGTATAGAGGCGGGGGTGCTGCGTGTCCCACAGTTGCGGATCAGGAATCTCAATCTCAGGCAACTGCTGTTCAATGGTTCGCGACGGCGTATTGCGGTTCAGTTCGGCCTTCCCCGTATAGACATTCTGCCCCTGCGGGTCGAGTATCTCTATGTCTACGGGCATCTTCTTGTCTTTGCCACGCGTCGTTACCTCAGCCGAGATGGTCACATAGCGGTTTGCCCTTGTGGTAATATAAAGTGGATGGCGCTCGAAATAGACCTCACGATCGGTGGCCACAAGGCGCACGTTGCGGAAGAGACCGCCGCCCGTGTACCATCGCGAGGCCTTCGGGTCGCGGGTATCGGCCATCACGGCAATAACGTTCTCCTGCCCTGGCTTCAGGCAATCGGTGACGTCAATCTCGAAGCCCACATAGCCGTAGTCGGTACCGCCTACATGCTCGCCGTTCAGATAGACATCGGCCACATACATGATGCCGTCGAACTGCAACAACAGACGGCGACCCTTGAGCGAATCGGCAGGTGTCAGACGATAGCGGTACCACGCCCTCCCCATCTCCTTGAAGCCACGGGCCGACAGGCGACTCTTGATGTTGGCCGCCGCATCGGTATTGTCGGCCTTCTCGTCGGCAGCAGGTGCCACCCACGGCTGTTCTATCTGGAAGTCGTGAGGCACGTCGACCGTGGGCCATTGTGCATCGTCGAACCCTATCTGTTCGGCATTCTTCACTTCGCCGGCATGGAAACGCCAGCCAAAATTCAGGCACTCTGTCACGCGCTGCTGCGCAAAGCCCCATGCGACAACAGTCAGCAACGGGAGTAGGAAACACATTCTTTTTGTCATTATTGTTTTAGTAGTTTTTATTAAACGCACTTTTAACACGCTTTCTCCACAAGGCTCGCAATAGCCTCGGCAGCCTCCTGGCGACAACGGCTGAAGCTTGGCCAGTCGTTGAAGTCGATGATGCAGAAAGAACCATCTGCGCGGACGATAGCATCGCCACCATAGACAGACAGGCAGATGGCGGAAGCAAGGCGTTCTGATTCAGTCTGAAGGGACTCAAGGGAGAACGGGAAATGGGACGCCCGACCATTGTGCTGCTCGTCGTCGAACTTCGTCTGTCCGTCGTCGGTAGGATAGAAATGGCGGAAGAAGCCAGTACCCTGCACACCGTAGAACTTCACAAGATCGCCCCCGACATGGGCTTGCACCACCACGTCGCGAATGCCCCGACGGGCAAACGCCTCAATCTGTGCAGCCTTTTCCTCTTCGCCGGCAGCAAAAACAACATCGCCCTCGCTCTGGGCACAGGCATCGCCCCGCTTCAGCCAATAGCCTTCCGTACCCTGCTCGGGGGGCAACGGGATGCCGAGACGCTTCATCTCACTGACAAGGTGGCTACGGTTTGAGCAGATGGCTACCGATTCGGGAGAGTTTACGATGTCGATTTGAGAATGGTGTATAGTTCTTGCATTTTCTAACCACTGGAGCGTTTCGGGCAAACGACCCATAGAGAGAATCAGATGGAAGGTGGAGGGTGGAAAATGGAGGGAGAACAGCTGTGTCTCGCAAGCTACAGTCACTTCGCAGCCTTTGGCACACAAGCGGTCGACCACAGCCATCAGGATGGCGCGGTCTTTCTCAACCGAGTTGGGCGAGAACTGTGGGGCCCGTTGTATAGCAAGAACTTTCAATTCACATTTTCTATTCGTTCAGTTCACTGTCGTTTTTATGAAGTCGGGAAGTTCTATCCGTTGTCGTTCAAGAATTCCTCGGCCTTGCGTATGTCACTGGCATGGTCGATGTCGAGCACTTTCGAGAAGCGGAAAGCCTTCAGCCGCAAACCGTCGCGCAGCAAGGCACGCTGATAGTTGCGCATGCGGCTTTCACCACGACGAATGCAGTCATCGAGCGTGTGGAGTGCCCGAGGCGTAAGCCCGTAGATGCCCGCCGAGATATAATGCGGCTGCGGGTCGCTGTCAAGGAATGCCGTAATCTGACCCGTAGTTTCGTCAATGCCAACGTAGAGTGGCTTCTCGTCGTCGATGTAGTCGGTGACACCCATCAGGCCGTCGGCCTCGCCCGTGGCAATGAGACGCTCGAACTCGGCCACATAGCGCGAAAACTCTGTCTCGCGAAAAATCGTATCGACGGTGGTCAGCACAAAAGGCTCGTCGGCCAGCAAGGGACTCAGTTCGTAGAAACTATGCATGGAGCTGGGTGTCTGACGAGTGATAAACTCCGTCAGGCCATCGGTATTGCCCTCCTGCTCCATAAAAGCGATGGTGTCCTGCTGCGTGGCATTGCACACGACGCAGATGCCGCTGGCACCATTTGCCCTGAACACACGTTGCAACCGCTCAATGAGAGGGATGCCACCCAGTCTGACCATGGGCTTCGAGACGGTGATGCCTTCCTGTGATAGTCGCGAGCCTTCGCCCGCTGCGATGATTGCATACTTCATAATTGCCGGCAAAGGTATGAATTAATTATGAGAGGAACGGAAACGCTTATGTTTTTTTAACGCCCTTTAAATTATTAAGGTAAAAATTATTTTGTTAGTCACCATTTTTTCCTTAACTTTGCACCAAAGTAACAAATATTAACCGAAAAGATACATTAATCTATGAACAAAAAGCTGAAACTACTGGTGATGGCACTCGCACTCTCGCCTACGGTCATGGCTCAGGAGTCGGACTCCATAGCCATCGACATGCAGACAGAGCAGGCGTTTACCTTCACCGAGGCGCAGTTGGGCGAGGACGACGAGACAACACAGAACATCACGGTCATATCCTCGAACCGCAACGCGTATGCCAGCGAGGTGGGCTACCGTTTCTCGCCAGCCAGATTCAAGTACCGTGCCTTTGGCTCGAAGTACAACGATGTCTACATCAACGGCAACCCCGTCAATGATGCAGAACGCGGCGAGTTCCGCTACTCTTTCGTGGGAGGACTGAACAACCAGACACGAGGGCAGGAGTCGTCGCTGGCCTTCGAGGACAACAACTTCATGATGACGGGCATGGGCGGCTCGAACAACTACGACTTCCGCCCGTCGGCCTTTGCCACCGGACATCGTGCGTCGATTGCTGGAGCCAACCGCAACTACAACACCCGCGCCATGTACACCTACAACTCAGGGCTCACTGCAAGCGGCTGGGCCTTCACCGGGAGCCTCACCTACCGCTGGGGCAACGGCACGGGCTTCGTCGAGGGCACAAGCTACAACTCACTTTCCTATTTCCTCGGATTAGAGAAAGTGTTCAGCGAAGCCCACTCCCTATCGCTCGTCACATGGGGAAACCCCACCGAGCGCGGCACACAGACGGCATCGACCGACGAGATGTACTGGATAGCCAACGACTATCTCTACAACTCGGCCTGGGGCTATCAGGACGGCAAGAAGCGCAACTCGCGAATCGTCAAGGACTTTGCACCGGCTGCCTTGCTCACCTGGGACTGGAACATGAACGACAAGACAAAGCTCGTGACCACATTCTTAGGCAAATATGCCATGTACAGCTCGAGCCGACTGAACTATAACAATGCCACCAACCCCACACCCGACTACTATTCGGGCATGCCAAGCGCAAGCTACAACGTGTGGGATGTAAAGGATGCCGACAACCGCGATGCCTTGGCCTACTCGAACTTTATGACCACCTATAACTATCTGAGCGCAGCCAAGGAAAACCGACAGATACAGTGGAACAAGCTCTACTTCGCCAACAAGATGGTATCGTTGCAGGGAGGCGATGCCATGTACTACCTGCAGCGCTATCACGACGACCAGCTATCACTGAGCCTTGCTTCCTATCTTGACAAAGACCTGGGCCGGAGCTCAAAACTACATGCAGGTTTCCAACTCTCGGCCAACAAGGGCATGCACTATCAGACGATGGACGACCTGCTTGGAGCCGCACAGTTCCGTAACATCAACACCTACGTCATCAAGAACTACGGCGAAAGCAGCCAAGAAGCACAATACGACCTGAATAACCCTAACCAGACTGTAGGCAAGGGTGACCGTTTCGGCTACGACTACAACATCTACGTGAACAAGGCCCAGCTCTGGGCCACCTATTCCGCCGATGTCGAAGTGGCCCACCTCTTCATGAGCGGCCGTCTGGCAGGCACCACCATGCAACGCGAGGGCAACATGCGTAGCGGTCTGGCTCCCAACAACTCTTACGGCAAGGGTGGCACGGCCAAATTCATGGACGGCGGCGTGAAGACTGGTGCCCACGTTGATTTAGGGCACGGACATGCCATGCTCTTCGGACTGGGCTACGAGCTGAAGACACCCGCTGCCCGCACCGCCTTCCTCGCCGCACAGGTGAACAACGACTTCGTCTACGACCTGAAACAGGAGAAAGTGTTCTCGGCAGAATGGGGCTACCAGATGCAGAACGCCTGGCTGAAACTGAACCTAAACGCCTACTACAGCCATCTGAATGACGTGACCGAGCAGAGCATGTACTACATGGACAATGCCCACTCGTTCACCTATGTCTCGCTCAGAGGCATCGAGAAAGAATTCTACGGCATCGAGCTGGGCATGAACATCAAGGCCACCGACTGGCTGAACCTAAAAGTGCTGGGCACCATCAGCGATGCCCTGTATGTGAACAATGCCAATGTGGAATACATGCTCTCGGAAGACGGAAAAGCCTATGAGGACGTGTGCCTGAACAAGGGAGTGCGCGAAGGCTGCACACCGCTAACCGCCGCCAGCCTCGACCTCAACATGCACCTGGGTCGCTGGTATGTCGACCTTATTGGCAACTACTACGACCGCATCTATCTCTACTACACGCCCGTTACCCGCTATCGCTCAGCCCACAAGGAATCCTTCGATAACGATGGTAACAGCATGGGCTACACCACACTGCCCAACCAGGCCAAAGGCAAGGGTGGCTTTATGCTCGATGCGTCTGTTGGCCGGCAGTTCTACCTGCGTCATGGACGCAGACTTGGACTCAACCTCATGCTCACCAACATTCTGAACAACCGCAAAATTGTGACGGGCGGACGTGAACAGAGCCGCACAGACGTCGATGAGAGTGGTGAGAGCATACGCGCCTACTCGTTCCAGAACAGTCCCTACAAGTATTATGTCAACGGCATCAACGGCATGCTGATGCTCACATACTACTTCTGATTGAAGACCGTAGATTGATAATTAAAGATTGAAGATTATGAAAACAAACATAAGAAGCAGTAAGTGGCTGATTGGCTTATCAATTGCCATCACAATGGGTGGAGTGCTCACCTCCTGCCAGAAAGACTGGGACGAGCCTTCGTTCGAAAACAGCAAGCCGATAGGCAACGCCAGCATACAGGAAACCAACGTCATCACGCTGGCCGAACTGAAGGCCAGATATGCCAGCCAGCTTGAGAAGAACGGCTACATGTATGAGGAGATTACCGACGACATTCAGCTGAAGGTCATGGTAACGGGCAACGACATTGGCAGCAATCTCTACAAGCAAATCTGTGTGCAGGACGAAACGGGTGGCATCATCGTCTGCATCAAAGCCACAGGCTTGAGCGGAGAACTGGCCGAGGGACAGGAGCTGCTCATCAACCTGAAAGGCCTCTGCTACGGAGGCTATGGCTCGCAGCCACAGATAGGAACGCTCTACACCGACAATGGGG
Source organism: uncultured Prevotella sp. (assembly GCA_905235905.1). Classification (GTDB taxonomy): domain Bacteria; phylum Bacteroidota; class Bacteroidia; order Bacteroidales; family Bacteroidaceae; genus Prevotella. The sequence goes on from CAJONO010000022.1 coordinate 14,215, forward strand.
CCGTGAAGCTGGGCCAAATCAACAAGTATCTATGGAATGAGCACATCAAGCTGTTGGAAAGGAAAGAACCGAAGAAGCCCGCAGAATTCACCGCTATCAAGGACAACGTGAAGGACAACTGCGGACAGCTGGCCACCGTCAGGGGGCTGAAACTCAGGGAGGCCTCAAAAGGACGGCTGTTTGCCCCCACCTATGCCGACAGCATTGCCAGCAATTATTCCTGGATAGGCACATCGAAAAACTATGTGCATCACACCATCAACATGAGCAACGGCGGAAAAATCATCGTGCGCACCAGCACATACGCCAAGTTTGCCGCCATGGAACTGCCTGAGCACTGCAACCTCACGGGCATCTTCACCCGCTACAAGGACAGTAGCGGCGACAACTGGCAGCTGCTCATTCGCTCGGCCGACGACATAGAGATTATTAGTGAAGAGTGAAAAGCGAAGAATAAAGATTGAATATTAAAAACATTAAGACTATATGAAGAAATTATTCAGAAACCTGATGTTAGGGGCTATAGCCGCCCTGACAATCACCGCCTGCGAAGACGTGCCCGAACCTTTCTCATTGCCCGTCAAGCCCGCCCAATTAGAAGCTACTGGCGATGGCAGCCAGGAGAATCCGTTCAACTCGGTGGCAGCCACCAACGAATGTAAGAAGCTGGCCAGCGGAGAGGTAAGCACAAGCTACTATTATATAAAAGGTAAGGTGGTATCCATTGCCACCCAAAACGGCAGTGAGCTTAACTTCGACCAAGGCACCTACGGAAACGCGTCGTTCTATATCTCGGACGACGGCACCTCTGCCGGTCAGTTCTATTGCTACCGTGTGCTCTATCTTGGCAACAAGAAATGGACGCAAGGTGCCGGCGACGTTCTGAAAGTGGGCGACGACGTCATCGTCTGTGCCAAGCTCACCATGTATAACACAACGCCCGAAACGCAGCAGAACGAGGGATTTCTCTACTCGCTCAACGGAAAGACCGAAGGAGGTGGCGAAACGCCTCCTGCTCCTACTGGCGAAAACATTCTGACCAATGGCGACTTCGAGGCATGGACCGACGGCCAGCCCGACCACTGGAAGACCACTTCAACCGCAGGCAATGCCACGCTGACGCAGACCACCGATGCCCACGGTGGACAGTATGCCGTATCTGTAGGCTTCACTGCAAGTGCCAACAAACGCCTGGGGCACGAGGAAATCACACTGAAGGCCGGAACATACGCATTCTCGTTCTATGCCAAGAGCACCACAGCCGACAAGGCGCAGACACGTGCAGGCTACGTCGCAGTAACCAATGGCGTGGCCGACAGCCAGGGCTACACCTACGGCGGCTGGGCCACCCTCACTAACACTGAGTGGACGCTCGTTTCCACCACCTTCACCCTTGCCGCCCAAACGACTGTAGCACTGGTGATGATGAACCCGAAGTCGTCCGACTATGCAGTCGCCCAGAACATCCTTGTCGACGATGCCACTCTTCAGACCAGCGACGGAGGCATCGCCAGCGGCGATGACCCGACACCCACCCCAACGGGCGAAGTGAAGAAGGTGACCGTGGCCGAATTCAACGCCGCAGCCGAGAGCACCGACGTGTGGTATCAGCTCACGGGCACTGTGGCAAACCTGAAGGACGGCGACCTGTATGGCAATTTCGACTTGGTCGACGAGACGGGCAGTGTCTACGTCTATGGTCTGCTCTCCGAGAAGGGCGGTGCCAAGAAGCTGTTCCAAGAGCTGGTAGCCGCCAAGGGCATCCAGAACGGCAGCAAGATTACCATCATCGGCAACCGAGGCTCGTTTAACGGCAAGATCGAGGTGACGAACGCCTACTTCGTCAGCATTGGCGACGCTCCCGACACGCCCGACACCCCCGACACACCTGACACACCCACTGAAGGTGTGAAGACTATCAGCGTGGCCGATTTCAACGCCGCTGCTGAGAGCACTGACGTGTGGTATCAGCTCACGGGTACCATAAGCAATCTGAAGGACGGCGACCAGTACGGCAACTTCGACCTCACCGACGAGACGGGCAGCGTCTACGTCTACGGGGTGCTCTCTGAGAAGGGAGGCGCCAAGAAGAAGTTTCAGGAGCTCGTCAGCCAGTACGGCATCAAGAACGGCAGCACCATCACCATTATTGGCAACCGTGGCTCGTTCAACAATAAGATTGAAGTAACAAATGCTTACTTCGTAAGCTGTCAGAACTAACACTTTCTATCGCTAAGGCTTACATCAAAAAGTCCGAAGAACAAGGCGAATGAAACGAAGAGCCAAGATAGGTTTCATGAATATATATACATTTTGACGGTTTTGTTAAGCCGTTGATTTACAACATGTTATAATTCATTCTAAATTACGTTCCAATTCATGCTGAATTACACGACAATTTAAACTTAATTGCATCGGAATTCAGCATGAATTTCAAACGTGCCTTCGTAAAGTCCCAAAATGCATGATTATGCAAACGAAAGAGGATGGGAAAAATAACTTGTCTCTATTGCACAGGTTCCACCGTATATCCCGCTTTGCACAGCAGATTTAGAACGCCATTTTCGCCAAGGAGATGTCCTGCGCCAACGGCGAAGAGAGTCGGTTTCTCGTTCATAATGCCAGGCACCTTTGTCAGCCAGTCGGCATTGCGGTTGTCAAGCATCTTGGCAGTCTCTTCTGGCGAACTACAGATAGCCATTTTCCAGTCCAATATCTATAACGCTTCCTTCTGTTCTTCCATTGTGTAGCCATAAAGTAAATTCAACTGAAAGGCCATCGTTTCAAGTCCACCTACGCTCTTTCCT
>CAJONO010000023.1 GCA_905235905.1 uncultured Prevotella sp.
GTCGATGCCAACGTGCTTATCTATGAGCGCACCAAGGAAGAGTTGAAGCGCGGTCTGAATGTGAAGGAAGCCATCCAGAAAGGTTATTCGAATGCCTTCTCGGCCATCTTCGACTCGAACTTCACTTCGCTCATCACCGGTATCATCCTGCTCTATTTCGGAACAGGTCCTGTGAAGGGCTTCGCTACTACGTGGATCATCGGCATCATCGTGTCGTTCTTCACCGCCGTGTTCCTGACCCGCATTGTCTATGAGAACCGCATGAAGAAAGACAAGTGGCAGAACCTCACGTTCTCTACCGCCTACTCGCGCAACCTGATGCAGAACACGAAGTATAAGTTCATGAGTGCCTACAAGACTTCGTTCACCATCTGGGGCATCGCTGCCGTAGCCTTCATCTGCTGCTTCTTCGTTCGCGGTCTGAGCCAGTCAATCGACTTCACTGGTGGCCGTAACTACAAGGTGGTGCTCAACAAGGAGGTGCCCGTCGAGCAGGTGCGTCAGGCCATGCAGGGTGTCTATGTGAACACCATTGGCGACAAGGCCGGTCAGGAGGCTAACACTCAGGTTATCGCCCTGGGTACCTCGTCTGAGAAGACCGTCCGCGTTCAGACCAACTGGAACATTGAGTCGAACGACGCTACCGTCGACGACGAGGCAGAGAACATGCTGTTCGAGGCCCTGAAGAAGGCCGACCTCATTTCTACCGAGAACGTTTCCGACTTCAAGAACCCCGACGTTCGTGAGGGTGGTTCTATCATCAGTTCGGCCAAGGTGGGTCCGTCGGTGGCAAAGACCATTACCTATGGTGCTATCATCTCGGTCATCATTGCCCTGATAGCCATCTTCCTCTACATCTTCATCCGCTTCCGCAACCTTGCCTTCTCCGTGGGTGCTATCGTGGCTCTGGCTCTCGACGCACTGGTGGTTATCGGTATGTATTCGGCTCTGTGGGGCTGGGTGCCCATGTCGTTGGAAATCGACCAGGTGTTCATCGGTGCTATCCTGACCGTGATTGGTTACTCTATCAATGACAAGGTGGTGGTGTTCGACCGTATCCGTGAGAACATCGGCCTCTTTGGCAAGCGCGACCGTCAGGTCATCTTCAACGACTCGCTGAACCAGACACTGGCCCGTACCATCAACACCTCGGTAACGACACTGCTCGTGCTCGTCATCATTTTCCTCTTCGGTGGCGACAGCATCCGCTCGTTCTCGTTTGCCATGATTCTCGGTGTGGTCTTCGGTACACTATCCAGTATCTTCATTGCAGCTCCTGTGGCCTACCTCACCATGGGTAAGACCATCAAGGAAGAGGCAGCCCAGTAACTGCACACAGTTGGTCATAAAAAATATCGTAGAAGATGAAAGCAAAAGAGTTGTTTCTTAACAAACTGAACCTCTTGGCCCTCACACTGGTCATGATGGTCGGCATGGCTCTTGTGGCTTGTGGCGGTGATGACGACAACGACACCACGACGCCGCCAAATCCTGTCAATAACCAAGACGACAAGACCAAGCTGACAGTGACCAATAACAGCGGCTGGGAACTTGGCTTTTTCTATGTGGAATTCTATGTGGTCAAAAACGACACGCTGAATAATGGTCTCATCATACCCAAGAACGAACTGCTCCCAGGGAAGTACAGTTTCAACTCATTCCCCATCGGCAGCACCCTCGTTCTTGACATTCCACAGGAAGCCAATGCCTATCTGTTAGGAACGGTCGTCGACAACGAGAATTATAATTCGGGTGTCGCGAAGCTTTCTTCCCACAACGTTGTATCGCTTACCGATGAAATGCTGAGATATTGGGGGCTATACGCCTATCACGACGAAGAAAACTAAGAACGCATCACTTTCTTGTCCGCCCGCATTTTTCGAGCTTCTGCCCGAAAGGTGCGGGCGGCTTGCGTATGGTGGGTTTGCAAATGGTCGTAACATTTTGCAAATAATTTGAAACACCTTTTATGACTATTGTCGTCAATAATTTGTATTTTTGCACACGATAATTATCAAAACCAGAAACAATGATGTTTTCTTTACGAACAATGGCGATGCTGGCAGGACTGATGGCGGCATGGACCACGCTGATGGCGCAAAAGAGTGTGAACGCTGACGACAATACCGAGCGGCTGTGGTATGACAAGCCGGCCACTATCTGGCTTGAGGCACTGCCCGTGGGCAATGGCCGTTTGGGCGGCATGGTCTATGGCGGCACACAGACCGACGAGATTCAGCTGAACGAAGACTCGTTCTGGAGTGGCGGGCCGCACAATAACAACAGCACCACGTCGGCCAAGTATCTCGACCAGGTGCGCAGCCTCATTTTCAGCGGCAAGGAGCAGGAAGCCGAAAACCTGATTAACCAGCAGTTCGTCAAGGGTCCGCACGGTATGAAGTACCTGACACTCGGCAGCCTGAAGATGACCCACACAGGCATCACGGCCTCGAAGGTGACTAACTACCGCCGCGAACTCGACCTACAGACGGCTCTCTCGACGGTGACGTTCGAGCATGACGGCCATCAGTATCGTCGCACTGTTTTCGCCTCGATGCCCGACAGTATCATCGTGGTGCATCTCGAAGCCGACACACTGAGCACTTGTACGCTGAAGCATTCGGCACCCTATGCCACTACCTATACCAAAACGGCCGACTGCGCCATCGCCACTATCAGCGGCGTCGACCATGAGGGTATCGCTGGCAAGCTGAAAGCTTCGCTGCGCTATCAGGTGGAGAGCGACGGTACCGTGACCTATGCCTCTGGCGGCACCGTGACGGTGAAGAACTTCACCACGGCCACTATCTATATCTCAGCGGCCACCAACTACGTCAACTACAAGAACGTCAGCGGCAAACATGCGGCCAAGAGTCTTTCCTATCTGACCAATGCCCGCCAGCACGACTATGCCGAACTGCTCGCCCGCCATATCGAGGCATACCAGGCACAGTACAATCGCGTACACCTCTACCTGCCTTCGTCGGCCAACAGCAAGCTGACCACCGAGAAACGACTGCAAAAGTTTTCGGGCAGTACCGACTGGGGCATGGTGGCCCTCCTGTTCAACTACGGGCGCTACCTGCTTATCTCCTCCTCGCAGAAGGGCGGACAGCCTGCCAACCTGCAGGGACTGTGGAACGACAAGCAGGATGCACCGTGGGACTCGAAGTACACCATTAACATCAATGCCGAGATGAACTACTGGCCGTCGGAGGTGTGCAACCTCACGGAAACCAACGACCCCTTCTTCTCCTTCATCCGCGATTTGAGCGAGACGGGAGCCATCACGGCAAAGAAGATGTATAACTGCGGTGGCTGGATGGCCCATCACAACACCGACCTGTGGCGCGTGGCAGGCCCCGTCGACGGCGCTTTCTGGGGTATGTATCCCAATGGCGGTGCCTGGTTGGCCACCCACCTGTGGCAGCACTATCTCTATACGGGCGACGCAGACTTCCTGCGCCAGTGGTACCCCATTATCAAGGGTACGGCCGACTTCTACCTCGACTACATGGTGCCCCATCCCAACTACAACAACTGGCTCGTCGTGGTGCCGTCGGTCAGCCCCGAACAGGGGCCTTCCGGCAAGTCGACACCCATCACTGCCGGCTGCACCATGGACAATCAGATTGTGTTCGATGCCCTGTCGAACACGCTGCGGGCTGCCGAGATACTGGGTGAGGACGAAGCCTACCGCGACAAGCTCAGAGCAACATTGGAACAACTGCCCCCTATGCAGATAGGCAGCCGCAAGCAGTTGCAGGAGTGGCTCGTCGATGCCGACGGCAGCGACATGCACCATCGCCACATATCCCATCTCTATGGCCTGTTCCCCTCTAACCAGATTTCGCCCTACAGCCACAACGAGCTCTTTGCCGCTGCCAAGCAGACACTCACCGACCGTGGCGACGAGGCCACAGGCTGGAGCCTTGGCTGGAAAATCTGTTTCTGGGCCCGCATGCTCGACGGCACTCATGCCCTGACCATCTTGAAGAACATGCTGAAACTCTTGCCGTCGGAAGATGCAACGGGTCAGTATCCCAATGGCCGTACCTTCCCCAACCTGTTCGATGCCCACCCACCGTTCCAGATCGACGGAAACTTCGGAGCCACTGCCGGCATTGCCGAAATGTTGTTGCAAAGCCACGACGGTGCCGTCCACCTGCTGCCTGCCCTGCCTGCTGTATGGAAGAAAGGCAGCATCAGCGGGTTGCGGGCGCGTGGCGGCTTCGAGGTCGACATGGAATGGAACGAAGGGAAACTTCGTTCCACGAACATTCGCTCAACCATTGGCGGCACGTTGCGCCTGCGCTCCTACGTCGAGCTGGAAGGCGACGGTCTGCTGCCTGCCGAGGGCGACTGTCCCAATCGGCTCTTCGCACCTGCCGACATCAAGGAGCCGCTGCTGGCCAAGTCGCTCACGGCCAAGCCCAAGCTCAGTGTGAAGAAGGTCTATGAATACGACTTGCAGACCGAGGCTGGAGGCGAGTACCACGTCTACCTCAAGGGGACGATGGCCGGCATCGACAGCACTACGCGCCCCGATGACAACGAATGCGTCAGGCTCTACGACCTGCAGGGCCGTCCCGTAGGGTCTCACGCCCGTGGCCTTCTCATTCAGAAGACCGTGCGCGGCGGCAAGAGCACCTATCGTAAAATCATCAGATAAACATTTCCCCCATTTTGAGATTATGAAAAAACTATTCCTCGCAAGCATGCTCCTGCTCTCTGCAGCCCTTGGAGCAAAAGCACAAACCGAAGCCCCTGCTCCCGAACTGGAATTTGCAATGCAACTGAAGGTGACGCTCGACACCCCCTATTCCGTTGGTGAGACGCCTCACGGCCGCCGCACCGTAATCCCCATCACGGGCGGCACGTTCGAAGGCCCCCGGCTGAAGGGCACCATCATCAATGGCGGTGCCGACTGGCAGCTGGCCAAGGGTGGCCGCACCGAGCTGGAGGCCATCTACTCTATCAAGACCGACGACGGTGTCTATATCCACATTCGCAACCGTGGCATCATCGCTGCCGGGCAGGACGAGCAGGGCCGCCCGTCGTTCTACTTCAAGGCCGCCCCACAGTTCGAGGCCCCCGAGGACAGCAAGTATGCGTGGCTCAACAACGCCCTCTTCCTCTGTGCCCCGGCACCGTCGCCCGACGGTTTCAAGGGCATCACCCTCAACGTCTGGAAAGTGAAATAACCAATAACCATCCTTATGAAACATCTGACAACACTCAGCCTGCTTGCCCTTTTTGCTTGCTTGGGGGCCCAGGCAGCCAAAGTAAACAAGTTCTTCACTGTGAAGGTGGGCAACGATACCCGCAAGTATAACCTCTACGTGCCCAACAACGTAAAGGAGAACGCCCCGCTCGTCATTGCCCTCCACGGTGCCGGCGGCACCGTGTCGACCACGGCCCACAGCCCCAACTTCGATGCCATTGCCGACAAGGACGGCTTCATCGTGGCCTATCCGCAGGGCTTGCCCACCACTTTCCCCGGTCTGGGCGGCATGCAGGCCAACGGCTGGTCGGCATACGGCGAGGAGAACTTCGACACCGACTTCCTGAAGGCCGTCGTCGAGGATGTGGCCTCGAAATACACCATCGACCGCAAGCGTCTCTACTGCTGCGGCTTCTCCAACGGCGGCATGATGACCTATGTCATGGCCAACACGTGCAGCCATCTTTTTGCCGCCTTCGCCGCCATCAGCGGCTATCCCATCAACGAGTTCCACCTGCACCACACGGGATGGCGCCCCGTGCCCTTCCTCCACATACACGGCAAGGCCGACGACTTCGTGAAGTACTCGCTCGTGCCCAACGTCATCGACGACATGGTGGCCCGCAACGGTGCCAAGCCCATTCCGGTGAAGACCGTGAAGAGCGGCAAGTATACCAAGAGCGTCTATGAGGCCATGGACGGCGGCTTCCCCATCATTTTCTATGAAATCGACGGCATGGGCCACAACGACTTCACCAGCAACACCGAGAAGAACAGCTCGTCGCAGACCATGTGGGACTTCTTCCAGCAGTACACCCTCGACAGCCCCTGCGACACCACGCTGAAATGGAACCCCCGGCTCGACACCGAAGGCTATGCGCCGAAATCGCACGGATGGACAGTGAACAGCGGAACGACGCTGCTCCGCTTCGGCGGCACACAGAAGACCGATGCCAACCAGAACGTCTACCGCTCACTGCAGCTCACCACGGGCAACTATAAGCTCTGCTTCAAGTCGGAGGGCGACCCCTCGGCCGCGATTGGCGTGAAGCTGCAGAAGCTCACGGGCAAGAAGAACTACGTGCTGAACACCACGGTGAACGCCGGCACCGAGGCCAAGCTGACCTTCAAGGTGGACGACGGTTGGGGGGAATACCGGCTTACGCTGACGCGCCCCACCTCGGCCGACACCATCACCATTAGCGGCCTCGCCCTCTATTCGGCTACCGACGAAGATATGGAAACGGCCTCCGTTCAGACCGTCCCTGCCAGCACACTGCAGTCGGCCACTGCCGTCTACTCGCTCAACGGCTGCCAGACCAGCGGCACCAAGAAGGGAATAAGCCTCGTGAAGTCGGGCAACGGACAGGTAAGGAAATACCTTAAAAACAGATAATTTTATTGAAAACGTAACCGTCTGACAGCCAAATGGTTACGAAACATACTTGAATTACCCTGCAATTCAGCATGAATTGTGGGGTAATTCAGTATAGATTGCAGCGCAATTCAGCACGAATTGCGACCTAATTCAACCTTGTCGGAAAAAAGTGGATGCCGTTTTATGGAAAATTAGGACTGAAGTGTGCCGTAATTCAGAAAATCTTTGTACTTTTGCAGCGTCCAAGTAGATACAGACTCCACCCCTGCCCCTCCCCTTGAAGGAAGGGGAGGGGCAGGGGTGGGGTCTCTGACTTTAGTTATATGATAGAAGTAAAGAATTTGTGCAAGAGCTTTGACGAGAAGGAGGTGCTGAAAAACATCAACACGGTGTTTGAAGACGGCAAGACCAACCTGATTATCGGCCAGAGCGGTAGCGGCAAGACGGTGCTGATGAAGAACCTGGTAGGACTGTTTGAGCCAACGAGCGGTCAGGTGCTCTATGACGGTCGCGACTTTGTGAAGATGTCGAAGCGCGAGAAGGTGCACATGCGCCGCGAGATGGGCATGATTTTCCAGAGTGCCGCCCTCTTCGACTCGCTCACCGTGCTCGAAAACGTGATGTTTCCGCTCGACATGTTCTCGAAGATGACGTTGCGCGAGCGCACCAAAAGGGCAATGGAATGTCTGGATCGCGTGAACTTAGTGGGCGCCGAGGACAAATATCCCGGTGAGATTTCAGGCGGTATGCAGAAACGCGTGGCCATAGCACGCGCCATTGCCCTTAATCCCAAATACCTGTTCTGCGACGAGCCAAACAGCGGGCTCGACCCCAAGACCTCGCTCGTCATCGACGACTTGCTGCACAGCCTGACGCAGGAGTATAACATGACCACCATTATCAACACCCACGACATGAACTCGGTGATGGGCATTGGCGAGAACATCATCTTCATCTACGAAGGCCACAAGGAATGGCAGGGCGTGTCGTCGGAAATCATGAACAGTACCAACAAGCGGCTCACCGACTTCATCTTCGCCTCCGACCTGCTCAAGGAGATGCGCGAGGCCGTCACCCACCAGCAGGCGGGGTAGTCATTTCATGAGCCACCGCCCGTTGTCTTCAACCATCGGCACTACGATTTCCTCCTCTACAGAGTCGGCAAACTGTAGCAGGAGGAATACTTGTATGAGATGGAGCGTAGAATCGATGTAGGCACTGTCGTTGACGCGGAGCGAGCTTATGCCCCCATGGGCGCTGGTCTGTTGGGCCATGAACTGCCGATATCCGGTAATCAGCTGCTCGCGGTAGCTGTCGGGCAGGCTGTCGGTGCCTGCCCTGCCTTGTAGGAACTGCTCGTAGCGCCCGGCCAGCAGGTGGTCGTAATAGCCCTTTGCCGCAGTCTTTGCCGCTGCCAGGGCTGCCTCTTCAGGAGTGAGCTTGTGGCAGCCAAGCAGCAGGAGTCCTGCCAAAAGCGCGAAAGCCAGCTGCTTCATTTCTGACGGATGAAAATGTTGATGGGCGAGCCCGTGAGCGTCCAGTTGTCGCGTATCTTGTTTTCCAGGAAGCGCTTGTAGGGTTCCTTGACATACTGCGGCAGGTTGGCGTAGAAGATGAAGGTGGGAATCTGCGTGTCGGGCACCTGCGACACATATTTAATCTTGATATACTTACCCTTGACAGAGGGTGGCGGTGTGGCCTCGATGAGCGGCAGCATCACCTCGTTGAGCTTGGTGGTGCCAATGCGCAACTTTCGGTTCAGGTAGACCTGCTTGGCCGTTTCGAGCACCTTGAAGATGCGTTGCTTCGTGACTGCCGAGGCGAAGATGATGGGAAAGTCGACAAACGGTGCCATGCGATTGCGGATGGCCGTCTCGAAGGTATTGATGGCAATCTGCGACTTGTCCTCGACCAGGTCCCATTTGTTTACCACCACCACAAGGCTCTTGTTGTTTTTCTGTATGAGCTGGAAGATGTTCATGTCTTGCGCCTCGATTCCCCGGGTGGCGTCGATCATGAGAATACACACGTCGCTGTTCTCAATAGAGCGGATGGAGCGCATCACCGAGTAGAACTCCAGGTCTTCGGTCACCTTGTTCTTGCGGCGGATGCCGGCCGTGTCGACCAAGTAGAAGTCGAAGCCGAACTTTTCGTAGCGGGTGTAGATGCTGTCGCGGGTCGTTCCGGCAATGTCGGTCACGATGTGGCGGTCTTCGCCAATGAAGGCGTTGATCAGGCTCGACTTGCCCACGTTCGGCCTGCCCACCACGGCAAAGCGGGGAATGCCGTCCTCGGTCTCGTCGTTCTCTTTCTTGGGCAGCATCTCGATGATCTTGTCGAGCAGGTCGCCCGTACCGCTGCCCGTGGCGGCACTGATGCAGTAGGGGTCGCCCAGCCCCAGCTTGTAGAAGTCGTACTGCCCGTAAAGGTCCTTGCCGTCGTCGGCCTTGTTGGCCACGAGGATGACGGGCAGTTTCGAGCGGCGCAGAATCTGGGCCACGTCCATGTCCCAGTCGGTCACGCCGTTCTTGATGTCGCAGAGAAACAGCACCAGGTCGGCCTCTTCGGTGGCAATGACGACCTGCTTGCGAATCTCCTCTTCGAAAATATCGTCGGAATTGACTACCCAGCCGCCAGTGTCGACCACCGAGAACTCACGGCCCGTCCATTCGCACTTGCCATACTGGCGGTCGCGTGTCGTGCCGGCCTCATCGCTCACAATTGCCTGCCTACTCTTGGTCAGGCGGTTGAATAAGGTGGACTTGCCCACGTTGGGGCGCCCCACAATCGCTACTAAATTTCCCATAGTCACTTATTTTTGCTTGCAAAGTTACAAAATAATTCTGACGTAGCAAAACGATTTTGGAAGAAACGCAGTTCACCCCATAAATAACTCCTTTGGGCCAAGGACGCATAACTACTTATTTGCATCCAACGGCAAGTAAAACTTTGTGGTCGTAGGCGTATAGATACCCATCGTGATGCCACTGAGCAAACCATCGACGAAAGAGCGATAATGCTTAACCTTGTAGCTCTCGTGACCGGCAACATAGTCTTTTCCTGCAATATCCTTACTGCCCACAAGGCCGTTGACGAAATGCGGATTATGCACGGTGTTGACACAGACAGCAGGATCGTTCTCCTGCATATTACCCACACATACCGTAGAACAATAACATGACTGGAGCATGAGTGCCACACATGCGCAGCAACCAATAATGACTGATTTTTTCATATTTCTTCCTCCTTAATTAAAAGTTATACCCTATGCTAATAAACAGATTCTTGTACTTGCAATCATCGGGATGGCCTTGTCCCACGAAGCCCCATTCATAACCGATTCCTGCATAATAGTGCTTGTCGTACAAGATACCTGTACCAACTTGCAAGCCGGCATCAAACTCGGAGCCATTAACGTAGTAGCTATCGCCATCGCTCGAATTGCCGTTCAGCCTTACGGACGCGTATGGACCTGCATTGATTTGTAACTGAATGTCGTCTGTAAGGGGGAGTCTGTATGATGCCAATATGGGCAGTTCTACCAATCCTTGTGTACAGGTCCAATATGAGTCGCGCCATGTCGTTTCATAAATCTCAAAGTTCTTCTGCGTATAATACAGTCCCGGCTGCACATAGAACGATTCGCTGACAGGAACATCAAGAATAAAGCCTGCGTTGAAGCCCATGCTGCTTGACGCTCCTAACACATCACCGTGTTTGAGCGATGCTGACGTTATGTTCAATCCTCCACGAACGCCGAATTTCGTCGGAAGGTTCTTCTTCTTCCTTACCACTGGAGCGGTGACACCATACGGCAGGTAGAACTTGGTGGTAGTAGGCGTGTAGATACCAGCCGTGATAACGCCCAAGAAGCCATCGACAAACGACTGGTACTGCTTGATGCGATAGTCTTTGTTGTCGCCAATGTAGTTCTTGGCTTCACGTTTCGTACTTCCCACGAGTCCACTGATAAAGTGGGGTTCATGAGCTGTTGCCACATGTACGGCTGGGTCAGTGGGCTTCATGTTGCCCATGCTGACCGTTGATGAATAGCAGGACGACAACAGTAGAGCCATTGCCATACAACCAACACCTGAGAAAATCTTTTTCTTCATTTTCTGCATTTGTTTTAAGTTAATAATGTTGTTAATAAGAAGATACAAAGATCAGAGCACAAAGAATGGCGTGGCCATTCTTATGCACTTTACCTAAGGGGCGGACCTGAGAAATTGGAACCCCTGCCAACATATAAGAATGCTCCACGCCATAAGCGTGTGCATAGCTGCAATGTTGGCGGGAATGCCATTCCAGGCTTTCCCTTTGCTTCTTCAATCGAACTTATTCCAAATTGGTTTCTCAGGTCACTTTGGTAAAGTGCGAAATAAAAGCTAATGCATCTGCGACTCGGGATTTCTCCCCAAGCCGATGCAAAGATAATGAAAAATTGGCAAATGAAAGTATCTTTTGAAAGAAATTTGAAGAAAAAGTTGCAGAATTAACAAAAAAGCATTATATTTGCATTCGAAAGTAGGGTGTTCAATTTGATGTACCCAACTTATGGATGATTTGCAGTCACATTTTGAGTTAAACAAATATAAAAGAACTTTGCGCA